>NZ_JAPAEP010000002.1:0-323998 GCF_025842465.1 Exiguobacterium sp. N5
GTTTAAATGGTGGGCCTAAGTGGACTCGAACCACCGACCTCACGCTTATCAGGCGTGCGCTCTAACCGGCTGAGCTATAGGCCCATAAAAAAGAATGGTGCACCCTGAGAGATTCGAACTCCCGGCCTTTAGATTCGTAGTCTAACGCTCTATCCAGCTGAGCTAAGGGTGCATATGGTGCGGTCGAGAGGACTTGAACCTCCACGGTGTTAACCACCACTAGGCCCTCAACCTAGCGCGTCTACCGATTCCGCCACGACCGCAGCGTATAAAGTTAAAAAAGAAAATGGTGAGTCATGCAGGGCTCGAACCTGCGACCCTCTGATTAAAAGTCAGATGCTCTACCAACTGAGCTAATGACTCAAATAAAAAGCTGGGCTGGAAGGGATCGAACCTTCGCATGTCGGAATCAAAATCCGATGCCTTACCACTTGGCTACAGCCCAACGTAAATGGCGGTCTTGACGGGATTCGAACCCGCGATCTCCTGCGTGACAGGCAGGCATGTTAACCCCTACACCACAAGACCAGATTACGTTTTTATTTGAAATGGTGGAGGATGACGGGATCGAACCGCCGACCCCCTGCTTGTAAGGCAGGTGCTCTCCCAGCTGAGCTAATCCTCCATATATGGTGACCCGTACGGGATTCGAACCCGTGTTACCGCCGTGAAAGGGCGGTGTCTTAACCGCTTGACCAACGGGCCAGTGTATGTGTCTTCTAAGTAATTTTAAGTGGCGGAGACGGAGGGATTCGAACCCTCGCACCGGTTTCCCAGCCTACTCCCTTAGCAGGGGAGCCCCTTATAGCCTCTTGGGTACGTCTCCAAAATAAAATGGCTCCGCAAGTAGGATTTGAACCTACGACCTACCGGTTAACAGCCGGTTGCTCTACCACTGAGCTATTGCGGAACGTTGCTTGAAATTATCGAAGTAACGATTTATATTGTAACCGCAAACCAGAAACCTGTCAATCACTTTCTTAGAAAAACGTTTATTTTGCGTGCCGTCTCTCGGCGACTTCTATAAGATATCACGGCACAAAAAGACCGTCAACACTTTTTCTAAAAAAAATCAGGTAAAATGAAAAACATTTTACCTGATACGAGTTTCTTCTTATTTAACGCTCGGTGCAAGCATCGTTAAACTAATCCGTCCACGATTCACATCGACTTGTTCGATCCACACGGTCACGATGTCACCAACCGCCACGACATCTAATGGATGCTTCACGTATCGATTCGATAATTTCGAAATGTGGACCAAACCATCCTGTTTCACCCCAATGTCAACGAACGCACCAAAATCAATGACGTTTCGGACGGTTCCTTGGAATTCCATACCGACTTGAAGGTCTTCGAGACTCATGACGTCCGTGCGTAGTAATGGTTTCTGGATATCTTCTCGCGGGTCACGCCCTGGTTTGGCTAATGACTTCAAAATGTCTTCAACTGTCAGAAGCCCCGCCTCTAGTTCTTCACTCAAGGCTTTAGCGTCGACTTGTTGCAATCGTTCTCGAAGCGCAGCCGTACCGACCTCTGATTTTGAAGATCCGATCTCTTTTAAAATGGATAACGCGAGCGGATAGCTTTCTGGGTGAATCTCTGTCTGGTCGAGAACGTCCTTCCCGTTCATGATCCGTAAGAATCCAGCTGCCTGTTCAAACGCCTTCGCTCCAAGGCGAGGTACTTTCTTAATTTCCTTTCTCGTTTCAAAGCGTCCATTCTCCTCACGATATGCCACAATATTTTTCGCCGTCGTTTTATTGAGTCCCGAGACGTACGTCAATAAAGACTCGGAAGCACGGTTCACATCGATCCCGACCATATTGACCACGCTCTCGACGACGAACTCTAAAGAGGCCTTCAGTTTATTCTGGCTGACGTCATGCTGATATTGTCCGACACCGACTGATTGCGGGTCGACTTTGACGAGTTCCGCCATCGCGTCCTGAATTCGGCGTGCAATCGAAACGGCTGAACGTTCCTCAACTTTCAAATCCGGGAATTCACTTCGTGCGACTTCCGATGCCGAGTAGACACTTGCCCCCGCTTCGTTCACAATCGCGTAAGCAATATCACGTTCCGCTTTCTTCAACCAGTCGGCGACGAATTGTTCCGTCTCCCGTGAGGCGGTTCCGTTTCCGACGACGATAACCGAGATTGGATATTTCTTCGCGAGTCTCGTCAGTACTTTTTCAGCGCCGGCGATATCATGTTTCGGTGCCGTCGGATAGAAGACGCCGACCTCTTCGACTTTTCCGATTTCATTGACGACTGCCCATTTACAACCAGTTCGATAAGCCGGGTCGATCCCTAAGACGACGACCTCTCGAAGTGGCGGTTGCATATAAAGTTGTTTCAAGTTTTTCGAGAAGACATCGATCGCCTGCTCTTCTGCCTTTTCTGTCAGCTCACCACGAATCTCTCGTTCGATGGCGGGGAAGACCGACTTCTTGTATGCCTCCGTCACAGCTGCCTCGACAACCTCACGCTTTTCTTTCGGAAGTCGTTCGTATGTACGGAGGGCTTGATCCATGAAGCGCGACTCGTCAAACACCACCTTCACTTGGAGCACGTCCGTGCGTTCCCCACGGTTCAAGGCGAGTACACGGTGCGGGACAATGCCAGCAATCTTCTCTTCATATTCATAATACTGCGCAAAAATCTCTTTTTCGTCTTCCGCTTGTTTTTTCTTCTTCGAGCGCAAGAGTCCTTCTTTTCGTACACGATCGCGAAGCATCTGGCGCAGTTTCGCTTCTTCGCCCCATTCTTCACCGATGATCGCATGAACGAGCGGCAACGCTTCCTCTACCTCGACGTCTTGAGAAAGTTCTTTTACCTTGTCCAAAGAATAGGGTGATTTGTCCCGGAACCAGTCCGCAAGCGGCTGCAGTCCTTTCTCACGTCCCTGTTCTGCTTTCGTGCGTCGTTTTGGACGATAGGGCAAGTAGATGTCTTCCACTTGTTGAAGGGTTGTCGCCGCCTCTAACGCTTTCGTTAGTTCAGGCGTGTTTTTTTCCAACTCTTCTAATTTAGCCAGGACATCCGCCTTGCGTTTTTGCAGGCTCTCTTCATATTGAAGAGCATCCAAGATTCCTTTAATTTCAACTTCGTCCAAATTCCCCGTCATTTCCTTCCGATAACGGGCCATGAACGGTATCGTTGCCCCTTCAGATGCGAGCTGCTGAACCGTCTCGACTTGGTTCACTTTCAAGTTTAACGCGTTAGCCACTTTCGTAATCACTTGAATCACTTCCTTTTTTGATCTCTTTCAAAGTGTAGCAAACATTCAAACAAAAAAGCGATGACTCGATTAGTCATCGCTTAAGAATACTTCATTGAGTGGGACCTTGATGGCTTCACGCAGCTTTTCGAGTGCTCGTCGTTGCAAACGGGACACATGCATCTGCGAGATTCCAAGAAGTTCTCCTGTCTCTTTTTGACTCATATTCTTATAGTAGGCGCATTCCAAGATGGCGCGTTCACGCTCGTTTAAGACATTGAATGCCTTTTCTAGAATGAGACGCTGGTCGACCGATTCATACCCGCGCTCTTGGCTACCGACCAAGTCGAGTAATGTGACCGTACTACCTTCGTTATCCGCTTCGATTGAACTATCAACCGACAAGGCTTGATAACTTTTGCCCATCTCGAGCGTTTCGAGAATTTCTTCATCGGACACGCCAAGGTGGTCGGCAATCTCATCGATTCGTGGCGAACGTTGTAATTCGGTCGTCAACTCTTCGACCGTCTTTTTAATCTTTGGTCCGAGTTCTTTGATTCGACGCGGTACGTGGACACTCCACGTCTTGTCGCGAATAAATCGTTTGATTTCGCCGATGATGGTCGGGACAGCAAACGACTCGAAGCTACGACCAAATTCCGGGTCAAATCGACGAAGTGCCGCCAGTAACCCAATCATCCCAACTTGCACAAGATCGTCGTGAATCGCACGGCCACGCGAAAATTTACGCGCGAGTGCTTCAACGAGGTCAGAATAGCGGTTGATGAGGAGCATTTGCACTTCTTCGTTTTGATCGTCTTGTTGATAGCGTTCAATCCACTCTAGTACCTCGTCATCACTGTGATGGCGTTGTTGAGATTTTGCTGGCACTCTGATCCACCTCGTCCCTATTGAGGAGTTTTGTCATCGTCACTTTGACACCGTTGTCTTTATTGATCGAGACATCGTCCATTAATGCTTCGATCAAGAAGAGACCAAGTCCTCCTTCATGGAGCGATTCAATTTCGGTCGTCTCTTCGACCGGAGCGGCTTGACGCTTCACATCATCTGCGAACGTCTTGCCGGAATCCTCAATCGTGATTTCAAGACGATCTGCATAGACGCCACAAGCGAGTTTGACCTCTCCATCTTGATGATCGTCATAAGCATGTTGGACGGCGTTGCCACATGCTTCCGAGACCGCGATTTTAATATCTTCGATCTCGTCGTACGTATATCCCATACGGTTAGCGATTCCTGAAACGACTAATCGAACCACACCGACATATTCGGGTTTGGCCGGGAACGTCATGACCGTCTGTTCAACATTGTTCATTGCGTGCCACCTCTTACGTTCGAATTAATAGAAAGAAGTTTGTGAAGACCCGTCAATTCGAATAGACGATTGACTCGGTCTGTGACTCCGACAAGTGACAACTCTTTTTCGTTGCGCGTGGCAATTTTTAATGCCCCGACGAACACGCCAAGACCTGTCGAATCCATATACTCCACTTCGTCTAAATGAACGACCACATCTTGTTCACTGATGGCCGGATGCAATACTTCTTTCAATTTTGGTGCAGTATATGTATCCACTTCTCCGGATACGTAAAGGTGTAATTGTTCTCCAATGACTTGCTCGCGAATCGCTAAATCCATCGTCTATTCCCTCCTAAATGTCCGTACAGAAAAATTGAGTACGATTAAATTAAATTCCCCTCTGACAAAATCTTAAACCACTTTTTAAAAAAAGTTTAAAAAAAGACCGATACCTATGTACCAGTCTTATCTATGTAAGGCTAGAGAGGGATTAATCCCATACTGATCTCTAGCGCTCTGTCCACTTTATGCATCGTCTCATCATCGAGATGAGTGACTTTATCCGTCAGACGACGCTTATCAATCGTTCGAATCTGTTCAAGCAAAATCACAGAGTCTCGTTCGAGTCCGTGCTTCTCTTGATATACTTCCACATGAGTCGGCAGTTTTGCTTTTTGAATCTGAGCTGTAATCGCAGCGACAATGACGGTCGGGCTAAAGCGATTGCCGATGTCGTTCTGTACGATGAGAACGGGTCGAACGCCACCTTGCTCTGAGCCGACTACGGGCGACAGATTCGCATAAAACACGTCACCACGCTTTACGATCACGCTGCTCACACCCCACTTACTTGACGTAAGAGAGCGTGTTCGGCTTCGGTTTCAATCATTAGCATCTCTTCTGCCATATTCAAGTTAAACGCGGCCATCTCTTGATAGCCTTTCGCCAATTCTTCACGCAGTGTTTGTTGTCGATCAGCAATTTCTTTAGACAAGTATGTCACTACATCGTTCAAGGACAGTGTTTCACGGTCTTTCATCGAAATCGGACCCCCTTGTTGCGAGAACCGATCTGGGACGGACGCTAGCGCACCCGCAGTTCGCTGCTTCAACATCTTACACCTCCAGAATCGTTTCATGGACTGGCGGAAATTCTCCCGCGTTCTTTATCAATATAACACGCGGGAATGGGAAAATATAGAGAAATCGAGAAAGAATTCAGATAATTTCACACGATTTATGATTCACACATAAAGACGAGGCAATCGGCTCGTGAATTGGCAAACGATCTCATAGTTGATCGTCCCAAGATATAAGGCGAGTTCATCAATGGCGACGTTTCCACCGACAAGGGTCACGTCCGTCCCGACCGGAAACTCTTTTGGAAGCCGGATCATGAAACGGTCCATACAGACGCGTCCCACGATCGGACAACGAATCCCATTGACCTCCACTTCAAACCCGCTCGCCTTTCGTAACCACCCGTCCGCATATCCGACTGGAACGGTACCAATCCATTCATCGGCTGACGTTGTATACGTTGCACCGTAACTGATGGTCTGACCTGCCTCTAGCCGCTTCACCTGCATGAGCTGACTTTTTAGCGTGAAGGCCGGGCGCAGGAACGAATAGAACGTCTCCATCTCATGTGACGGATATAACCCATAGAGCGCGATGCCGACACGAACCAGATTATAAGGAACATCTTGTCCGGCCATTCGGATCGCACCGGCCGAGTTCGACGTATGGATATAGCGGAACCGCTCGTGGAGCCCATCCATCAAACGCTCGAACCGCTCTTGCTGTGTATAATACAGATCGCTGTCGAGTTCATCCGCCGTTGCGAAGTGGGTATAGATTCCTTCCACCACAAACAAATCGGTCGCTTCTTCAAGTAAGGCATCTAATTGTTCACGGGTGCGCAACCCGAGACGCCCCATCCCGGTATCGACTTTGATATGAACCGTCAACGGCTTTTCTTCTATATATGGAGCTGCCTCTCGTAACCATTCAGCAGAAAATACGGACAACGTGATCTCCTGTTCTGCCGCTACTCCGGCATATTCAGGGAATTGCGCTTCCATGACGAGAATCGGTGCTTCGATTCCCGCATCGCGGAGTTCGAGCGCTTCCTCGAGTAACGCGACCCCGAGCATCGTCGCTCCGTTCTCAAGGGCAATTTTCGCCACTTCGACGGCCCCGTGTCCGTAGGCGTTCGCTTTGACGACTGCCATGAGGTCCTGCGGAATTCGTTTCGTTAATTCTTTTATATTATGGGCGATGGACGCCCGATCAATCTCGATTCGACTAGGACGAAACATGGTGTCCCTCCTCTTCTAAGATGACTTGTGCGATGGCGTATGTTTGACTATGGCTGATGCTGACATGAATCTTCCCCGTAAACGGTGCGGTCATGACAGGTCGACCCGTCTCATCCGGTAAAATTTCAATATGACGCCACGATAACCCGTGTGCGATGCCAGTCCCGATTGCCTTGGCGTAAGCTTCTTTTGCAGCAAAGCGACCCGAGACAAACTCGATTTGACGCGGGAGCGGATACTGTTGAGACAATTCATATTCCGCATCGGTGAGCAGCCGTTTTAAAAAACGTGGTTGTTTCATCGAGCGAGCCATCCGATCAAGCTCGACGATATCGACTCCAATTCCTACAATCACGGGACACTCGCTCCTTTCCTTTTCTCCCCGTTTCCTTATACAATTGAGGAAAGAGGTGATGTTATGTTTAGTCGTACGGAAAATGTTCAAACGTTTGTACGGGCATATCCACTCGTAACGCTGTTCATTGTAATCCAACTCCTTGTGTTTGTCATCGATTCTTTCGCACCTGGTTTACGAATCGTGGCGACGGGAGGGTCGTTCCATTTGGCACTCGCGGACGGACAATGGTACCGCTTGGTCACGGCCAACTTCATTCATTTGAGTCTCGGTCACTTGCTGTTCAATTCGTTCGCGCTGATCATCTTCGGACCGGCGATGGAGCGAATGGTCGGACACGTGAAATTTGCCTTGTTTTATGTATTCGCCGGAGCGCTCGCCAACCTGTTCACGTACTTCACTGTCAGCAACTTGTTTTATCTCCAGGCCGGGGCGTCAGGCGCCATCTTGGCCATTCTCGGATTCTACGTATTCATCGGTCGTTTCCGTCGCACGTTGATGTACAGCCAAGATGCCCGCTTGGTCTACATCTTCGTCGCCATCAGCGCTGTCTTCACATTGATTGGTTCGAACGTTTCCCTTTGGGGGCATGTGTACGGATTCTTGGCAGGATTCTTACTTGCCATCCCACTCTCACGTTTCACCGTCCCGTATACGCGCCCGATGCGCTACGGGAAGTATAAGCAACGTTCGTACGCGCCACCCGTCATTCATTCCGGGGACGGAAAGTGGTTTTTCTACATCATCATCGGACTGGCCATCTTCGGATTATTGGCACAGTTCTTATAAGTAAGGAAACAAAAAACGGCCAAGCGGATTCGCTTGGTCGTTTGATTAGATTTGATTTTTATGACGAGCCTCTTGAAGCGCATCGACTAAGTCTTTCACGTCTTCGACGAGGTTTTGAATCGTATCTTGGTTTTCTTCGTAAAGCGATTTCCATTCCATGACACGGTCTTTCAAGTTGCCTTTCGATGACGCTTGTAGACCGACCGCATGTGCCTCAGTCGACGTGTTCGATGATTTCAACTTCGACTTGATGCCTTTCAGTTGTCTCACTTGTTGATCGCGCGTTTCGCTATGGAGAAGTGATGCTGCTGCGCCGATTACCGCACCCGCAGCCATCCCCAACCAGAAATAATTCTTGTTCATAAAAATCCTCCCCTAACATGACGTTATCTTTTATTATAGATTATCTGACTCACTGACGACATAGTGTTTTATGACGGGACCTGCACCGCGCTGTTCGACCGCTCGCTTCAAGCGGTCTTCAAGGATTGCATAGTCCGCCGTATCACGAAAGTGTTTCCCACCAGACGTGAACTGAATAAAGACGACGGCATGATTATCATCCGGGTCGACACCTAATCGGTATGCCGAAAACCCATCATGACTGACACCGAGTGGCGCCTTTTCCGTCAACAAGTGGTGAAACAACAGGGAGCGGGCATTCTCATCTGCCGGAACGTTCGCGTATAAAATGTTCCCTTTTTTCACAAATTCGCCCGACGCCTCTTCAATCTCAAACACTTTACCGCTCTTGAACGGAGACTTCTCTCCTTCTGCGAGCAAAATCGTTTCGTGTCCATTCGCCGCGATGACGCCTGGCTCCTTTCGAAGACGCTCCGCCACGCTGCCTGACGCAAAAGTCATATAGAGCTTAGACAAGTTCCTCACACCCTTTCGCGAGTGTGATGTCTTTCTCCGTAATGCCCCCTTCGTCATGGGTCGAGACGGTCAATGTCACGTTCCGATATTCAATCAAGATGTTCGGATGATGATCGAGCGATTCAGCCAAATCTGCTACAAGATGCACGAACTGAATGGCCTCCGGAAATGTTTCCAGCCGATACGTCTTTTGAATCTCCCCGTTCACTTCTTCCCAACCGTTCAACCGTGACAGTTCCTCTGTCAATTCACTTTGCGATAATACCATCGTCACAATCCCCTTTCCCTATACAGTCTACTGTCTTAATCTACCCAAACCGAAGAAAAATAATCTTCCGTGCATGATGTATAATGAATTAGAATGAGATGGATAGCCATCATTTTCATTACGAGAGAGGAGCATCTCCCATGCGCGCATTGATTGTTATTGATTATACATTTGATTTTATCGCAGACAGTGGTCGTTTGACTTGTGGGAAACCCGGGCAAGAGATTGAAGAACGGATCGTCGAATTGATCGGGACATTCGCAACGGATGACTATGTCGTCATCGCGAACGACGTCCATGATGCAGGTGACACGTTCCACCCTGAAACGACGTTGTTCCCACCGCACAATATCCGCGAGACAGAGGGCCGTGAGTTGTACGGTTCTGTGAAGGAAGCTGCGAAACAGGCAGACCACTGGATTGATAAGACACGTTATAGTGCCTTTGCCGGAACTGACCTTGACCTGCGTCTTCGGGAACGCGGAATCACAGAAGTTCATCTCGTCGGTGTCTGCACGGATATTTGTGTACTCCATACAGCCGTAGATGCCTACAACCTCGGTTATCAAATCATCGTCCATGCCGATGCCGTTCAAAGCTTCAACCCGGTCGGCCATGAATGGGCGCTCGAACATTTCGTCACAACACTCGGTGCGACAGTCGTCGGAAAGTGACGTAAAACAGAAAGGAAATCATATGTTACATCGTAATTTAGCCCTTCACACAGATCTTTATCTTCCACGTTGGATGTATATTTACTGGAAGCAAGGTCGCCATAATGAAAAGGTCGTCTTCGACCTTTACTATCGCTCGAATCCATTTAGTGGTGGTTATGTCGTCTTCGCCGGACTCGAGAATATCGTTCACTACTTAGAGAACGTCTCCTTTACGGAGGCGGACATCACCTATTTGAAAGAGCAACTCGGATTCGAAGATGAATTCGAAGACGTCTTACGGAACTTTAAGTTCACTGGTTCACTATATAGTGTTCGCGAAGGAGAAGTCATCTTCCCACATGAACAAGTCGTTCGGATTGAATCGACCATCTTTGAAGCGAAACTGTTCCAAACGGCGCTACTCAATATCGCGAACCATGAATCACTCATCGCCACGAAGTATGCCCGGATTCGTCAGGCTGCTCCGAACGAGACACTCCTTGAAGGAGGAGCTCGTCGCGCGCAAGGTGTCGATGCGGCTTACTACGGAACACGTGCGGCTTACATCGCTGGTTTTGATGTGACAAGTCTCGTGTCAGCCGGTCGTGACTTTGATGTCCCGACAGGAGGAACGATGGAGCATGCTGATATTCAGTTCCACGATGATGAATTGAGCGCATTCCGTTCATTCGCTGAAATGTATCCGGACAACACGAGCCTTCTCATCGACACGTATGACACACTCAAGTCTGGTCTGCCGAATGCGATTACGGTCGCAAAAGAGCTCGAGGCGAAGGGCCATCGTCTCAAGTCAGTACGACTCGACTCTGGAGACCTCGCCTACTTGTCGAAGCGTGCCCGGAAAGCGTTGAATGAAGCAGGGCTCGACTACGTCAAAATCGTCGTCTCTGGGGATTTGGATGAGTATGTCATCCAGGACTTACGGATGCAAGGCGCAGAGGCCGATACGTTCCTCGTTGGGACACGTGGCATCACGGCTTACGAGCAGCCGGCACTCGGTATGGTCTATAAACTCGTCGCGCGTGAGGATGAATCCGGGGAATTAAAACCGGTCATCAAAGTATCTTCTTCCAAGGTGAAGACGACGACTCCTCACAAGAAAGAGTTGTATCGCATCATCGACAACGAAACGAAAAAGTTCAAAGGCGACTATATCGCCCTCGCCGATGAACCGGTCGAATCTTACACCGAGATCGACTTGATTGACGTCCGTGACCCGGCCTTCAAGATCAAGACACGTAACTTCAACGTGAAACGCTTGTTGCAACCAATCTTCCTTGATGGGAAACGCGTATACGACCTTCCAAGCACAAGTGAGATTCGTGCATATCATCACGAGCAGATGAACGGATTGTGGGAAGAGTACAAGCGTCTTCGTTTACCGGAAGTGTATTCGGTGACGTTCAGCAAGCCACTATGGGATTTAAAACTCGATATGATTCGCAAAACGCGGGTACCAAAATAAAAAAACGGCTGTGGGTGCATACCCACAGCCGTTTTTTTATACCATCGTCATCTCGCCTGCTTGGCTTTGATCTTCTTTTCTCCGAAAGTAAAGCGCCATCGACAAAGAGAGCAATATCAAGACAAAATAGACGGTCCGTTGCCAAAACGTCGCTTCGGTGTCTCCTTGGAACAACGCAATGATATAATCGCTCCCACTGACTAAAAACAATCCGGCAAGCAAGAGAAAGATCCGATAGCCGGCCCGACTCCGCTCCCGTTTCACTTTGAAGAAAAGGACACCATAATAGACGATTGCGAGAATCGTCACATACCCGATTACGCCAACAACCCAACTCATCTTGATGCCTCCCTCACTCTCTATTTTTCTGTTTCTTCCCCGTTATCTTAACACATTCTATTCCTCAGACTGTGTTAAGATGGTCTAAAGAAAACGCGGAAAGGAACGATCCCATGAAAACGTTTCGCCTCGTCCAAGTCCGACTCGTCCAAGACGAATACGGCAATGAACTGAATTTACCGATCGATTTACTCGATGGGTTAATCATCTCGAAGGAGCACGATTCAGAGTGGCTCCTCGAAATGCTCGTGCCGACCGAGTCGGCTGTCACGCTCCATCATTACTTAAACAAACGCATCCTCATCCTCGCTGAAGCCGTCATCACGTCGCCAACGAACGCCCCGGCTGCACTCGCTTTGACGTTCACGAGCGAGCGGGCCTTGAACGACCATCATACGTTCGTCGCTGAAGGACTCATGTTGATGCCGAAACAAGACGCGACGAAGCAAGTACTCGATTCGTTGATTCAAGATGGCGTCGCCACTTCGAATTTAAAGCCCGCCTTCTTCGAGAAAAAAGTCGAAATGCAACAATCGTTCAGTCGCTCCGCTTTCAATCAATTGGTCAAAACCGGGTCATTCGAATAATCGGATGACCTGTTTTTCTTTCCCCAAAACCATTCACCTTTCAAACTAAAAAGACGGAGAAACATCTCCGCCTCACACGTAGATAAAGAATAGGATGATCATCATCGTCATCCCGATCACTTTTAAGAGCGTGCTGCCGAGAAAGGCGAGAACGGTGCCGACGCCGATGCTCCACGCTTCACGTGTCGTCTTCCCGAGTGTCAACTCCGCCAAGAAAGCGAAGATGAACGGGAAAATCAAAACCCCGACGAGCGGGAAAATAAACGGTCCCGCAATCAAGCCGATTGTCGCACCCCATTTCGCTCGCTCCGAACCACCCCGTTTATCCACCGTAGCCCGGGTGACGACATAGTCGACGCCGAATAAGAAGACGAGGAAGATCGATTGCCATACCCAGAATGTCCAGGTCAAT
This sequence comes from Exiguobacterium sp. N5, assembly GCF_025842465.1. GTDB lineage: Bacteria > Bacillota > Bacilli > Exiguobacteriales > Exiguobacteriaceae > Exiguobacterium > Exiguobacterium profundum. Next base: position 12,635 of record NZ_JAPAEP010000002.1, read on the forward strand.
GGTTCAAACGAAAAACCGAATCCATAAATCATGTATCCGATGAACAAGAACAAGACACTCGGGATGACTGGATAGATGAGTCCTGCAAAAGCGACCACAAATGATGCGATAATGAATACCCATAGTAAGGTCGTCATGACATTCTCCTCATTTCATAATGGTCGGATCGGTGATATGGTCAGCCACGTTGACCGCCTTCACTTCAAACTGACCTTGTTGATGGATGATATAGTTCGAGCAGGCGTTTCGCATGGCGTGACGGAACGTATATGTCCCATCGATGGCAGAAAGCGCCGCTTTGATTGCATGGGAATGGCAGACGACAACGATGCGCTTCCCTGGATACGTATCCACCAAATGTTTCATTCCTTCTAAGACCCGGCTACGCATCTCGTCTTCTGTTTCGAGACCAGGAATCCGCTCCTGGTCATCTGCTTGGACCGCCTCGTAAATTCCTTTCACGGGTTGCCCGGATGCCGTTCCGAATTCACGTTCAATGAAACGTTCATCTAGCAGAATCGCTTTATGTTCGATACCACACGCTGTTGCGATTGCTTGTGCGGTGTGAACCGCACGTGACAGGGGACTCGATACGATGACGTCCCATTCCTCTTGACTCAAAAAAGCTGCACTCTCCTCTGCCTGTTGACGTCCGAGTGCATTCAACGGGTTATCTTCACGCCCTTGAATAATTTCTAAACGATTCCAATCGGTCTGACCGTGTCTGACTAAACATAACTCTGTCACTACTTCCACTCCTTACTCTTTCAATCATCCCCCATCGTACCATCTTCCTTAAAAATCGCAACGTCATCCGAGACATTCTTCAATAAAACGATTGATTCGGGCCATGAGTTGCTCTTCTTTGATTGGATTATCCGATTGGAGGAAGCTCGCAAGCGAGTGGGTTCCATTTGGAAATGAGATGAGTTGAACGTTCGCACCGACATCACTCGCATGTTCGACGAAGTGAAGCGCTTGGCCGAACGGGACAATCGGATCTTTCTTCCCGTGTAGCAGTAAAATCGGCGGGGCATCGGCGTATAGATGGGAGACCGGGGAGCATTTTACCATCAACTCACGCCATTCCTCGCGGCTTCCTTCATAGAACTTTAAATGGGCGAGCCACGTCTGGATGAATTTGAACAATAAAAAGTTCGTCGGTGGATACAAGGCGATGACCCCTTTAATCGTCGGGAGGTCGTCTCCCAAATCACCTGCAAATTGTCGATGACGGTCGAGCGCAGTCGCAAGCATGAGCGCAGCGCCTGCTGAATCCCCCCAAACGAGCAATTGACTCGTGTCTAGCGTCAATAACGATTCATGTTGTTTCAAATAGCACAGTGCATCTGAGACATCAAAAATATTATCGGGGAAGTACACCCCGTCTTCAAATAAGCGATAATCGATGCTGACGACAGCGATTCCTTTCCCCAAAAAGTGGTCAAGCAATGGATGAAACAGGGTCACCATACTCCGATTCCCTCTGACGAACGCTCCCCCATGTGCATATACCGCTACGGGGAACGGCCCTTCTCCAGGGGGGAGATACAAATCAAATTGGAGCGGACGATCGTGAACAATTTTATACGTGTACGTGTGGCGCCGGCGTGTTGTCGGTTGAATCGGCAACTCGGGTTCTTGCCATCTGACAAGGGACCCATATTGACTCCACACGCTAGCCCCGGCTGCCGTCGCCGCAGCAATCGCCGCACCCCCGACAAACCAGGCAGTCTCCTTTCTCATACAATCCACTCCTCGTTCCTTTTTTTAATCATATTCCCGCTTTTTTCAAAAATCTATCCATCAGAAGTCGGACTTGACGTGCTCCGAAGCTCACACTATAATATTACTCGCAGTCATAAAACGTAACAGTTACGATTTAATATTCAGATAACTTGAAAGGTGGAAGATGGAAGATGAAGAAAACTTGGTTAGGCGCAGTCGCAGCCGGTACGCTTTTACTTGGTGCGTGTGGAAATACCGAAGGAGATAACGCATCTGAATCGACAGATGGTCAACTGACCGTCTTCGCTTCAACGTTTGCATTAAAATCATTAGCCGAAGAAATCGGTGGGGACCGCGTCAACGTGGAGATGGTCATTCCACCTGGGGCTGATCCGCATACGTATGAGCCAACTTCAAAGCAAATGACACAAATCGCAGAAGCCGACCTCTTTTTGACGATTGGTCATGACCTTGAACCTTACGTCGAGTCTATGGAGAAGAGTTTAGATGGTCAGAACGTCGCCTTCGTCAAAACAGCCGAGAACGTGAAGTTACTTGATGCGGCGGATACCGTCCATGTCCATGATGAGGAAGGACATACTGAAGACGAACATGCTCACGAAGAAGGAGACGGTCATAGTCACGGTCAATACGATCCCCACGTCTGGCTCGACCCGATGAATGCTGTATCAATGGCAGAAGCGGTCGAAGCCGCATTCAGTGAGAAAGCACCCGACTATAAAGACGAGTTCGCAGAACGGTTAAGCACTTTCAAAGACGAAGCAAACGATCTCGACGCGGAATTGAAGGCAGCCGTCGAGAACGGTTCAAAATCCGAGTTACTCGTGACGCATGCCGCATATGGTTATTTGGCTAAACGTTACGGATTTGACCAATTACCAATCGCGGGACTTACACCGTCTGAAGAGCCGTCACAACAAGCTCTCAAACGGATCATCGAGGAAGCCCGTCTCCACGACTTGAACTATATCGCATTCGAAGACACGGTCACACCAAAAGTGGCCGAAGTCGTGAAACAAGAGATCGGCGCAGAGAGCGTGACGATCTATAACTTGGAATCGGTCACGAAAGAACAGATGGACAAGAGCTACTTCGACTTGATGCGTGAAAACGTCAAGGCACTTGAGACAGCGTTGAAATAATCAAAATCCCGAAACGAGTCACCTCGCTTCGGGATTTTATTATGCTTCTATTCGTCGGTCTAACATCTTCATCGTGACGAGAAGCAGGAGCAATAGCGATACGATGACGCTCATCATCCAGAAGTCCCCGTCCATGAAGAATGATCGTGTCCACTCTCCTGTACTCAGTCCTAACCACGCTTGACTGACACCAACGCCAATCAGTGCGATTGCACCAAAACGAACCCATGTCATCTGTGGAACGAATCGTTTGCTGACCACATAACTATTCAATACTAAAAGACCGACATACGCGATAAGAAGGACGTTCCAAACTGTATCGAATAGCACCGGTGCCACCCCTCCCGTCACAGCATACCCCCACGTCATGAAGAATACGATGAATGAGATGAGTGTGATGCGATAAAGCGGCTTGATTTTCGTTTGATACGCAAGAAACGGATTGATGATTATCCCGAGCCAGATGAGTGTGCCGAACACATCCATGAGCAAATCCCCTTTATACCATTTATTAACAGTATACCATGGGAATTCACTTTCATTCATAATAAATCAAGACGAATTCTTCCTGGGACGAAGCGATCTCACAAAACTGTTGCAACCGGGTCCAATCTTCCCAAATCATCTCGAATTCATCTTTTGCAACGAATGCCATGTCTTTCACATCATCTCGCCCGAACGCATGCAACGTATCTTTGACGATATGAAGTAACTGCGGGGTCAAGATACCGACCACGACCGCCTGCGCCTCATTGACAATCAACTCTTCGCCGACGAGCGCCATTTCCATGTTATACGTGTCGGCCCCGTCGATATATACCTCGATTTGACTAAGTACGCGTTGAAACGGTTCCACATTCGGAAGCGTCAGCGTATCGTCCCGATCCCGATATTGCTCATGCATATGAATCAACCAGTCTAAAATCATCTCCGGATCCTGATTAAATGACACCCAAACTTCTGGGGAAACACGTACATAATGCGTCGTCTCCATACATGAACGCCCCCTTTTTATGACATTACCCGTCTTATATATGTAAAAAAACCGCCTACTTGAATTCGTAGACGGTTCCTTATATCAAGAACGACTTGTTCCTGTTTGTTGTTCCTCTGTTTCGCTTTCCCAAGCTTCGATGTATTCACGACCAGGAAGATTTTCAACCGAGTCGACATAGAAAACTGGGTCTTCTCCTTCGCGTCGCTGTGCCAAGTAGTCATCGAGAACGGCGCGAGCCACTTTCGCCAAGCGGAAGATGGCATATAAGTTCACGAGTGCCATGAGACCCATGAACACGTCAGCAATCGACCAAACAAGGCCGGCAGAGCGGACCGCACCAAACAAGACCATGCCGACAACACCGATGCGATAGAGCGTGACATAGATTTTCTTATCCGAGATGAACTGGATGTTCGTCTCACCGTAGTAATAGTTTCCAAGAATCGAACTGAACGCAAATAGGAAAATCGCAATTGTCAAGAACGATGTAGCGACCGAACCGATTTCTGCTGTCAACGCGGCTTGCGTCAATTCGACACCCGCAAACGACTCTGAACCGGCTACGCCTGAAATCAAGATGATCATCGCTGTCGATGTACAAACGAGCAATGTATCGACAAATACGCTAAACGATTGAATCAATCCTTGTTTGACAGGGTGCGATACTTCCGCTGTCGCAGCGGCGTTCGGTGCAGAACCCATACCCGCTTCGTTCGAGAAGAGACCTCGACGAATCCCTTGAAGTACCATGGCGCCAATCGCCCCTCCGAAGAGTTGCTCAATTCCGAGGACTCCTTCTGAGAAGATGAGGCTGAAGACGTCTGGTAGAAGGGAAACGTTCGTCACCATAATCCAAATCGCGAGTAAGATGTAGCCACCTGCCATGACCGGTACGATGATACTCGACAAGAGTGCGATCGATTGGATCCCACCGAAGACGACAATGGCCGTCACAATCGCGAGGACAATCCCGACGACTGTTGTGCTGATCCCGAACTGGTTACTCACAGAGAGTGAGATCGTGTTCGACTGTACCGAGTTGAACGCAAATCCGAATGAGAACGTGATCAAAATCGCGAACAAGACACCTAGCCAACGTTGGCCGAGCGCACGCTCCATATAGTAGGCAGGTCCCCCACGCCATGTGCGTCCATCACGAATCTTGTACACTTGTGCCAACGTACTTTCGACGAATGCAGATGCTGCCCCAATCAATGCAATGAGCCACATCCAGAAAACTGCTCCTGGGCCACCTAGCGCAATCGCTGTCGCCACACCGGCAATGTTTCCTGTCCCTACACGAGCTGCCGTTCCGATTGCGAAAGCTTGGAACGAAGACACTTGGCCTTTTTCACGTGCTGTGCCCTCTTTGAACAAGAGGCGGAACATTTCAGGAATCATGCGGAACTGAACGAAGCCCATACGAACTGTAAAATAAAGACCTAAAGCAACAAGTACAACGATGAGCACTTGCGACCACAACAAATCGTTCGCTTGCGAAACGAGTTTCTCTACCAATTTCTCCATACTAATCCTCCATCATTCTAAAAATCTCAACAGAAAAAGTCATGTCAACTTTCTTAACATGACTTGAATTATAGGTAAATTATACGGAAATTGCAATATTAATTCGTTTTTTCAACATCATCTCGGTTCTTTCTAAAAGCAAAAAAACGAGCCGGAGAGCGCATCGCAATCCGACTCGTTCTATATTTCATTTAGATAAAGAGGTTTAAATTTCCGCCTTCTGCTGCGCCGAGATAAGCCGCCACGCCACCAAGGTCGACCCCGTCAATCAACTCTTCTTCTTTGATGCCCATGACATCCATTGACATCGTGCAAGCTACCATTTTCACGCCTGCTTCTTGCGCTGACTTAATCATTTCTTCGACAGAAGGAACGTTCTTATCGCTCATGACTTTCTTCATCATTTTTTGACCAACACCACCGAAATTCATGTTCGAAAGTGGCAATTCGCCTGCATGTCCTGGCATCATCATGCCGAACATTTTCTCAAGACCTTGCTTTTTCACTTCCGGTGCGTCCGGTTTGCGGATGACATTGAGTCCCCAGAATGTGAAGAACATCGTCACTTCTTTCCCCATCGCGGCAGCACCTTGCGCAATGATGAGGGATGCGAGTGCGCGGTCGAGATCTCCGCTGAAGACGACCATTGATGCACCGTCTCCTGCTGGTGCGCCCGCTTGTGGTGCAGCCGGACCTTGTCCTTTTTGAAGGATGGCTTCAACGCGTCCGTTAACGAATTGTTTCGAGACGAGTTTGTTGCCTGTCTTCTTCGCCCATGCTTCGATATCTGCGAAGAATCCTGGGTCACTTGCGAGAACGCGGAGCGTTTCGCCTTCCCCGAGTTCTGCGACTTTCTTATTTACTTCTAAAATAGGTCCCGGGCATTGTAGACCACATGTGTCTAACATGACCGCTTCCCCGATTGGTGCATTTGTCATTTGTGTTGGCTCCTCTTCTACAACGGTAGCCGCTGTTTCATTTGATGTGTTCGCTTCTTCAAGCGCCTCGAAATCACGATTGATTTGCGACCACGTCTTGTAGCCACCGCTCAAGTTTTTCACCTTGAAGCCGTTTTGACGTAAGATGCGTGATGCGAGATAGCCACGAAGACCGACTTGGCACGTCACGTAAATCGTTTCATTCCGGTCGTAGTTGTCCAAGTTTTCTCGTAATGAGTTGAGTGGCACATTGATCGATCCTGGAATCTTTCCGAGTTCATGCTCCGATTCATCGCGAACGTCTAGTAACGTCGCTCCGTTTTCCACGAGCTCATCGATTTCATCCCAATGTACGACTTCATTGTCACCGAGGACGACGTTCGACGCGACATACCCGATCATATTGACCGGATCTTTCGCAGAACTGAACGGTGGTGCATAACTGAGCTCAAGGTCAGGTAGATCGAGGACCGTCAAACCACCCTTCATAGCTGTCGCAATGACGTCGATGCGTTTATCGACTCCATTGATTCCGACACCTTGCGCACCATAGATTTCACCCGTTGTCGGGTGGAACAAGAGTTTAAGCGACACAGGTGTCGATCCTGGATAATAACCAGCATGCGAACCTGGATGTACGTGAACAGCCTCATACGTCTTGCCAGCCGCCTTCAACCGTTTTTCATTCCATCCTGTCGATGCGACCGTCATATCAAATACTTTGACGATTCCCGTTCCCATCGTTCCGTTATATTTCACGTCACGACCGTTAATGATATCGGCAACGAGACGGCCTTGACGGTTCGCTGGCCATGCGAGTGGCACGACAGTTGGCTCTTGGAAGACATAGTCGAGTACTTCGACCGCGTCCCCGATCGCGTAAATCGACGGGTCAGATGTCATCATTTTTTCGTTTACTCGGATTGCCCCGCGCGTACCTGTTTCAAGTCCTGCTTCACGCGCAATCGTCGACTCTGGTGTAACCCCGATCGACATGATGACCATATCTGTATCGATGACACGACCGCTCGTCAAATGCACCTTCTTCCCTTTTTCAGAGAATGAAGAAACACCATCAGACAATTGAAGCTCGACGCCGTGAAGACGTAAGTGTTCATGGATCGGCGCCACCATCTCACGATCGAGTGGTGTCATGACTTGGTCTGCCATCTCGACGAGCGTCACCTCAACGCCACGCTCACGTAAGTTTTCTGCCATCTCGATCCCGATAAAGCCTCCACCGATTACAGTCGCATGCTTTGGTGCCTTGTCATCGACGTAGCCACGGATTTTATCTGTATCTGGAATGTTGCGAAGCGTGAAGATGTCTTCTGCCTCGTCGATTCCAGGGATGTTTGGACGAATCGGTTTCGCTCCCGGTGACAAGATGAGGACGTCGTATGACTCGTCATACGTTTCGCCTGTTTGGACGTGTTTCACCGTCACCGTTTTCTCGTCACGGTTGATTTTGACGACTTCCGTCAAATTGCGGATATCGAGTTGGAAACGCTTGTTCATCCCTTCAACAGTTTGAACGAGGAGTTTTTGACGGTCTTGGATAACGTCCCCGATATAATATGGAAGACCACAGTTCGCGAACGAGATGTACTCTCCACGGTCGAACATGACGATGTGATTCTCTTCATTCAAACGACGGAGTCGTGCAGCTGCAGATGCACCACCTGCCACCCCACCGACGATTACGATTTTTTTACTCATTGTCCATTTCCTCCTCTGACGACTTCTCCTGGCCAACTCATCAAGCCATCTTCTATATTGACCACTTTATAGCCTTTCGCCTCCATTTGCCAAGTCGCTTGCGTGCTACGCGCACCTGAGCGGCAAAGAACGACATATTCTTCAGCTGGATCGAGCGTGTCGATCCACTCTGTCATTTCGGATAACGGATAGTTTTTCGCGCCTTCAATATGTGCTTCTTGAAACTCGTCACGTTCTCGGACGTCGACGATATTTACAGGCACTTCAAAGTCCATTTGACGTTTTAAAGCGGATGCTTTCATCGTTGATCTACCTTTCTTTTTTCAATTCGATTTATACCATTCGGCTTGGTTGCTGGCATTCAACAAGTTTGTGATTTGTTGAACATTTCGCTTCCACGTCATTAATATACCCCCTTAGGTATTTAATTGCAAGAAATAAGTTTTACGAAATGTCGAATTTTTCAACATCATCCATTTGGATAGTTGATGCTCGACACATACTCCCCCATGTATTAAGATGAGCCTACACAATAAATAGTTGGGTAACTGAACAATTTTTCCTATAGAGGTGAATGATATGGAACCGTATGTATACGATGCAAAAGTATTGAATCGCATGAAACGAGTGGAAGGACAAATTCGTGCCATCATCCGGATGATGGAGGAAGGAAAGGAATGTCGCGATGTCGTGACGCAATTAAGTGCCGCACGTTCCGCACTCGATCGCGCTTCGACTATCATTGTGGCTAAGAACTTGGAACAATGTATCATCACCGCTCAAGCAGATGGCGAAGATACGTCCGAAACGGTGGAAGAAGCCATTAAAATGTTGATGAAACGCTAGTTCCCCTTGCTTTCCCTGTCCAAATGGGAGAAAGTTAGAGTAACGACTTACTAAGGGGGATTTCCTTGTGAACTTCGAAGAAAAAGTAGAATCATTTAGAGCGCTCGCCGCTGAACGTAACATGACGTTCAAAGAGAGCGACACTGAAACGCACGTCACGTTCTTGACGCGTGAAACAACAAAATCCGGGGCTCAGCCCGTTATGATTATCGCTTTTAACAAAAAGACGACAGATGCTGAGTTGTACGCTGCTACCGTCACGCACGTCCCAGATTACGTAGAAGATTTACCGATTCTTAATGCCTTGAACGAGTTCAACCAGGAGTTCAAATACTTCCGTTGTGTACTCGACAGCGATCGCGATGTCACACTCGCCTCAACACTCGACCTCGACCTCGGTTTCTCACCAGAGATCATCTTGCAACACTCATTCATGATGTTCCAAGCGGCTGATGAAGTGAACGAGTACATGCAAAAGTTGTATACGCAAGTCCAATAACAAACAGCCGCCCCGGACGAATCCAGGGCGGCTGTTTTTGAATCATTCTTTCGAGCGGACTCGTATAAGGAGAAAAAGGAGGAATTGCTGATGATGACACGTTACACCCATTACCTCGAAGCACTCGAAGGAATCAGGGGGGCGACAAAATGGTTCACTGACGATTTCCGACGTTTGATGGCAATCAACTACGCCATGCACGATGCCCCGTTCGATTCGAAACGGTTCGAACACGCTCAAGCGGTTCTGAAACAAAAGACCGGCATGTTCTCAAAATTTCGCGGCAGCAATAATTTCGTCTGGCTGTCGTTTCTCGACGCCAAGTATGAAGACATCGAACCGGCCATCGACGAGGTACTCCGGCTCGACACGTTGCTCGACCGAAAGCACTTCCGCTTCAGTATGTTACGGCCCTTTATCGCGAGCCAACTGATTAACGTTGATGAGCCCGAACGCCGACTCGACGAGGCGAGCGCACTCTATCAGACGTTCAAACGAAATCATCCTTGGCTGACGAGTGAAGAAGACCTGTTGTCCGCCCTCGTTCTCGTTCAAGCGTTCGATGACCACGATGCGTTGAGTCAACGGATTGAGACGTATTATGAAGCGTTGAAAGCACAGCTCCCCCGCTCGAACGAACTCCAACTCGTCTCGCACTTATTCGCCTTTAGTGAGTTATCACCAGATGAGGTCGTCACCCGCTTCTTGGATTGGCACAACTGGCTAAAAAAACAATCCATCGCCGTCAAAAATGAACATCTGCCACCGCTCGCCCTGTTGGCCATCGTCGCGGTCCCGAACGACAATGACGAACGCGACCTGATTGACATCACGAACGCGGAGAAGGAAAAACATCGCTGGTTCCACACACACGCGTTGACCGTCGCCTTGCAACTCGTCGCGGCAAACAACATCAAGGAAGACGCGAGCGATTTACTGTTGCACGGCACGTTCGCGCATTTGCTCGCCATGCAACAAGCTGCGACGGCTGCCGCAACCGTGGCCATCATCTCGAGCACCGCTTCAAGCGACTAAAAAAAGAAGGGTTCCCCCTTCTTAAGAAAATAAATACCAGCTGAGACACCCGAGCACGAACACCGAATTGGCAATTTCGACGATCCCGATCTTCATGATAGGGATCTTTTTACCGTAGAAGACAACCGCTCGGATTAGGCTTGGTGCGTAAGCGAGCGCGAGTAACGGATACCCAAGGACGATGAAAACGGCGACGAGCAAGCCGTGATATCCCCAAGACAGATTGCGATACGACACACTCTTCTTCTCTCGAATCATCGTCTTGACGAAAAAGATACTCCCGAGGAAATAGAGGTACGGCAAGACGAATACCCACACCATCGTCGCGTCGAGCGTACGCGCGCCTAGGTAATAGCTCGCCATCCCACCGATGCAAAACGAGGTGACGGCGCTGACGTCATTCCAGACGTTGCGCTCGTCCTTGATTTTGGCGAAATAGGCGTTCACCAAACCAAACGGAATCATCGCGAGGACGAACCAGACGAGACGCCATTCGGACAGAAACACCGGGATGGCGGCGACGGTGGCAATCGTCAAATACGTGATGACCGTGCGCAACATCTGCTGCGATTTTTTCCGTTGCTTGATGAATTGGAACAAGAAAAATGTGCCCATGTAGACGAACAGCCAGGCGATGGCGAACGGGATGTGCGCGAGTGTCCAGCCGCCGACAATGCCGCCGAGTAAGAACGGTAAGATGAGCATCGACCAAGCGCCGTGTTGTTTTGGAATCATCCATTTCATGTGACTCCCTCCTTCTACGTTCAGTGTAGAAGAAAGACGGCTATAAAACTGTGATAAATTTTACAAAACAAAAAACGATCTCAGGCGAGATCGTTTTTTGGTGAAAGTTTGGGTTTGATGACCGCCGGCTTGGTATGTTCAACCACGTCGTCCGCCAACATCTTCGTGACGACCCGACCTGCGATCGAGACCGCGACGAGCGTATACAGTGCATTCGACAATGGTAAATAGATGAGCGAGATCGCCAAGACGATGACATCAAACGTGATGAGAATCGTACCGACCGACACGCCTGTCCATTTCGATAGACCTAAGGCGAATAAATCATCGCCTCCGGTCGCCCCGCCTGACTTCAAGACAAGACCGAGACCATATCCGGTCACAATCCCACTCGCGATGGCCGCAAACAATGTTGCCGGCCATACTTGAATATCAAACGTGAGCAAGTCGAGACGGTCCCACATCGCATAACTAAGCGACAAAGACGAAGCGGCTAGTACCGCTTGCCCGACAAAACGCCATCCTTTCCACCACAAAGCGACGATAAAAAATGGGATGTCGAGCACGATCATCGAAATCGCCGGGTCGATATCAAATAAATAACGACCGAGTAGCGATAATCCGACGAACCCGCCTTCCGCCAAACCAAACTGTTCATTCAAATAATAATAACCGAACGCCATGATCAGCGTTCCGAGCACTATGGTAGCAACTCGTTTCATTCCGATTGTCCTCCCCGTTCTTGACGGAGAGGAGGATCCTCAGTCGTAGCTGCGGTTCCATCTGTTCCATCTCCGATCTTCCGTTTGTTGATTGATACACGTGGTTGTGATCAGTCAACGCTAGAAGTCCGGAAGTTGGAACAGAGGCCATGTCCTCTCGGTATCCATAAAGACCTTCCTTTCTCAAATTGCGCGTAATCTTGTACGTAGTTTACCACACATTTTGATTCAGTTCATGAATTTTACCTTTAGTGCATGTTACGTTTCGGTAAATCTTTCTTTCCGAACCACCACCAGTTCCAATCCCCGAACAGTTTCATGAGCGACGGAACGAGCAGGATCCGGATGATGGTCGCATCAATGAAGATGGCGAGCGCAATCCCCACGCCGAGCTGTTTAATTGGACTCACGCCCGTGAAGGCGAACGCACCCGTCACGACAATCATGATGATGGCAGCCGATGTGATAATTTTACTCGTCTTCGCAAGCCCCATCTCCGTCGCATAGTCATTGTCGCCTGTCTCGCGGTAATATTCCTCGATTCGCGAAACGAGAAATACCTCATAGTCCATCGACAATCCAAAGACGAGTGAGAAGATGAACACCGGTGTCAAAATACTGATTGTTTCTGCATCGTACACATAACCTGATTCAAAAACGATGACGAGTAAACCGAACGTCGCCCCAAGACCAAGCACGTTCATGAGAATCGCCTTGATTGGAATCAAGATGGATCGGAACGCCCACATGAGGATGAAGAAGGTTGCCAAGATGACGGTGATGACCGCATAGGGAATGCTGTCATAAATCTCATCATAAATCTCTTCATTGAAGGCTGCCGGTCCGCCGACTTCAAACTCTTTGTCTCGCCAATCGCGTACGAATGCTTGCGCTTCTTTGTCGCTCGGAGGTACATCGAAGCTGACATTCACGAGCGCCAAATCTGTATTCCCATCAAGGGTCACAAGTCGCTCAAGTGGGGCGAGTTGTTCTGGCGCCGCTTCGGCGAGTTGCGTAAACGTCTCAGGCGTCAATCCGGATGTCGTTAAGAAAGTCGAGACATTATCGACAATATCGACCTCGTTTAACTCATCTATGAGACTCGTCAATTCCTCTAAAATCATCGGATCGGTCAAATCGTTCGCTTCAAACAGAAGGACCGCATCGGTCGAGTTATCCCCAAACACATCGTCCCATCGTTCGAGTGCCGCTCGTGATTCATATGAGGTAGGGAGCGCATCGGCGTCCGGAATGTTCAACTCTAGGTCGCGCACGAACCAAAGACTCGGGAGCAGGATCAACAAAGCAATGAGCGTCATCGTCACCGGACGTCTCATCACGAAGCGAGCAAGTTTTTGCCAGCGCTTTTCAGATTTCGTCTCATCTGTCTTGATGATTCGTCCTTTATTCAAGGCGTCACCGACTAAGTAAAGCGACGACGGCAACAAGGTCAGTGCAGATAGCACGGCCCCCGCGACGGCAATGAGGGCACCGAGCGCGACCGCCTGAAAGACATCTACTTGAATAAATAGGAGTCCGGCTAATCCGACAAAGACACATAGACCTGAAAAGAGAATCGAGCGTCCCGCCGTCGCTACTGTCCGGACAATCGCCTCTTCTCTCGATTGCCCGCGTGTTAACTCTTCTCGATACCGATTGACGAGTAACAGTGAAAAATCAATCCCGAGCGCAATCGCAATCATGGCGACGGCATTGAGAACAAAGATAGATAATTCCATGTTTTGCGCAAAAAAGAATAGCGATCCCGCTGCCACAATAAAGGTAATCAACCCGACGAGTAACGGCATGAGCGCGGCGAGCGGTGTGCCGAAAACAAGCAACAACACGAGAAGCGCGACCGGAATCCCAATCAACTCCGCTCGAATCAAGTCATTTTTCGAAGCTTCGTTTAAGTCATCCGCAAAGACCGGTTCTCCCGTCAAGCGGACTTCGGTATCCGTATCAACGATGAGCGCGTCTCGGACGGCATCGATCGAGGATTCCGCCGCATCATAATCTTCGAATTCCAGCACGAAATAGGATACGTCCCCTGAACGCGCGTCCGGATTCTCCGCCGGGGTAATCACGCCATCAATTGATGAAATTTCCCCAAATCGGTCTTGTTGTTCGTCCATGACCGCCTCCAGATTTCCTCCCTCAAATAAGACGATCATTGAAGCACCTGCTCGATCAAATCGTTCATTCAACTGATCTTCTACCTGTTGGAAACGTCCGTCTTGAATGGCAAATCCGTTTCCTCTCAACTCACCCGGGAGCTGTAGCCCGAAATAAACTGAACCCGCGAGTAAAATCGCCCATATGAGTAATACGCCATACCGAAAACGAACCAACTGCCTACCTAACCATTCCATTGATGTCACTCCTCCCTGTCTATCCATCTACTTCCCGTTTCTCGATTCATTCATCATCACTTCACAAAAAATTCCTGAACCTAGGTTCGGTTCAGGACTCTTGTCGTTCAAAGACTTGAAGCCAGCTATGACAAAATCGAGGTGGTGCGGACAAGACGACGAGTCGATCCCCTCGTTCATCTAACAGCATTACCTTCAATAATTGGTTGTCTGCACACACGCTTGAGCAAAATAATTCTTCCTCTCGATGAAACAGTTGGAACGACTCTGTCGATGTGATCGCCGTCGTTTCTCCCACTTGATCGAGAATGACCGTGTCGCGGTTTCCTTCGTATGGAATGCGCCAGGTTTCTTTCGTCTTCACATTTTCAACTAAAAAATGATGAGTTCGTTCATCGAACAATGTCACACACGTTTCAGGTGTGAATCGTTCAAAATCATACGTCCCTTGATACGCTAGCTCGATGATGTTCCCAAAGACAGGGACTTCTTCATAGCGGCTATATCGAAACGTATGATCATGGAGGTTCAAGGCTACGACATCCGATTCGGCTGAATATAAGAAGATGTCATCGCCTTGCCAATAGTGCAAATTGCTAAACCAGTCTCCGTTGAATCGTTGAGGGATCGCATGCGTCTCCATCTGTCCTCGTTGTAAATCAATGACTCCGTAAAGTCCTTTTTCCTGGAACCATGCCACGGCACGTCTTGCATTCGGCTCCACATATAGGGCGCATGGTGTCCATTTCCAGTCGATCTCCCAGCGAATTTGAGACGACTCGTCAAAGAACAAAAATCCAGTTTGCGCCAAGTACAACATCCAACCTTCACCTACACGTTCTAGCCATTCGATCGTTTGATGAAATTGAAAGTCTGCTGTTTGTTTGTACATTTGATCACTTCCTAGTTTCAGCTTAGCAACGACCGAAACGAAATTCGATTTTGAATGTGTTCATTCAACACATTTTCGATTTTCCTGTATACTGACGGTAAAGACATATCCTTTAGAAAGGAGACCTTCCATGCGTCCATTACAACTATCACCAGAGACCGCAGTTGAACTCGCAAAAAAATTAAACGTCCCCCTCGAGGAACTGATGCATATGCCAAAACACATCCTCGTTCAAAAAATGATGCAACTCGAGGCATCTCAAACAGAGGAAGACACACCAAAGGAGACGGATTAACGTCTCCTTTTTGGTTACTGCTCTTTGCGTTTCCGCTTTCTCGATACATACCAGAGACCACCGATTACAGCGAGGGCCGCACCACCGGCCACAGCGTACTTGCTGTAATCTGGGCGACGTTCGGTTACGACTAGTGTCGAGAGTGGAGCGACCGTCATATGACGGTCCTCGACTTGACGTGGCGCCGTCAGATTAACGGTATGGTCCTCCACGTTCACCTCGAACTTGCCAGATGGAAGTTTGACCTCAACCGCCTCCTCGAGTGCGTTGTGGTAGACGATATGTCGTTCTACATATCCTTCCACATGACGGCTCAATTCAAAGGCAATCACACCCTCTGCTTCATCAAAGAAACGCAAGTGTTTGCGAATCTGTTCCGTGTTTTCGAGTCGGAAGAGCGGATATTGCTTACGCAGACGCAAGAGACCTTTCACATATTCTACACTTGGCGCTTCTTGCTCCGCCCGGTTCCAGTCCATACGGTTGATGACTTCGCCTGAATTGAAGCTATTCTCATCCCCGTCTTTTGTCCGGAAAAATTCCTGTCCACTGTGAAGGAATGGAATCCCTTGACTTAGGAGCACAATCGACGTCGCCAAACGGTGGCGACGGCGACGTGTCGTCTCGTCATCTTCCGGATTCGTCACGGATAACTTGTCCCAAAGCGTCAAATTGTCATGACATTCTACATAGTTGACGACCTGGTTCGGCTCATCAGCGAAACTTTGGCTCGTGATGCCACCAGCAATCCCTCGTTTCACATCTGCTGTCATATCCGTGTTTCCACTCACCCAGCCCGGTAAGTCTTCGATGAAGACGTCTCCTCGGACACCGTCTCGAATCCCATCATTGAATTGGGCGATGCGTGGCATCTTATGCGCATTATGCTGATTCGCTTTTTTACGAACTGGGAGCGGTGTATCCAAATCCCACCCTTCCCCGATGACAAGAATCGATGGGTCGACGCGGTCGAGCGCTTTCCGAATCTGGTTCATCGTTTTGACGTCATGGAGTCCCATCAAATCGAAGCGGAACCCGTCAATCATGAATTCTTTCGCCCAGTACGTGACACACTCGACCATGAGCTTACGCATCATCGCACGCTCGGATGCCGTGTCATTCCCACATGCCGAACCATCCGCGAGTGTTCCGTCTTCGTTTAAGCGATAGTAATAGTCCGGGACGAATTGCCCGAGCGGTGTTGTCAACGCATCATACGTGTGGTTGAAGACAACGTCCATGATGACCCGGATGCCTCGATCGTGGAGCGCTTGAATCAGTGCCTTCAATTCGACAATTCGCGTCGCCGGGTCATCTGCCGACGAGGCGTAAGATCCTTCGACCGCAAAGTAATGAACCGGATCGTAACCCCAGTTATAATTGTCTTCCCCTTCACGTGACTCATTCACCGAGCCGTAGTCAAAGAACGGCATTAATTGGAGATGAGTGATTCCAAGCGAGGTAATATAATCGAGTCCGGTCGGGTAACCGCTCGTGGTCGTCGTACCCGTCTCGGTCATCCCTAAGAACTTCCCACGGTGCGTCGCCCCACTCTCTGGGTGACTCGTCAAATCACGGACGTGCGCCTCATAGATGACCGCCTCTTGTGAAGAATTGAATAGCGGACGTTCTTTGATCCAATGGTCCGGGTTCAAAGATGCCGGATCGAGCAGACATCCTCGTTTCCCATTCACTCCGACGACTTTCGCATACGGATCGAGCGACTCTACTTTTTTCCCATCAATCAGCGCTTCAAATACATAAAATTGACCTTCGAATAAGGCACGGTCGAGTTCGATCACCCACGTCCCCTTCTCAGCCAGCTCGAGCTCGAGTCGTTCAAACTTACGGGCACGGGCTGTTCGATACAACTTGACCGACATCTGTTCCGCTACCGGAGACCAAACTCGTAGTCGAATCTGTTCCCCTTTGAACGTCACCCCTAGGTCTTTCCCGTGATAGGCAACGTGATCTAAGTCTGCATGTGTGTGTTGATCCATTGTACGTTCCATCTCTTCACTCCTTCACTGCTTCAAATCTGCTATCATTATAACAAAACCACACAAAGGATGGATGAAACATGGCAAAAGACAATTCTTTCGATATCGTGTCAGAAATGAATCTTGAAGAAGTAAAGAACGCAATCCAAATTGCGGAAAAGGAAATTTTGAACCGTTATGACTTCAAAGGGTCAAAGAGTGAGATGTCCCTCGACAGTGGCGACCTCGTCCTCATCTCGGATGACGACTATAAACTCGAGCAGTTAAAAGACGTCTTGATCACGAAATTGATCAAACGCGGTGTCCCGACGAAAAACCTCGACTATCAAAAAGTAGAGAACGCACTCGGCGGCACGGTTCGCCAACGTGTGAAATTGAAAAGCGGCATCGACAAAGACGACGCGAAGAAAATCAACAACGCCATTAAGGAATCAAAACTAAAAGTCAAATCGCAAATCCAGGACGACCAAATTCGCGTGACAGGTAAGTCGCGTGACGATCTTCAAGCCGTCATGCAACTCGTACGTGAACTTGAATTGTCCGTCGATGCCCAATTTACGAACTTCCGATGAAACTCGCCATCATCAGTGACCCGCACGGTTCGTTTGATGATTTAAAGGCCGTCCTGGATGACGTTCGTCGCGAAACCGAGCATATTCTCTGTCTCGGGGACCTCTACGAATGCCATGTTGGCAAAAAACGACGTCACGAGCGCTTTCATCATGTAGAAGACGTCGTGACGTACGACCCAAATTATGAAGCGTTACTCACATTCCCGAGTCTACGAGGCAATCAGGAAGAGCGAATCGACGAGGTGCTCGTAATCGACCATCCTGTGAAAACACGGATTTCGTTATTGCCGGAACAGACGACTCTCGAGGAAGCACGCTTTTTACATGGACATCAAGTGAAGTGGAATAAAGACTGGGAACCGATGGTCGAGAAAGGAAAATACCCACTCGTCTTCATCGGACACAGTCACATCCCCGGGATTTACCGAAAGGGAACCTCTCTGCCGTGGGAACTCGGGACACCGTTCCATTTGAAGAAAAAACGATATGTCATTAACGTCGGCGCCGTCATCTTCGATCGGGAATGGTGTCTATATGACACGGAAGCCCGAACGGTCACGCGGATGAAAGCATGAATACAAAAAAGGACCTCAATTTTTTTGAGGTCCTTTCGTCTGTCTTACATTTCTTCAGGAGCTTCGACACCGAGTAAACGGAGCCCTTCTGTCAATACGAGCGTCACTGCCTTGACGAGAGCGAGACGCGATTGTTTGCTCGCATCTTCCTCTAGGACGCGGACGTGACCGTAGTACTTGTTGAACGCTTGCGCGAGGTCGAGTACATAACGGCTGATGATGGATGGTTCGCGACGTTCATGCGCACGTGTGATGACGTGCGGGAACGCGTTGAGCATCGTGACGACACCCCATGAGTAGTCATCGTCTGCACCAGTGAACGATGAACCGTCGTAGTTTCCTTTACGGAGGAGTGAGTTTGCACGAGCATTCGTGTATTGGACGTAAGGTCCTGTCTCCCCTTCGAACTTGAGCATGCTGTCGAGATCGAACTCGATGTTGTTGATGCGTTCGTTTTTCAAATCGTGGAAGACGACCGCGCCGACACCGACCATGCGTGCGACGTCTTCTGCGTTCGCAAGATCCGGGTTCTTCTGTTCGATGTTCGCCTGTGCTTTTTCGATTGCCTCTTTCAAGACTTCCTCAAGAAGAACGATGCGTCCTTTACGTGTCGACATCTTTTTCCCTTCTTGCAAGATCAAGCCGAACGGCACGTGATGCATGCCATCAACAAAGTCATATCCGAGCTTACGAAGAACCGAGAAGAGTTGTTTGAAGTGAAGCGCCTGTTCACCACCGACGACATAGTTTGCTTGGACGAAGTTATACGTCTCGTAGCGATAGATCGCCGCTGCCAAATCACGTGTCGCGTACAACGTCGCGCCATCTTTTTTCTTGATCAAGCAAGGTGGCAAGTTCTCCTCTTCGAGCGAGACGACCATCGCCCCTTCACTTTCCACTAAGAGGTTTTTCGCTTCTAGCATCTCGACGACGCGTCCCATTTTATCGTTATAGAACGCTTCCCCGTTGAAGCTTTCGAATTTCACTCCAAGGAGGTCATATACTTTCTGGAACTCTTTGAGCGACTCGTCACGGAACCACTGCCAAAGCTCTGTCGCTTCCGCATCACCATCTTCAAGCTTTTTGAACCAAGCACGGCCTTCGTCTTCGAGTTCTGGTTGTGTCTTCGCCTCTTCGTGGAAATGGACGTATAATTTCAAGAGTTCTGCGATTGGATTGGCGCGTACCGCTTCCTCATCGCCCCACTTCTTGTAGGCGACCATCAATTTCCCGAACTGAGTGCCCCAGTCCCCAAGGTGGTTGACGCCGACGACGTCATATCCGTTTTTACGTGCGATTTGGTTGATCGCATTCCCAATCACCGTCGAACGCAAGTGACCCATCGAGAACGGCTTCGCAATGTTTGGTGACGAGAAGTCCGTCACAATCGTTTCATTGCGTGCTTCGTGTGTCGCATATTCCGATTTTTCCTCAAGCACGGTGTTGATGATTTCTTTTGATACGACATCACGGCTCAAGAAGACGTTGACGTAAGGTCCCGCCGCCTCCACTTTCGTGAACAATTCATCGTTCAATTCATTTGCGATATCTGTCGCAATCATGACAGGTGCTTTTCGGTAAGCTTTCGCCAATTGGAAACACGGGAACGCGAGGTCACCGTGCGCCTCGTGTTTTGGCTTCTCAATCAATGCTTCAATTTGGTCAATCGTGAGTTCTTCACCGATGACACGGGATAGTGCTTCTGCATATTTGCGTTCATAACTCATCTGTATGTCCTCCTTCTTCAATAACAACTCATAAAAAAAACGCCCTTTGCATAGATGCAAAGAGACGGGAATTCCCGCGGTACCACTCTTCTTGCCTGCATGATGCAGACCGCTTTATGGTGATAACGGTTCCCTCCGGCTATGCCTACTCTCGTTTCGGATAGCATCTCAAAAGTGCGTTTCGCGACGTTTGTCAGCCCAGGCTCTCACCAATCCCCAGGTCGCTTTGTTGACTAAACCATCGTTACTCTCTTTTTCATCGACTTTCGTCTATGCGGTTGAAAAGCAACTTCATTATAGAGGATATTCCCCGTATACTCAATGCTAGAATTCAAGCATGATAAAAGAAAGGCAGGACTCGCACGAAATCATGACGAATCTTTACTATTATATCTTGAAATGTCCCATGCTAGGAGGGAACACATGAACCACTTTCGCAAGATGTCCGTGCTCGGTTGGAGTGTATGGAGTGTTTTGTTCTGCTTCACCATCGGATTATTTGCATTGGATGTGCTACACGCCCCGACCATCGATCCGTTGTCCTTTATTTTAATCTCATTACTCGTCATCATCTTTCAACTCGATTCAATCGAAGTCAAAGGTGTGTACTTCACATTCTCTGAGAGTATCGTATTAATTCTATTTCTATTCTTTGGATTTGAAACCGCACTCATCGTCAACCAGATTGGATTATTCGTCTTTCAATTCGCCAATTTGAGACCAAAAGTCGCCATACGCCGTTTTCGCTTCACCTATCCGTGGAACGCCATTACGGCATACTTAGAAATTGTCATTCCCGCTACCGTCTATCTCGCCCTCGGTGGGGAGACTGGAATCGATTTCTATTCGAAAGAATCATTCATCCCGCTTGCCGGGTTATTTCTTGCCATCTTCTTAAACACCATTTTCCAAAAGTATCAGGTGAGATGGTGGTTCCGCGTTGATATCGGGTTGAGTGACTTTTTGAAGATCGCCTTCTACACATACGTCGTCAGTTTGATTTTCATCTTAGCCGCAGCATTCTTCCGAGAGACGAATTTACTTGTCGTGAGCAGTATCGCGGCAGCACTGACCTTCTTCATCAAACGACTTCTCATTCAAAAGGGACGACAGGATGCGTATAAATCTCTGATTGAACAGTACGACGAAGCGAAAGAAGCCGTCTCTTTGTCTCAGAGCGAAGCGCAAGCCATTGAAGTCTTTTTAAGTCAATGCGAACAATTGAACCATTACGATGAAGGATATATCGAGTTCAAGCTATTTGATCGCACACTCTATTTCGACTTGAAGACACGTCAACCGATTGATCGCCCCATCGTATTTGCGCTACTGGATATCAGTCAACCTGTCGAGCCTGTCCTTGACTACGAGATGCGATTTGAGTGGGATGCTTCATTGTCTGACGCTTTCCATGACGACTACCATAGCTTCGTCTCAATTCGTTCGGAAGAAATCGAGGGAATCCGAACATGGATCGTGATGACAGGAGAACCTGTATATGGGTATCCGAAGATTATCCAACAAGAAATCCTCAAGTTGCTCAAGTCGTTCAACCGGACCATCAGCCGTTGTCATGAACGAGATCGTCTGTATACCGAGAGCCGGACGGATAGTTTGACTCTCCTCGCCAATGCCCGCGCCTTCTACGAATACGGGATTCAACAAATATCCGACATCTCGATGTATCCGATCTCGGTCGCCATGCTCGACATCGATTTCTTTAAAAAAATCAATGATACGTATGGCCATCAAGTCGGTGACCAAGTGTTGCAGGAATTTGGTCGACGTATCCGGCAAGCCCTTCGCGCTGATGACTTTGCCGCCCGTTATGGTGGGGAAGAGTTTATCTTGCTTCTCAATCATTGTGACATGTCTCAAGCCGTTGACATTGCAGAAAGAATTCGCCAGCAAATCGAAGCGAAACCGTTCCTTGTCGATCATCATGAGATTTTTGTGACTGCGTCCATCGGGATCGATACAATCGATGCGTTTGGAAATAAGCGATTAGACGATACAATTCGAAACGCGGACCGTGCGCTATATGTCGGTGGGAAATACGCGGGACGTAACCGTGTGGCGCACTTCAACAATTTAACGACGTAAACTCCCCTTTCTCACATCGAATTGGGGAGTTTTTAAGTTGACAAGCAGATTTGAAACAGTTACGTTAGGGAACGTGTTTACTAATTGGATAGATTCACTTTTTATCGAGAGAGACGGAGGGACTGGCCCTGAGAAGTCTCGGCAGCGGGGAACCTGTGCCAAATCCAGCGGGCGTATTGCTCGAAAGATGAAAAGGGTATTTCGCACGAAGGACCTTTTTCTCAGAAAAGGGTCCTTCTTTTTTTTAGTGAGGTGATTATTTTGGAACAACCAACAGCAAACAAATGGGCACTCTTGCCGTTACTCGTCTTCTTACTCTTCTTCATCGGGGCGGGTGTCTATTACGGAGACTTTTATAAGTTTCCGGTACTCGTCGCAGCCATCATCGCCTTGATGGTTGCGGCATTCATGACAAAAGGAAGTGCCACCCAAACCGTCGAGCGCATCGCGCAAGGAGCCGGCAATCCGGGCATCATCATCATGATTTTCATTTTCTTACTGGCTGGCGCCTTTTCAACGGTAGCGGAAGCCATCGGGGCAATCGATGCAACGGTCAACGCCGCCTTGACTCTATTACCACCTTCGCTTCTCTTGAGCGGACTCTTCGTCATCGCCGCCTTCATTTCAATGGCGATGGGAACGTCGACGGGTACAATTGCGGCACTTGCACCGATCGCCCTCGGTATCCATGAAGAGAGTGGCGTCAATGTCGCCATCGCTGCCGCAGCCGTTGTCGGAGGGGCGATGTTCGGGGACAATCTCTCGTTCATCTCAGACACGACCATCGCTGCCGTCCGGACGCAACGAACGAACATGCGTGATAAATTCCGCACGAATTTCTGGATCGTGTTACCGGCCGCCATCATCACGACGGTTTTACTCGCCGTCTTGTCAAATGGGGAGTCAACGGTCGATGTCGCCGCATTCGAATGGTACAAACTGATTCCGTATCTTGCCGTTATCGGACTCGCATTGACAGGATTAAACGTCATTTTGGTTCTGTTAGGTGGCATCACGCTCACCGGCATCATCGGTCTCCTAGATGGAAGCCTATCCGTCACGGCGTTTGTGACAGCTATTGCGGACGGGATGATTAGCATGGCCGAAATTTCATTCCTGACATTACTCATGGGTGGACTCGTCGGTCTCATCTCACACAACGGCGGACTCACGTATTTACGTGACGCGTTGACATCTCGTATTCAAAAACGTGCCGGTGCCGAATGGAGCATCGCCGGACTTGTCAGTGCGACAAACGTAGCGACGGCGAACAATACGATTTCCATTCTCGTAGCCGGTCCACTTGCAGCGAACATCGCGGACGAGTATGACATCGAACGGAAGAAATCAGCAAGCGTACTCGACATCTTCTCATGTGGGGTACAAGGGATTCTTCCGTACGGAGCTCAATTACTCATCGCTGCAGAATTGACGAAGACCGCATCGCCGGACCTCGTCCCGTTCATGTTCTATCCGTTCCTACTCTTTATTTGTGGAGGAATCGCCATCGCATTCAATTTCCCACGTTTTAAAAAACAGTCATAAGTGAAAACACCCCTTGTTCAAAGGGGTGTTTGTCGTTTCGTGACCATCTCTTGTTTCAACTGCTCGTTCCGTTTCTTGAAAGCGCGTCGTTTGAGCACTTCTTCTAGCCCCCGGCTGATGGCCCATAATGCGACCAAAAGTAGACCGAGCATCGATAAACGAAATGGACTTTGGATAAATTCTTCCCACTGGTCCCCGATGACAGAGAAAATCACGACGACGAGCAGTTTCCCGAATCCTGCCGCCATGATGAACGTACGGAGCGGCATCTGAATGAGCGCCAATAAATACGTGATCAAACTGACCGGGATGAACGGGAGAGAATATAAGAATCCGAGCGAGATCGGACTCATATGATTGATTCGTTCCAACCAATAGACCGCCGCCTTATGTTTTTCGAGCCAGCGCGTCATCGGTTTGCGGAAAACGTAACGGACAGCCGCAAAAACGACGATGGTTCCAAGAAGGTTCCCGATCCAGGATAAGAGAACGCCTAACAGAAAGCCGTATGTCGCTGCATTGGCAGAGATGATTAAGACGAGTGGTAAAAATGGAAAAATCGCTTCTAAAAACGGTGCACCGAGTCCAGCCCATGGACCACCAGGCAAACCTTGAAGCCATTCAATCAATTGGATGATGTACTGTTGGAGAGAATTAAGCATAGTCGTTCCA
The DNA here is from genome assembly GCF_025842465.1 of Exiguobacterium sp. N5. GTDB lineage: Bacteria > Bacillota > Bacilli > Exiguobacteriales > Exiguobacteriaceae > Exiguobacterium > Exiguobacterium profundum. The sequence goes on from NZ_JAPAEP010000002.1 coordinate 37,306, forward strand.
CCTTCAACTTTCGTTACTACTCTATTACCCGAATTCGATTTACAAGACGCATCTCCCTGCATTCGTCAAAAAAAATTAAAAACCATTTGCGAAAATTCGTCGTGATATTTATCATATAATAATGGACTTGTGGTTGCAGGCAAGTCTATTCGTCGAACGACACAACCCAACGTTCGTTTTCCTGCAAAAAACTGAACACAGGGGAGCAACACAACATGGAAACAAAACCAATGCGGGTCTTGCTGTACTATAAGTACGTCAACATCGAAGACCCAGAAACACTCACGCAAGAACATTTGAAGTATTGTAAGGACCTCGGCATCAAAGGACGCATCTTGATTTCCTCCGAAGGAATCAACGGGACGTGCTCTGGTACTTGGGAGCAAACCGAGCAGTACATGAATGACTTGAAAGCAAACCCTCTCTTCAGCGATATCGAGTTCAAAATCGATGAAGTCGAAGAGCATGCCTTCAAGAAAATTTTTGTCCGTCACAAGAAAGAGCTCGTGACGTGGCGCTTTGATGGCGAGTTTGATGTACCGAAACAACACGGTGCATACCTCGAACCAGCAGAATGGAAAGAGATGATGAATCGTGATGATGTCGTCATCCTCGACATTCGTAACAACTACGAGTACGAACTTGGTCACTTTAAAAATGCGATCAAAATCGATGTAGAGGCTTCACGTTACATGCCGGAATGGCTCGAAGAGAACAAGGACCTCTACGAAGGGAAAACACTTCTCACGTACTGTACCGGTGGCGTCCGTTGCGAGAAATTTACAGCATATATGCGTGACCAAGGTCACGACAACATCTTCCACTTAAAAGGTGGCGTCGCAATGTATGGTAAAGATGAAGCGACAAAAGGAGAGGACTGGGAAGGCGAGCTCTATGTCTTTGACGAGCGGATCAATGTCCCGGTTAACTCCGTGAACCCATCTGTCGTCTCACACTGTATGCACTGTGGGACAGAGACGGTTCGTTACGTTAATTGTGCCAACCCGGAGTGCAATGCACAGCATTTCTGTTGTGAAGAGTGTGAACCGAAACAAATGCGTTCATGCTCGAAGGAGTGTCAAGAACACCCACGCAACCGTTATATCATCGATAACATTGCAGAGAAACTTCAGGAGACTGAAGGAGTAGTCGGGTAACAAAAATCGACCAGAAGATGTCTTGGAGAACGTGTCCAAGACATCTTTTTTTGACGAAATCTTAACGTCTAGCTTGCGCCTCTTTCGGGTATAGTGAAGATACTATGTCAGACAGGAAGTGAATGCACGCATGTTTAACGAATCTTTACTCGCTGCGATTCTCGCTTGGTTTATCGCCCAAGCGGCTAAGCTCGTAACTGAACTCATTAAAACAAGAGATTTTGAAATTGAAATCATGTTCGCTTCAGGAGGCATGCCAAGTTCGCACTCGTCTACCGTCGTCGCACTCGCTACCGCGATTGGGCGAATGGAAGGCATTGACTCGAGTCTATTCGCTCTCGCTGTCGTCTTTGCCACTATCGTCATGTATGATGCGACCGGAGTTCGGCAGGCGGTCGGTTTCCAAGCACGGCTCTTGAACGATTATTTCAAAGGAATTAAACATGAGACCCCACTCTTGAATGAACTCGTCGGCCATACGCCGTTCCAAGTCATTGTCGGAGCGTTACTCGGTCTCGTCGTCGGACTGTTTTTCCCAATGTAATCGCAGAAGGTATGTCATTTCTCACACTCTTGATTCTTTTTGTGAAGTTTCACAAAGAAGACGGTATACTCAAGAGAGAGGGGGAATCGACATGCCTTTTTTGCAGAAATCTTATGAGTCTCTCGATACACTCGCCGAAGCGATTGGTCAAGCGATTCGAGCACCGATCACGATTGAGAATCGCCACCACCAGTTGCTCGCCTATAGTACACATCCGGATTCGACCGACCCGGCCAGGATTGCGACCATCATCGGGCGTCGTGTCCCAGAAGCTGTCATCGAAGACCTATGGGAGAGTGGTATTTTACAAGAAGTCATCGACCAAAATGAACCGGTCGTCATCCCGGCCCGTCTCGCCGTCGGTCTTGGGGAACGCGCCGCAATCGTCATCAAACAACATGATGAAGTACTCGGCTATATTTGGAGCTTAGCTCGGACAAATCCGTTCAGTACTCAAGAATTAGCCATCTTGCAAGAAGGGGCGACCATCGCCAAAAAGCTGCTTATGACCATCGCGATGCACGAGCGACGAATCAGCGCCGAGCTCGAACGCTTCTTATTAGATGTCCTCGCTTCCCCGACCCTGACGGATGCGAATCGCGAACGATTGAACGAACTTGCTCCGATTGCCGTTGCCAGTCGGTTGACGGTCATCGAATGTGCTCAACCGATCACCCCTCAACTTGCGGAACGCCTTCACTATGTGCTTGCGACGCAAGAGTCAATTGAAGTCGTTTTACATGCCATCGACGGTCAGCAGCTACTCGTCTGGCATTATATGAAGTCTGAACTCTCCGATGAAGAGACTGTACTCATAGCCTGGGCGGAACGGTTCGAACAATTGCTTCAAGACAAGTTCAGCGAATCCGAACCACGTCTTGGCATCAGCCGACGTTTTTTCGAAAGTGACATGTTATATGCCGCAGCCGAAGAAGCGCGACGGGTTACCACGCTGCGTCGCAAGTTCCCGCTCGAACTATCGACTTCCCGTGCCTTCGAGCAGATCGGCATTTATCAACTCGTCCCGGAACTCGCTCGACGTATCGGACTCCGACTGGAGACCCACCCGACAGTCGAACGGTTGCAGCATTATGATTCATCCCATCAGACCGAACTCGTGAAGACGCTCGAATGGTATTTTTATTTTGATGGGAACGTCAAACGAGTCGCCGCTCATCTTCATATTCATCCGAATACCGTTCTGTACCGGATTCGCCGCATCGAAGAGTTGACGAATATCACACAAGTTTCCTTACCAGAAAGATCCATGATTTATTTAGCCATTAAGGCTGGTCAATATCGATTAGAAGACTAGACGCTCACTTTGTGATTTTTCACAAAGTGAGCGTCTTCGTTTTTAGAATCCATGCTAAAGACAGCGTTTTCAAATGGGTCTATACTAGGGGTGTGAACAAATTGTGTCAACGGAATGAAAGGGGAATGTTCCATGAAAATCGGGGTATTAAAAGAGATTAAAAACAATGAAAATCGGGTGGCCTTAACACCGATGGGTGCATTTATGTTAACGGAGCTTGGTCATGATGTATTCGTCGAAACGAATGCCGGTCTCGGTAGCGGATTCACGAATATGGAATATATTGATGCCGGTGCAACGATTCTTGAAACGGCGAAAGAAGTTTGGGAAGGCGTCGAACTCGCTCTCAAAGTAAAAGAACCACAGCCGTCTGAGTATCAATACTTCCGTCCTGACTTGACGCTCTTCACCTATTTACACCTTGCGGCAGAGCCAGAATTAACGAAAGCGCTCGTCGATTCTGGGATTACAGCCATCGCCTACGAGACAGTAGAAGTGGATCGCACGTTACCACTCCTCACACCGATGAGTGAAGTGGCAGGACGTATGGCTGCGCAAATCGGAGCTCAAATCCTTGAAAAACCACATGGTGGAAAAGGAATCTTGATGTCTGGTCTCCCAGGCGTGCCTCGTGCGAACGTCACGGTCATCGGAGGCGGTGTCGTTGGAACGAATGCAGCTCGAATCGCAATTGGTCTTGGGGCGAGCGTGACGTTGATGGACATTAGCCCGGCTCGTCTTCGTCAAATCGACGACTTGTTCGGAAACACAATCAATACGTTGATCTCAAATAAATACAACATTGCGAAACAAGTGGCTGAGAGTGACCTTGTGATTGGTGCCGTGCTCATTCCAGGAGCAAAAGCACCGAAACTCGTCACGGAAGAAATGGTACAGCGCATGTCGCCTGGTTCGGTCATCGTCGACGTCGCCATCGACCAAGGTGGGATTTGTGAGACGATCGACCATATCACGACGCATGATGCGCCAACGTATGAGCGTTATGGCGTGCAACACTACGCCGTCGCTAACATGCCAGGTGCCGTGCCACGCACTTCGACAATGGGTCTGACAAACGCGACGATGCCATATATCATCGAGTGTGCGCAAAAAGGCGTATTCCCAGCACTTCTTGAAAACGAGGCACTTCTCAAAGGCCTAAACGTCATCAATGGAACGGTCACGTATGAAGCGGTTGCACGTGATTTGGAATATCCGTTCGTTCCAGCCCATGAGGCGGTCTCAAAACAAACACAAGCTTAACCTTTAAGACGATGAGATGCCCGTTCTCATCGTCTTTTTCTATATAAAAAAAGAAGAAACCGAACGCCATCGTCCGATTTCTTCTTTAATTATGCGTTATGCGTTATGCGTTCTCAACGGCGATATCTTCCCCGATGATTTTCACTTCCGGCTCTAATTCCACTTCAAATTTCTCTTTAACGGTCGCCTGGACGTGACGGATGAGTGAAATGTACTCTGTCGCCGTCGCCTCATCGATATTGACGATGAACCCAGCATGCTTGAGCGAGACTTCCGCTCCTCCGATGCGTTTGCCTTGCAGTCCAGAGTCTTGAATCAACTTGCCGGCAAAATAGCCAGGCGGACGTTTGAACACACTACCACACGAAGGGTATTCAAGCGGTTGTTTCGATTCACGTTTATACGTCAAGTCGTCCATGACTTCTTTGATTAATTCATAGTTTTTCGGTTCTAGTTCGAACGTTGCCTCGAGTACGATCAAGCCCTCTTTTGAGACACGGCTCGTTCGATAGTCAAGATCGAGTTCGTCTTTAGATAAATGAAGTACTTGACCATCCTGCGTCAATACCGTCGCAGATGTGATGACGTCTTTCGTTTCTCCGCCGTATGCACCTGCGTTCATGTAGACGGCACCACCGACCGTCCCAGGGATCCCACATGCGAACTCGAGGCCCGATAATCCCTCTGCCAGTGCTTGACGTGAGACGTCGATAATCGCTGCTCCTGCCTGGGCAATTATTTGATTCCCTTCCCGACGAATCGAGTCGAGTTCATTCAAGTTCAAAACGATTCCACGGATGCCGCCATCGCGGACGATCAAGTTTGAACCGAAGCCAAGAATCATAAACGGCATCGCTTCTTGGTGGGCCAGTTTTAAGACGGCCTGCACTTCTTCGTACGTGTGTGGAGCCACGAAGTAATCTGCTTTGCCCCCTAGTTTTGTATACGTGTGTGCCGACAATGGCTCGTCTTGAAGGACGCGCTCGGCCGGAATGATCATTTGAAGTTGCTGTAAAAAGCTCATGCGTTCACTCAATCCTTTATGTTCTATTTAATCAATGTCTCGGTCCCACTTCATTCGTTCCGAGCACGTCACTGAATGGTTTCAGTACGAATCACAGTATACAAATGATTATTGGACGTGACAAGCAACGTTTTTCTTACAAATTCATGATTAGTTTATAGCAATAGTGATGTCGCAATGGCAACAATGATTGGAATTGTAAAGTTATCCCAATCTCGATATGAAATCGCTTCAGTTAGTGTAGCGATGATGGAAATGATAAACCCATATGTTACCACTTGCCAAAGGACGACATCATTCCACAAAAACAATAAAAATAAGACAGCATATGAGCTTAGAAACATGGCAATGCTTCCTTGGAAAGAACGCTTTTGTCCATATAAATCATAGATGACCGTCCCATATTTGCGTCCGATGAGTGCAGCCATTCCATCCCCCCAGGCGAGCACGAGTGATCCGGCTAAAAATGCGATCGGCTCGGACTCGAAGAAGAAGTATAAGATAATGAGCAATGCAATCGGATAGTATACAGTCCCGAATGATTTTCGTTCCGTTTGATGCACCGGTGACGGGCTTTTATATAAAAGGACCGCATTCGCAAATGTGAAGAAAATGAGCGGGACTGCCGCGACGTACCATGAATCCATTAACCAAACTGCTAATAACGACCAATGCCCGACTGCGATATGTACACTTTTTCGAATCGTTTCATCCGTCCATCCCAGACGCTTCCCGACGTGTTCGAGACCCACGAGAAACACGAGGACGAATACAATGGAAAGAATCGAACTAATCCATTCATTCATTGCTTGACCACCTTCATATATAGAGTGTGTATGATACCGTCATTATACCTTAATCAGTGCCCATCCTAGCTTACTTTTCAAACATTTGGTAGAATGAGGTCAAATGACTGTATAGCCAACGTACGCTGTTGGCGATAGAAAGGGTGGCCGTATGCGCGACGCAACTTCAATTCAAACTTTGGCAGATTGCCTTCATTTTATGCAGGTCGGAGAAATCGAGCGAGCCATCGCCCTCTTCCCTGAAGACGTGCGTGAACATTTCCCAAAAGAGCTTCGAAAAATCCACTTGTTTCATATTGAAAAGAACGGCTTATCGATTAACCAAATCGTCGCTCTCGCTAACGCACTGACCGGAGAGCATCTCTCTGCGACGACGATTCAAAACTGGACGAAGCGTGAAGTTCGTAAAATCATCGGTGTCCCACGAATCGGTAAAAAGTATTCCTTGCATCAAGCGGCAATCATTTATCTCCTTGATGACTTGAAACACCTTTTTTCCCTCGAAGAGACGAGTTCCTTGTTGGCGCTCATCTTCAACAACCCTGACCGGGACGAAGACGACTTCATCAAACCGATTGATTTTTATCGACTTTACGCGGAGTATGCGAAGTCAACAAGCCCGATCGACCTTCTCGATACACGGGCGAAGCGTTCGCTCGAAAAGATGAACTATGAACATCCAAATATCATTCACGTCTTGAAGCTTTGTCTATACGCACATCGGGTGACGACACTCGAACTCGAGGCCAAGCACTATTTGAACCGTTTCATTTGATGAGACGGTTTTTTCGTATCAAAAAACACCGGTCTCTTGACCGGTGCTCGTCATCGTTATGAGACAGATGCTGCGAGCGGCATCCGTGATTTGACCGTTAACGTCTTTAAGACGGAAAGGAGTTCGAACATCGATAACTGATCGGCTTCTTTCGTTAAGCAGAACGTATCGTCTTCTTGTTTCCGTAGTTCCGCGACAAGTTTACCTGCTTTGTCGCGAACGCTAAACTTGTGACGTTCCACATCATATTGAATCGTGAAGAGTCCGCGTTCATAGACGTTGTACTCACACTTTTTCCCGAATAACGAGAACTTGTCTTTCAATTGACCAATCGCCTGTCCATCATGGTTCATCACGACCCATTTTTGGCAGTTTGGGATGTATTTCCCATGAGCGATCTGTCGTCCAGACAAATTGTGCACTTGGACACTGCCTTCCGCGTCGCGGTGAACAGATCCGATCGCATCATTTGTCTCGTCATAAATGGTCGCCTCACCTTGTGTAAAGACGCAACCTTTTACATAAATTAATTTGCGCACCGCTTTTTCCTCCTAGCACGTTCCAACCGTGATTGTTTGTATGTGTACGGTCGGGTATTACTGAAAACCCCAATCGTTTCTCTGTGTAGTTTTTATCTCGTTTCAACTACTACATATTTCATATGACGAAGATGATTATTGCATCGTTTAAAGAAAAAGACAACCCTTTTTTTTCGACATCATTTGGATTCTGTCGAACTTGTGAACAAGCCTATTCTCATCGCTTATATCCCGCTTCTTTTAAGAGTTCTTCAAGCTCCATTCTTGCAATCAGACGAACTTGATTTGGCGCTGCCAATTCGTATGCGCTGTCCGTGAAATTCGAGTTCGTCACGACCCAGCCTTCGTGTGCTTGATAATAGGGAACGGCCGCTGCAATTTGTTGAACCGCTTCGAGTCCGACCGTCTTTTCATAACGCTTTGCTTGAACGGCAATCGACCATCCATCCGGTGTCTCCAATAACAAGTCAGCACCAAAGTCACGTGATGCTGGAGTCACCGTGACCGTGTAACCAAGCGCGGTGAACACTTCCTCTAAAAATAATTCAAACTCCCGACCATCCATCCGATCAATGCGGTCGATGGTCGACAGCCTTACTTTCCATATAAACCATGCAATTCCAAACAAGAGAAGCAGTACGCTGCTCCAAAGCGGTGCCTCGAACCACCATAAACATATGGCACCGATGATCCCAATGAGTAATCCAATCATGCTCATCTTTCCTTTCCAATTCCTCTCCCTCACTTTACCGTTTTGAGGGCAGGAAATGAAAGGGGGATCTGTCGAATGATATAGAAGATGTGCTCGTCTGACACCGCGAAGGAGGGATGACTGTTCATGGAGAATCATGCCAATCTCCAAAGTGAGTTACTACATGCATTACCTTACGGAGTTGCGTTAATACAGAAAGATGGAACAATCGTTCAGGCAAACCGTCCGTTTCTCGAGCAGTTTCCTGAGAATCTACAGAGACGTTCGAACCTTTTCCATATGGTCAATCAGTCACCGATTACGATGGAATTGTCTCGTCGGATGGAACAAGGACTGCCTTGGATGTATGAACTGCCAACGATGCGAGTACACGCCATTCCGTGGGAAAATCAATATATCCTCTCCATTGAGCCATTGCCCCATGATACACGCGTGACGATTCAACACAACGCTTTTGAGGCGATGATGCATACTGAACTCGACATGGCGATGATCATGACGGATGCGAATCTGTTGATTACTCGTTTCAATCAGGGGGCCACGGAACTGTTTGGCTATGCGCCCCATGAAGTGCTTTACGAAATGACACCGTTCGCTTTATTTGAATCGAGAGAATTAAGTGAAAAGCGCTCTGCTTATCAAGACGAGACGGAACGGTTGCTATCGTTCGAACAAATGTTGCGCCTCGCACTCGACAAAGGAGACCGGGAATGGAAGTTTCAATGTAAAGATCGGACACATTTCATCGGCAAATTGTTCATGCATCCCGTTTATGAGCAAGAACAACTCATCGGCTTCTTTTTCTTCGTATTTGATGTGAGTTCCGAGATTGAGTTGAAACGTGAGCTCCGTTATAAGGAACAACGTTATCGCATGTTTGCCGAATCGGTCATCGAAGCCGTTCTGTTCCATGAAGACGGGATGATTCTCGATGCGAACAAGGCGGCGGAATCCATCTTTAAAATCCCTGCAGAGCAAATGATGGGACGCCAGACTATCGAGTTTATCGCGGAAGGGTACCGGGCCGATGTGTTGCGACGCATTCGCAATCACATTCAAACGCCATACGAAGTGATTGGTCGTCGGCAAGATGGAACGTTCTTAGAACTAGAAGTGTATCCGAAAGAAGTGACGTATCAAGGGCAAACGTTACGAGTCGCGGTCATGCGTGATATCAGCGACCGTAAAAAAGTAGAGCGTATGCTCGAACGTGAAAAAAATGCCATCGCCCGTCAGCGCGATATCATCCAGTCAATCTTACAAGCATCGAATGAAGCGTTCGTTTTGACCGAATCGAACGGGAGTGTCTTGTTCATGAACGTCCACGCAAGACGACTCATGGACTTACCGGGCATCGCTCCAAACAAAATTCAGGAGCGTATCCCGCTCCTCTCCACGTTCCGTCCTCGTGACAGGAGCGAGATGCTACGAAAGATGGATCAACTTCTCGATGGGACAGCGCGTGAAGTATCGATGCGTTTCTCCATCCCACAGCCAAACGATCGAGATGAAGAATACTATGAGATGTATGGAACGACGATGGATACAAAACGACAAATCGGTATGGATAGTGGATTCTTGTTTGTGTTCCGTAACCGAACCGAGGAAGAGCGGATGGACCAAATTAAAAATGAACTGGTGAGCACGGTCTCACATGAACTAAGAACTCCTCTTTCCTCATTATCGGGATATATTGAATTGATGCTCGCTCGAGATTTGACACCTGAAAAACGAGAGCGCTTCTTGAAGACGATGTCGCGGGAAGCGAAACGATTGACCGCCCTACTCAACGACTTTTTGGACATCCAACGCATGGAAGATGGTCACCAAGAATATAAACAAGATCATTTCGCTTTGAATGAACTTGTCTTAGAAGTGATTGAACGCTTCCGCGAAACGAGTGATCATACCATTCATTTCGATAATGCGGATGATGACTTGCATCTCGTTGCCGACCGAGATCGCATCGAGCAAGTTCTCGTCAACTTGATTTCAAATGCGATCAAGTATTCCCCGAATAGACAGGAAATCGAAGTACGGGTCCGACAAGACCACAATCAAGCGCATGTATCCATTCGTGATTTCGGTATCGGGATTCCGGAGCACGCCTTCGAAAAATTGTTCACAAAATTTTATCGGGTCGATAATTCGGATACACGTAAAATTGGTGGAACCGGTCTTGGTTTGTCGATTTGTAAAGAAATTATCGAATCACATGGTGGCAGCATCGAAGTGGAATCGACTGTCGGAAAAGGATCGACTTTCACATTCACATTAGATTTAGCGGAGGAAACGTCATGAACAATTACGCCTTTACCGGGTTCCCTGGTTTTTTAGCAGGAAAATTAATTGAACACCTCGCTTCGTTACCGCATCAAATCGGAGTCATCTACGCCTTGCATCTTCCGAACCAACAACGTGATGCAGAAGAGCTACGAGATACGCTACTGTCAACGACGTCGCTTGCACCGCACCAGCTCGTCCTTGTTGAAGCAGACATCACGTTACCCGAAGTGATTCTCGACCCGATTATGCGGTCTGTCATTGAACGCGATGTACATTACATTTTCCATCTCGCCGCCGCATATGACTTGAGTATTCCTTATGACATCGGTTATCGCGTCAATATACTCGGAACCAAACATGTGACCGCGTTCGCCAAACGCTCGAAACAATTGAAGCGTTATGTGTACTTCAGTACCGCCTATATCGCCGGACGTCGCCGTGGGACGGTTTATGAAAATGAATTATGGCATCGGGTCCAGTTTAAAAATCATTATGAGGCGACTAAATATGAAGCAGAGGCACTCGTTTCAAGAGAAATGGGTGGCATGCCAATCACCGTCATTCGTCCTGGGATCGTAATCGGACATAGTCGCACGGGCGAAACGAAAAAGTTCGACGGTGTCTATTTCGTCTTACAATTGATGACACAACTCCAGCAGATGCGACCACTCCCTTACATCGGGCGGGCGAATGTTGAGGTAAACCTCGTTCCGTACGATTATGTAGTAGAAGCGACCGCTTTCCTAGCTCATTCTCCAAACGGCCTGAAGCGGACATTTCATTTGACGGACCCATTCCCACATGGCGCACGAGAGGTATATCGTATGTTGCATGAGACGATGTTTCAGCGTTCTCCTCGCGGAACCGTTCCTCATGCCGTTGCTGACGCGGCATTTACTGCTTGGAATGGTGCCAAGCGACTTGAGGTTCCTCACGAACTATTGGAGTACTTTAAACATCCTGTTCACTTTGACACGACACAAACGATACGTGCACTCGACGGAACGGGCATCGTATGTCCAGACCTCCAGGATTACCTCCCTGAGATTGTCCATTATTATATGGCACACAAAAAGCCCTGATTCGTCAGGGCTTCAACTATGATTGAAATTAAATGAACAAGTATACGCCGTGAATCATCGTACACTTGTTTATATCTCATCCGCGTCGTTACGAGACACCGCTTGATCGTGAAGTAGACGCTCGAGGACGAGGATATAGACCAATGCCACAAGGAGCCCTACGATACCAGGAAGAACCGCAACGATCGCATCCTCCAAGTATGCAGTTGGAATCAGGTAAACCAATAGCGACTTCACACCATACATCAACATCAACGAGGAAAGTAACACAAGCGTTACCGCTCGTTTCGACACATCCCCGAAGAACGGGCGCCCTGTCTTCTCACCTTTTGTCATACCGAGCCAAGATAACAAGTCCAAATCCTCCTTTATCGATTCATTCCCTAACCCATTATATACCAATTATTGCATACGATGAAGACCATCAAAAATCTGTGTCGCTCTTGACTACGATACCTCAAAAAAGGCTGCAACTCCTTCATGAGGAATGCAGCCTACAATACATGTTCAACCAATCAAAATCTTCTCTTTCGGATAGCGAATCTTCCGGTCGGCTTGACGTGCGACGGTAAAGAGAATGGTCAACGATCCGACACGTCCGAGAAGCATCATGAACATGATCAGCCCCTTCCCGGCATCATTCAATTCCGCTGTGATGCCGAGCGATAACCCTACTGTCCCAAACGCCGAGACCGTCTCGAATAGAATGGCAGTCGCCGGAATGTGGCCGTTCGACAAAATGACGAGTGTCGTGATCATCATAATGAACAAGAAACTTGAGATGGCGACGACGTATGCCTTTTTGATTTGAAACGCATCAATCGTCCGCTCCATGATGACCGTTTCTTTCTTACCTGCGATGAAGGCCCACATATCCGCAAAGATAACGGCAAGCGTCGTCACTTTGATCCCCGACCCGGTCGAAGCCGCTCCTGCCCCGATATACATCAGAATCAAAATCAAACCGATCGAGGCTGGAGCCATGGTCGCGATGTCAATTGAATTGAAGCCGGCCGTCCGTGTCGTCACGGCTTGGAAGAACGTCACATGTAACGCCTCACCGAGGGATCGACCATACAATACCCCTTCATTCGATACCCATTCAAACATCATGAGGACGAACCAAGCGACACCATTGATGACCAAGAGTGACAAAATCATGATTTTTGAATGGAGGGCGAGACGTTTCCAGCCTCTCACTTCCGTGGCATCGGCAATCGTCGTGAATCCAAGACCTCCAATCATAATCATGAGGGCGATGGTCACAATGATGGCTGTGTTCTGCTCAAATGACATGAGACTGTCTGGAAATAATGCGAATCCCGCATTATTAAAGGCAGACACTGCATGGAAGAAACCGTAATAAAGTGCTGTTCCAAAAGAATAGTTCTCTGTACTAAACAACTCGAACGTCAAAAACAACATCCCGATAAACTGCACGATGACTGTCGTGAAGACGATGTTCCGAACGAGACGAACTGTCCCCCCCGGTCCAGCTAAATTCAATGATTCTTGTAACAAAATTCGTTGTTTTAATCCGATTTTCTTCCCTAGTACACTTAACAACATCAAGGCGATTGTCATAAACCCAAGACCCCCGATTTGGATGAGGGCGACAATGACCAATTCACCAAACAGGGTAAACGAGGAGCCGATGTCGACTGTCGATAGTCCAGTGACCGTTCCGGCAGACGTTGCGATAAACAAACAATCAATCCAAGAAACCGATTCTTCTTGCGCAAATGGCATATATAAAAGAGTGGCTCCAATAAAAATCGCCAGTAAAAATCCTCCCGCGATAAAACGCGCAGGTTTTTCAAATACGACTCGGTAAAGCACCTCGATTCGTTTCAAGCGCAACTCACGCGCTGACAATCTATGTCGCATCACGACATCCCCTTCACTTCTATTATTCTAAGCCCCATGTTACTCCTCGCTTTTATAAATGCCAACAAGAAAATGTATCTCTAACGCTTTCTTCGATTTTTTGGTATTATGGGAGATAGACTTTAAGAATGTTGAGGAGGTTGAATGAAACCGTGGACCCTAGTACGGTAGATCATTCGATAGAGGATGTCTCACGAAGGTTGGAGCGCCAGTCACAATGTATGCCCGCTCACCTTTATTTTCAGCTAGAAGAGTTACTCAATTGGTCACTCGAGCAAGAAGTCGTGAATCAATTGTACGCATTGTTAAAAAAATACGACGTATTAACCGATATAGAGCGTGAAGAACGAAATATCAGCATTCAAATGCTGATTGATGAAAACGGCGCTTAATCATCGGGAACGCATGTTGCGGGAGACGAGTGGCGTCTCTCGCTTTTTTTGTCCTGATTTATTTCGGAAAGGTGGAAAACAAAGACATGGATGTCGTTACGTTAGTCGGACTCATACTCGGGTTCCTCACCCTCGTCGGTGGAATGCTATTAAAAGGGGCAGGTGTTGCGCCGCTGATCAACCCTGCCGCAATGGTTATCATTTTCGTCGGTACAGCCGCGGCTGTCAGTATCGCTGTATCGAAGGAACAACTTCAGAATGTTCCAAAACTGTTTAAAATCTTGTTCAAAAAACAAGAACTCCCAAGCAAGTCCGGATTGCTCACGCAATTCGTCGACTTGTCGACCCAAGCCCGAAAAGAGGGACTCCTCTCCCTCGAAACGGCACTTGAACAAGTCGAAGAACCATTTTTACGCCAAGGCATGATGATGGTCATCGACGGTCAACCTTCCGAATATATTGCGGAAGTCATGTCACGCGACATCGAAAATATGGAACAGCGTCATAAAGCAAACGCTGATATCTTCACTCAAGCCGGGACATATGCCCCGACACTTGGGGTACTCGGAGCCGTTATCGGATTGATTGCTGCCTTGAAAGACTTATCTGATATCGAAAAGCTCGGACATGCCATTTCTGCGGCCTTCGTCGCGACACTTTTCGGGATTTTCACCGGATATGTGCTTTGGTTCCCGTTTGCAAACAAGTTGAAGCAGTATTCGAAGAGTGAAGTCATCATCAAGGAAATGATGATTGAAGGGATTTTATCGATTCAAAGTGGTGAATCTCCAAAAACGCTAGAAGATAAACTGTCTGTGTATTTGTCTCCAAAGGAGCGAGCTGACTATGAAGCGCAAAAAGAAGCATGATCATGAAGAACATATTCCCGAAGGCTGGCTGATTCCTTACGCCGACTTGTTGACACTATTGCTCGCGCTTTTCATCGTACTATTCGCATCGAGTAACATCGACCAGACAAAGCTTGAGAAAATGTCACAGTCTTTCAACCAGGTGTTCTCTGGAGGCGTCAGCGTCTTTCAAGCTTCGACTGCCTCAAACAGTGACATCAGTCGCACAGACAAAACCAATACGACCGCCAACCCACGGACGTATGAATTGGCTCAACTTGACGAGTTAAAAGAAGATGTAAACAAATACATTAAAAAGAACGGTCTCGAAAGCCAAATCAAAGCGACAATCAATTCAAGTGGTCTCGTCTTGACGATTCAAGACCGTGCCCTGTTCAACTTAGGAGAGGCGACTCTCGATGCTGATGCTCGTAACGTCGCACAAAACATCAGTCAAATTTTAGAGAAGGCGGGCAAGCGAGAGATTGTCGTCTCCGGCCATACGGATAACATTCCAATCAATACAGCACGTTTCCCGTCAAACTGGGAACTCAGTTCGGCACGTGCGACCGCGTTCATGCGTGGCCTTTTGGCAAATGATGCCTTGAACCCGGCTCAATTCACGCTCGCGAGTTACGGTGAGTTTAAACCGATCGCGACGAACGATACAGAAGAAGGTCGCTCTAAAAACCGACGTGTCGAGGTGTTGATCAAACCACTCGTCGACCTTTCTGAGGGCGAACCAAAGATGATTGAAACCATCACCTTACCAAACTAACAATCACCCACTCGTTCGAGTGGGTGATTTGTGTTATTGCATCAATTTAAAGTAGCGTCTCGCCAGTTCGGTGAGTGGGCTTTCGAACAATCGTTTCCGCCAGTAAAGGTCTGTCACTTTCTTCACGGCCTCACTTCGCGACGGATACGGGTAAATCATACGAGACAGCTTCCCGATTTTGTCACCACGTTGCATCGCATAAACGACAATTTGCATCCAATCCCCCGCCGATTCACCGACTGCATGAGCTCCGATGATTTTTCCATTTTTCTTCGTAATCACTTTGACAAAGCCTGCTTCTTGGCGTTCAGCAATGAAACGGTCCACTTCGGACAGTTTCGCTTCATACGTCTCAATGTCGTCACCGTAACGCTCGCGCGCTTCTCTCTCCGTCATCCCGACGTGGAACACCTCAGGGTCTGTGAATGTGATCCACGGGAGCTTACTATAGTCGACCTTGTTCCATAATCCAAAGAGCGCGTTCGCGACAACCGCCTTCCCTTCTTCTCCAGCGGCGTGTGTGAATGGGAGCGTCTTGATCGTATCTCCAATCGCAAAGATATGAGATTGTGACGTCCGATATGACGACGAGACATCGATATACCCTTTCGTCACCTGAACGTTCGCCCGGTCGAGACGGAGCGCATCGATTCGGGGAACGCGACCCGTCGCCATCAGCAGTTTGTCCGCTTCATATTCGACCGTTTCGCCGTTCACCTCTGTCGTGACACGAATGCGGCCATCGACCTCATCGACTCGATTGACCTTTACGCCGATTTTCAAGCGCATCGCCATCTCGAGTTGAGATTTCAAATAGGTGGCGACGTCCTCGTCTTCTTTAGGTAGGAAATCATCCTGCGCCTCTAGCACGGTCACTTGTGAGCCGAGTCGGACAAAGGACTGGGCCAATTCAAGTCCGACCGTTCCGGCGCCGATGACAATCAGGCTCTCCGGGAGCGTCTCTTCTTCAAAGACCGTTTCGTTCGTTAAGTATGGGACTTGATCGAGTCCATCAATCGGAGGAACTGTCGGTTTCGACCCCGTCGAGATGACAAATTTTTTCCCGATCAATAACTCGTTCCCTACTTTTAATTCGTGCGGACTTTGGAACGAGGCTTCTCCGATATAGACGTCGACGCCAATCTTTTCAAAACGCTCTGTCCCGTCATGGTCTTGAATAATGGCACGTGCTTTGTCGACACGCGCTTTTGACATTTGATAATGCTCTTGTCCATTGAACTCGGTTCCGAGAACTCGGGCCGCGCGCATCATCGCATTCGCTTCTTTTGAAGCGGCAATCAACGCTTTCGATGGCACACATCCGACATGCAGACAGTCACCACCTAAATGTTTGTTCTTTTCAACAAGTGCGACCTTTGCGCCTAAATTCGCAGCCCCTGCGGCCACCGTCATCCCGGCAGCACCGCCACCGATGACAATCAACTGATAGTCCTTCATCGAATCAACCTCCGGTATCGTTCGCTCACATCTTCCATTCGTTTTCGATTCACGCCAAAGTCTGAATAGCCGACACGCGACGCAGATCGAAACTCGACTTGTTGAGTAGCGTCATCAAATAAAAAATCGACATCATCTTTAAATCGCATCACTTTAGAAGTCACTACATAATGAAGTCCTTCATCTGTTTCCTTCACCAGTTCAGCCCGCGGCAACTGATTCATCGCCATCTTAATGGCTTCAATTGATTGCCCGCGACTGCCTGCATACGGCAGTGGGTCCATCCGCAATTCTTCAATTGAAGTTTGGGTTGACACAGCATTCGGACTTCCTTTTAACGGCTTCAAAGATTGATTGGCCATTATAAAAACCTCCCTCAGTCTACATACATCTATATGTAGCCTGAATTCGGGAGGTTTAATCCTATTAATGTAGTTCACTCGGGTCGAGCGGCAATAAGACGGTCACCGTCGTTCCGTGTCCGACCTCGCTCTCGATGACGAGTTTGCCTTCATGCGCTTCAATCAATTCTTTTGAAATCGCAAGTCCAAGCCCGCTACTACCTTCTGTGACATGAGCCTGATAGAACATCTCGGTGATGCGCTGCAAATGCTCTCGTGAAATGCCGGGACCTTCATCGATAATCGAGATGAAGGCAACACGTTCCGATTGCACGAAGCGGATGGTCAACGTTCCTCCGTCTGGCGAGAAACGAATCGCGTTCTCGAGGATATTTAAGAACACTTGTTTCAAACGATTCTCATCAAATAGTCCGACCGATTTTTGAGGATAGCGTTCGATGAGTGTGATGCTTTTGTCTTCAAGTGACTGTTTTAATTGCAGAGTCACTTGACGTAACAAAGAGACCAGGTCCAGTTCTTGGCGATACAAGACCAACCGACTCTCCTCAATTTTTGTATAGTCGAGAAGCTGTTCGACGAGACCGATCATGCGCTCTGTCTCCGAATGGATGATGCTTAAACCGAGCTCCGTCTCTTCAGATAGTTTCTCATCACCACCCCGAATCGTCTCGGTCCATCCCTTAATCGATGTGAGTGGTGTTCTGAGTTCGTGCGATACACTCGAGAGGAATTCGTTACGTGTCGACTGATGCTGCTGGACTTTCGCGCCTAAATACGTGAGCGTTCGAGCCAAGGCTCCAAGCTCATGTTTCTCATTTGACTCAACGGATACATCGAAGTCGCCCTGAGCCATCTCATCGGCCGCCTCGATGATGTGACGAATCGGTCTGACGAAGCGATCGGCAATCCTGATGACGGTGTATAGGGCGAGCAACCAGATCAAGACGCCAATCATGACGACCGTCATCCAAATTTCGCGAATGAGCGTGTCCAAGTCTTCAAGCGGTCGCGTGAAACTGATGGCAAACTCGGACGTATCGTTCGTCATAATGGGACTCGTGACCGACAAGTAATGTTCATCCCCGACGTCATAGTCCTGCACGACGGACTCTCCTTGCGACAGTTGCTGTAACTGTTCTTGAGAGAAAGAGGCCTGCCTTGTTCGTTGTCCCGTCGTTTTGACAATTGAACCGCTCCGGTCGACAATCGTCAAATCAGTTCCAGGATATCCGAATGTTCGGACGAGGACTGAAAAGGCGCTCGGCGTTTCAAACCCAACTTGGGCTTGAGGGTATAGATATGCACTCGTTGTCGCATGACCTAGTAACGCTTCCGACTCATACTCGTAATAGTAGCGATACGTCCCGTAAGACAAAATGCTGACGAGCAAGAGCAAGACGATCGTCACGACAATCATCATGCGAATGACTAACTGTTGTTTCATGCCTCATGTCTCCGCCATTTATATCCGTGACCCCACAACGTCTCGATGTAGACCGGATGACTCGGGTCATCTTCAATTTTTTGACGCAAGCGACGAATGTTGACGTCGACTGTCTTTCGGTCACCGAAATAGTTAACGCCCCATACAGCATCGAGTAGCGCATCACGTGACAAGACGATCTCTTCGTTTTGGACGAGATGACAGATCAAGTCATACTCGGTCGGCGTCAAATCGATCGACTGTCCATACTTCGTCACTTGTTTTGCGGCGAGGTCGATTGCGAACGGTCCCGACTTCAAGCGTTTCGAATCTTTTCGTTTCACTTTTTCGACACGGCGCAACAACGCTTGGATGCGCGCCACTAATTCACCTGGACTGAACGGTTTGGCGATGTAGTCGTCTGCACCTTTACCGAGCCCTTCAATTTTATCTTCTTCGAGCGTACGTGCCGTCAACATGATGATCCCTACATTTTCGTCAAGATCACGAATGGCAGCACATGCTTCGAATCCGTCCATTTCCGGCATCATGACATCCAATAGGACGACATCGAACGGTTCACGGTCAAATGCGGTGACCGCTTCTCGCCCGTTCGTCGCCTCAAAGACGTCGAATCCGGCTCGTTTTAAATTGACAATAATGAAGCTGCGAATCGCATGTTCATCCTCAGCTACTAAAATTCGATTCATATCGATTTCCACCTCTTCTAGAGTTCACTTCTCTACATTATAGTTACGTTTTTGCGACAAGGTTGTCAATTGACCTTAAAAAGGTTTAGGATGGAGTCATTAGATTCTGAAGGAGGACCCCCTACTACTATGAGTTACAAGATGATTGTATTGGATATGGATGATACGCTCCTCACGAGCGACCATACGATTTCCCCTAAGACAAAAGAAGCACTTCTCGATGCACAGGCGCGCGGCTATAAAGTCGTTCTCGCGAGCGGACGACCAACGTTTGCGATGTGGGAAGCAGCCCGTGAATTAGAACTTGCGAAATACGGAAGCTACATCTTATCGTTCAACGGTGCCTCGGTCATCGATTGTGCGACAAACGAGGAGATTTTCTCGAGCACGCTCCAGCCGGATACAGTCGCCCATCTCCATGATATCAGTGAACGGGAAGGAATCGCGATTCATACGTACGTCGGTAACGAAATCGTAACCGATCGCCCGAACCCTTATACGGATATCGAAGGTGAATTGACGGGAATGCCGGTCATTCATGTCGACAACTTTAAAGATGCCGTGACAGCTCCGGTCGTCAAATGTTTGATGCTTGCGGATGGCGACACACTCGCTCCAATCGAAACGAAGCTACAAACAGAATTGGCCGGGAAATTGGCTGTAGCCCGTTCAAAACCGTTCTTCCTTGAGTTTACTGAAGCCGGTGTCACAAAAGGAACGAGTCTCGCCTTCCTTGCAGATCAACTCGGCATCGCACAAAAAGAAGTCATCGCTTGCGGTGACGGAAACAATGATTTGACGATGATTGAATGGGCCGGCCTCGGCGTCGCGATGGGAAATGCTAACACGACGGTCAAAGGAAAAGCGGACTTCATCACAAAATCAAACAACGAAGACGGAATCGCTCATGTCATCGAAACGTACATGGCGGACGTACTCGTCACGCAATAAGCTTCTGATTGTAGAAAGGGAGGAAGGAAGATGAATAAAGGGTTGAAACGAGCTGGAGTCGGATTGATTGGAACTGCGGTCGCAGGAGCGGCTTATGTGTTCCTCTCACCGAAACCAGCCACACGTTTAATCAAAACTTCGTTTGCGGGGGGAAACGAAGTGGAGATGAAGGGATTCGAGGAAGTCGTTCAAAAGACGTCTGTCCGAAAAGACATCGACTACTTGTCTTCTTATGACAATGGAACCTTTGATTTGATCCGTTATGAAGGAAATAGCCGCACGGTCCCTACCATTTTTTGGGTACATGGCGGATCATTCGTCGGTGGGGATAAATCGGATGTGTTAAAATACGCCACTTCAATTGCGAGTAACGGCTACAACGTCGTCAGTATCAATTACGCACTCGCACCTGACGTGATGTACCCGACCCCGCTCAAACAAATCGAAGAAGCGTACTCGTTCATCGCTGAGAACAATGACCGCTTCCGTCTCGATTTAGACCGCGTCTTCTTTGCAGGTGATTCGAATGGTGGACAGCTCGCTGCACAGTTTGTCGGGATCCAGTTGAATGACGACTATTCGCCTTCTGCTGAAGTGGGACAAGTCGTACCAAAATCCTCAATCCTCGGTGCCATCCTCTTGTCTGCACCGCTCGACTTGAAGCGTACATGGCTCGAATCATCGAAGTCAGTGAACCGCTTCTTGTTCAAACGAATCGGATGGGCATACTTCGGCACATACAATTGGGAGACTCTCCCGGTCGTTGCTGAAGCGTCGCCACTCGTCAATGTACCGGCCACATTCGTCCCAACGTTTATCGCGGACGGGAATGACCATTCCTTTGAGGAGCAGGCCAAGGAATTTGCAACGATTCTTTCAGGACGTACGGATGTCACGACTGTCTTTTATGATCGGAACGAGCACGAGCTTGGCCATAACTATTACTTCGAAATGGACCGCCCAGCGGCTAATTCCACGTATCGTCGTTTGATTACGTTCTTACGTGAAACGACAAATCAATCTGTATAATGCAAAAGAGGCGACGTTCTCCTACAGTGGAAAACGTCGCCTCTTTTCGTTAGCGCAATAGTTCGAACGCGCGACCAATCAATTCATTTCGGGATGGGGAAGTTTGACGCAATGCTTCAAGACGTTCAATCAATGTCTGTTTCAGTCCTTCATCCTTCACCAACTCCAGGCACTCGATGTGTAATAACCAGGCGTCAGGGTGGTTCGTTAAAATCTCTGGGATGAGACCATCGATTGATTCTCCCCGCTCACGCATGAGATGGATGCGGTTGAACATCGGATCATCGTTCGTCCATACACGTTCATCCCGTTCGATGATCACCGGTTTTTCAATCATCATCAGCTCGTCTACCGTTGTTCCTGGGAAAACTGATGGAAGCGAATCGACGCGTACTTCTAGCGAGTCGAGTGAGATCGTCCGTCCTTCTAGGTGAACCGTCACGTCTTCGAGTGCACCGGATGCACATGCTTGCCGAATGCTCGTCCCGTCCTCAAAGAGGTCATCGCGATCGAGCGCGGACTCTGTGTCATGAGCGATCAGTAGCCCGTGTCGCTCTTTTTGCGTGAGCTGTCCATGTTGTACAATTGAACATTCATCCCATTGAATGAGCGTATGTTCTTTCGACTCCGTCATGTGACGAACGATGCCGACACGTTCTGATCCATCTTCAAGTCGAATCGTCGATTGACTTCCTGACGCCAACGCTTTCGCCACAGATTCAATCCCACCTTTTCGAATCGCCATTCTTCCCTCTAGTTCATCTAAGACAGAAGAGAGCGTCTCAAAGTTTGGAATAACGAATAGCTCTTTTTGCATGTTTGTCACGTCTTGCTTCGTCTGTAGCGCGTGCTCCAAGTCGAATGGATGTTTGACGACCGCATCTGTCAGACAGTGACGGCTCTCTCCTACCGATGATAAGAGGCCTGCCCCGTAAATCATCGGGTTGTCGAGGTCACCAATCAATCCGAATTCAACGGTCCACCAAAAGATACGCGCGACCTGTTGTGCTTCAGAAAAGCCAGTCACTTGCGCTTTCGCCTCATGAACGGCTTTCTCCGCCGCCTCGATATCCTGTTCGGTCGAATTCGCATTCTCCTTCACAATCGTCAAGCGTTTCAATGCGGCGAACGAGGCATGTTCTTCTCGGTTCATGAACGCCTTGGCCCCTAATTGACCGAAGCGTTTGACGATTGCCGAAAACGTCGGGTCCATCAACATTGGCGCATGTCCCGCCGCCTCGTGAATGATGTCAGGGGCTGGACTGTATAAAATATTCTCGACTTTCCGAATGTCTGTCGCGACCGGGAGCATCCCGTTTCCTTGGAAGTCAAAAAAGGCAACGCCGGGGATGAGCCCATCCACTGCGACCGTCGACCATCCTGCCGCCTGCATCTCATCCGTCATCTGTTCGACGTTCGGCAATCGATTCGGTCCCATTCCCGTCCGTTTCAATCCTTCGATGTAAAACGGATGCGCCTTCCCTTCTAACGTGTGCAAGTTCAACCGCAACACGAAACGCCAAACGGCATGATCTGTTGGTGTGTATTCATTGTAGAACTGCGGTGAAATATGTGGGGCTAGGTGTTTTGGAATCGATTGTGTCAACATGTGAAGTCCTCCTTTAAAATCAAAAAATCCCTATCGATTGAATCGATAGGGACGACAAAGCCGCGGTACCACCCTGGTTGCTAGAAAAATTCTAGCCGCTTGATCCGATAACGGGGGACCGCTCAATGATGAGAGCTCAGGAACTGTAATTCGATTCATCTTTTGGGCGTGTTCGCAGCACCACACGCTCTCTGGGCCAGGGAAGATGTCTCTACTTCGGTTCTTTCTTCGCTTTTCTTACATATCCAATTCTTTATCTTTTCTACAGTTATGCTGTTATGCATATATGCTTTTAAGCACTAAAGTGACGTCTTGTTAGTTACTGTACCAAAGCTAAACAAAAGCGTCAACAAAAAACAGCCTGCGAATTTTCGCAAACTGTCAGAGACACCACTCAATCGGAGATTTTCCCCACTCCTTCAATGTATCGTTTACTTTGGAGAATGGCTTAGAACCGAAGAATCCACGATGGGATGACAAAGGACTTGGATGTACCGACGTGAGAACTTTATGTTGGTCTCCAATCCATTTCATTTTCTTCTTCGCATCATTTCCCCACAAGATGAATACAATCGGTTCCTCACGACTCCCGAGCCGCTCAATGATGGAATCAGTGAACTGTTCCCATCCTTTTCCACGGTGAGAGCCCGCCTTTCCCGCTTCAACCGTCAGTGCCGTATTTAAGAGAAGGACGCCTTGTTTCGCCCATTTCTCGAGATTGCCACTCTTCGGGAGATCACATCCAACGTCATCTTTTAGTTCTTGAAAGATGTTTCGTAGAGACGGTGGGAAACGAACCCCGTCCTGCACCGAAAAACTGAGTCCATGCGCTTGATTCGGTCCGTGGTACGGATCTTGCCCTAAAATGACGCACTTCACTTCACTAAATTTTGTGTGAATAAATGCGTTCCAAATATCTTCTCGGGCCGGGTAAACGATCGTTTCTTCATAAGCTTGGTCGATGAATTGCTTCAACTGTTGAAAATAAGGTCGTTTCATCTCTTCTTGGACAATATCCGTCCAATCTCCAAGTAGTCGACTCGATAACTGATCTGCCATTGCATACTCCCCTTTCCCTTTGTATCATACCCAAAATAAATGCATACAAAAAGACGAGTCAATCGACTCGTCTCTCTAGGTTATACCGTTACTGCGCCTGCAACTTCTTTCGCAAGTGCTTCAGCTTTCGCTTTCGCGTCTGCAACGATCTCTTCGATTTTATCTGGGTATTGGTTCATCCCTTCGACCGCTACCGTCGTCACTTCAGATACACCGACGAACGCGAGCGCTTGGCGAAGGTATGCGTCTGCGAAGTTAAGGTCAGTTCCTGTGTAGATTCCGCCTGTCCCTTGGATGTGGATCGCTTGTTTGTTTTCAAGCAAGCCGACAGGACCTTGCTCCGTGTAACGGAACGTTTTACCTGCCATGAGCACGCTATCGAGGAACATTTTCATACGTGCTGGGAAGAAGAAGTTCCACATTGGAGTCGCGAACACGTAAAGGTCCGCTTCCATGAATTTCTCAAGCATGCCGCTCATTGTGCCTACTTTTTTCGCTTCTACATCAGTGAGCGCTTCGCCTGAAGCGAATTTGCCCCATGCACTGAGCACATCTCCGTCGATTTCTTGAACATCAACATCGTAGAGTTCGATTGCTTCCACTTCGATCGATGGATTTTCTGCTTGGAGTGTCGAAACGAATGTTTCTGCCACTTGTTTGCTGTATGAAAGTTCAGTTGGTTTCGGGTTAGCCGATACATATAATACTTTAGTCATCGTGTAATCCTCCATTTGTGTAATCTCTAATTTTTCAATAACAGTTAGAACTATATCATCTGTATATCTCATCGTCAATTATTTTAATTTCAAGATATTGAATAAAAAAGCAACGGGCTTTATTTGCCCGCTGCGTTATAACCGACTCGTTTCAATAACGAAATCAATTGTTCCGTCTCTTCATCACTTAACGGTCCATATATATCTTTGAAGATTTCAATATGTTGCGGATAGACGACGTCCATGAGCGCCTTTCCATCGTCTGTCAATGAAGCATATGTGACACGTCGGTCAGACGGGCAGGCGATTCGTTCAATCAGCCCTCGCTTCTCCAACTTATCGATCACATATGTCACGCTACCGCTCGTAATCAAAATCTGATCCCCAATTTGTTGCAACGGGGTGTCTCCTCGTTTATACAGTACGGATAAAACACCGAACTCTGTTGAATTTAACTGGTGGCGTCGTAAATCTTCTTTCACACGATCACTGATGGCATCCATCGTACGCGCAAGAACGACCCACGCCTTCAATTCAAGGGATTCAATCATGTCGGTTTCACCTCAATTCGTTCATCATATATCACTAGTATAGCAGGACTTATGCAGTATAAGCCGGGAAAAATACTTCGTCAAGGAACTTCTTCATTGTCGCCCATGTCGGAAACGTTTAGAATGGTAGTATTGTGATTTTAAGAAAGGGTGGACCGTATGCGTGAGTATTACGAAATTTCATTGACGATTAAACGGGAGTTTTTGCATGCTGTCATCGATTTGTTGAATCGGGAAGGCATCGCACCGGACTATGCGCTCGAAAAAGAAGGCGCGGTCTTTTTATTATTCAATCATTTACCTTGGCCAAACGTGACCCGTGAACCGCATGCCGTGGAACGTTTCTTATTGACGTTGAAACGATCGGACTATTTATTCGTCAAAACGAAACGTAAATCACCGGTCCCCGATCATGAACCGGTCGCCTGTATGGGGGCTCTCGTCTCCCCGTTCAATGAACATTTGCGCATCGAACTTGCCGTGGACGAGTCGGAAGCAAGTCATTTAGATATGTCCGCATTCCGTCATTATTAAACAATCGAATGCCTAACGCATCCCCTTGAAGATTAGAGCGAGATAGCTAATCGACATGGGGATTTTTTAGGAGTATCTGCTTTCTTTGACGGGAATAAAGGACAGTATTCGAGTTGAAAAGGAGACATGTTGGTATGGACACAGTCATGTTAATCGTCAATCCATCCTCAGGGAAAGAGTTGGGGGAACAACACGCAACACATGCCGAAGAGGTGTTGCGCGAACGATATGGACACGTCGATGTCCGCTTCACTGAAAAGGAACAGGATGCGACGAACTTCGCACGTGAAGCGGCAGAAAAGCACTATCAGGCCGTGATTGCGATGGGTGGGGACGGAACCTTGAACGAAGCGGTGACCGGTCTAGCCGAGGCTACTCATCGACCTGACTTCGGCATCATTCCACTTGGGACGGTCAACGACCTCGCCCGTGCACTCGGTGTCCCAAGTGACCCTAAACAAGCAATCGAGGCTCTCCGCGACGCTGAACCGACACCGATGGATATCGGAAAGTATGAGAACGGTTATTTCATGAACGTCATCGCCATCGGGCTCATTGCCGAAGCTGTCGACGAAGTAAGTGTGGAAGAAAAGACGAAATGGGGACCGTTCGCTTACTTGATTGAGGGTGTAAAAGCGTTCCGTGAACATAGTCCTTATGAGTTGGCGCTTGACAGTAAAGACGGGGAGTTTGATGGCGAGGCTTATCTCGTCGTCATCGCCTTGACGAACTCGGTCGGAGGATTTGAAAACTTCGAACCGGACGCGCGACTTAATGATGGTCTTCTTCACGTCTATATCTTTGAAGAGCTCGGGTTAAAGGACGCACTTCAATTAACACCCGCCCTCTTTACAGGAAAGTTGAAGGAAACGGATAGCGTCACCTCATTTTGTACGTCACGGGTGAACGTGACCTCGCCTGATGCGCTTCCTGTAAATGCTGACGGGGACACAGGCGGCAAGCTACCGCTCACCTTTGAAGTATTGCCGAGCCACTTAAACGTATTAAAGCCGGTATAAGAGCAGGAATTTTGACGATTGAATCGAATGTGTTCAAGCGAGAAAGGAGAATGACCTATCAATATCTCACTTGTTCCATTAACAGTCGCATCCGGCGACATCGTCGATACATTCAATCGTTGGAATAACGATCCTGAGATCGTCCATCTTATTCGCCCGAGCCGCTCTAAAGAAGAATTGACCGCCCATTATGAGATGACGGTTGACGATTTAGAAGAACGACTCTTAACGCACGATATTTTCCTCATCTATGCAGATGACCATCTCGTCGGAGAAATGAACGTCATGTATGACCCGCCTCATTTATATCGACAAGAACCCGGTACAGCTTGGCTCGGTTTCGTCATCGGCGAATCTGTAGGTCGCGGAAAAGGCGTTGGCACAGAAGCTCTTCGTTTGTTAGAAGAGCAATTGCGAGCCAAACAAACACCTCGTATGGAACTTGGCGTATTCGCTTTCAACCATGCGGCCCATCGTCTCTATACGAAATGTGGATATCAAGAAATCGGCCGGATCGAGCACTTCACCTACTGGGACGGTCAATTTTGGTCCGATATTCGGATGGAAAAACGACTCGACGAAAAACCCTTTCACGCCAAGTGAAAGGGTTTTGACTTAGTTCTTTAAGTTCTCAACTTCGACAATCCGGAAGCCTTTTTGTTCAAGCTTAGAGACAACCTTGTTTTTCATGTCTTCTTCACAGTCTGGTGGTAGTGTCACGAGTACCCGTCGCAATACTTTACTTTTCGCATCGAGCGTCATCAAGCTCGCGATTGATGTATATTTGTTCACGATTTTCGTGATTTTCTCAAGTGCCCCAGCCTGTTCGCTCAAGGCGATTGTCAAGACATAACTACCCGTGTCGCGACTCCATGCTTCTTCGAGCATCCCGAGCATCTTACCGTGGGGAAGAATGCCATAAAATTCATTGCTCTCATCTTTCAATACAGCAATGTACGGCAACTCTTTGATTGAGAAAAATACTTCAAAGAATCCATCTGACTCATGGACGTACTTTTGTGTATTCTTGATGAGTGTCATCACATTATCGTCCATGTTTTCCCCGTTCATTCCATGACGATAAATATGCATCTTGTAAATGTTACCGCGGAAAAATTTCCCCGTCTCGTCTAAAACAGGTACACAACGGTATCCTGTTTCTTCAAGCGTATGAAGCGCTTCCCGCAATGTTGCCTTTTCACTGATGGTGACAACATCTTTCTTCGGGATACATAAGCTATGCACTAACATGCGTTTTCCTCCCAGCCAATAATAAAGTGGTCTACACCCTATTCATTATTATTCCCCAAATATGATGAATATCCTGCATACTTTTTCTGAAAAGTTATGAACACTTCTCGTAATCCTTGCATTTGTCGGAATTCAAAAAAGTCGTTATAGTGAAACTATCCAAACAGACAAAGGGGATGGACGATTATGACGATGAAAAAAGCATTGACGATTGCCGGTTCTGACACAAGCGGCGGCGCGGGAATCCAAGCCGACCTCAAAACGATGGAAGAACTCGGTGTATACGGTATGACAGCTTTGACTGTCATCGTGGCACAAGACCCACATAACGCATGGAATCACGAAGTCTTTCCAATCGACACGACCTTGATCGAGAAACAAATCGATACGGTGCTCGCTGGAATTGGAGTCGATGCAGTGAAGACAGGTATGCTCCCGACACCTGAAATCATCGAACTCGCAGCACGGAAGATTAAAGAATACGGAATCCAGAATGCCGTCGTCGATCCGGTCATGGCATGTAAAGGTGCGGATGAGATTCTTGATCCGAACGTTGCGGTCGCGATGCGTCAACACCTCGTACCAGTCGCAAAAATCATCACACCGAACTTATTCGAGGCGCGTATGCTCGCTGGCCTTGATAAAACACCCGCAACGATGGACGAAATCAAAGAAGCCGCTCGTTTAATCCATGAACTCGGCGCAGAGATCGTCATCGTCAAAGTCGGTGGCAAACTCGGATTCGATACAGCATTCGACGTCTTGTACGACGGAAACGAATTCCGCCTTCTTGAAAGTGAAAAAATCGAGCCTGCGTTCACACACGGCGGCGGATGTACGTTCTCTTCTGCCATCGCAGCCTCACTCGCCAACGGTCACACGGTCGAAGAAGCGATTGAAATCGGAAAAGAGTTCATCACAGAAGCCGTTCGTCATTCATTCCGTCTCAACCAATACGTTGGACCGACGAACCATACCGGATACCGTAAAAAAGTAGCAACACAATCGTAAACAGATGACCCGGAACTACGTGTTTCGGGTCATCCTTTCCATTGGAGGGACAGACGTGAAAGCGATTCAACCTGATCACATTCAGCACTATTTAGACAATCACGTCGCGACACCACTTTTCGTCCATGTCGAGACGACGAACGGTGCCTACGCGACACATAATGACCCGGACTTTCATAACGCCGGGATGTTTATCCGTAATGCCAAAATCGAATACAGCATCGGTCAAATTAAAGGAAATGGTCCCTATCGTGTCGGTTTAAAACTCGATCACGGTTGGCTCTATGTCGAGGGATTGACCGACTATGAAATGCACGAAGAACAGTTGTTACTCGCTGGTCACGATCGTCTCGGTCGTCTCGCATGTGCGCTGCACATCGATATCAAGCCGCTCCCACAAGGCGCATCGGAGGTGGAGAATCAATGAATGGACCGTTACTCGTCATATTCCCACACCCGGACGATGAGGCGTTCAGCTCGGCCGGAACGATTATCCAACATCGTCAAAAAGGACTACCCGTCACATATGTCTGTTTGACGCTCGGTGAAATGGGACGTAATATGGGTTCCCCAATCTTTACGACACGTGAAGAACTGCCGAAAATTCGAAAACATGAACTCGAAGAAGCATGTCGCATGATGGGCATCGAGGACCTGCGCATGTGGGGTCTTCGTGACAAGACCGTCGAATTTGAGGACGAGGCCGAGCTCGCTGGTCGCTTCCGCGCATTGATTGACGAAGTGAAGCCGGAAACCGTCATCTCATTCTATCCAGGATATGCCGTCCACCCGGACCATGAAGCGACAGCCCGTGCCGTCGTACGTGCGCTTCAAGAGATGGGCGAGACGCGCCCTGAGTTCTTAGGTGTCGCCTTTGACCGCCGCACAGAAGACGAACTCGGACAACCTCACGTCATCGTCGATGTAACGGAAGAGAGCGAACAAAAGAAAGATGCCCTGTTTGCCCACCGGTCTCAGACGGAAGGTCTGCTTCGTGCGATCGATAACGCAGAAAACGCCCACGTCATGGAGTTACTCCAACGTGAGCGCTTCTATCATTATCCGTTCTCATGATTCATAGGCTAGACGGGTCATATAAAGCAATGCCCCGACGGTCCCAAGACCGATTAACGTTCCGAATACTACAACGATTTGTCCCATGTTTTCACCTCTTCTAGACTTTACGAACAATTCCATTCATTGGTTTCAAACACGTGCTATTCGCACGTGTTTTTTTTAGAAGTAAAGAACGTAAATCACGATGGCCAATACGATTCGATAGACCGCAAACGGCATCAACTTCACTTTGTTGATCAACTTCAAAAAGAATTTAATCGAAAGCAGTGCGAACAAAAACGCGCTGACGAAACCGACGACAAACACGGGTAACGTATCGAGCGTGAAATACGTCCACTTGCTATAGAGTGACAATGCACTCGCTCCAAACATGATCGGTACCGCCATGATGAACGTAAAATCTGCCGCTGCCCGGTGGCTCATTCCGAGGAGAACCCCTCCAGAAATCGTTGAACCGGACCGTGAGAATCCTGGCCATAGCGAGAAACATTGAATCAACCCGACACCAAGTGCTTGCTTGTACGTGATGTCATCTAGCGTAGCGGTCGTCTGACGCTTCACGCCGGATAAATCTGCGGCAATCATAAAGAATGCCCCAATGACTAACCCAATCAACACCGTCTTAACTGAGAAGAGATGTGTATCGATGTAGTCCTCAAACAGTACACCAAGGACGCCAGCAGGCAGCAATCCGATCAAAATATGTATGAGATTGAACTGACGTGTGGTTCCGCTTTGTCTTAAGGTGAGGAGCGACTTTGGATTCAGTAACGCTTTGAACCGATCTCGAAAGACGACCACGACCGCTAAAATCGACCCTAATTGAATGACGATTTTAAACGTGTTCGCTACTTCCTGACCTAAAAATTGACTCGAATTCAACCAGAGACCGTCCACGAGAATCATATGACCGGTCGACGAGACTGGGGCAAATTCCGTCAATCCCTCAACGACACCTAACAAAAATCCTACAAATAATTCATACCATTCCACGTTGTTTCTCCTATTGACTTGTTAAGATTGTTCTCATCATACACTTCTCGGCACAATCTTTCGTCCGTCTTAAGACGTAAAAACAGACATGGCTTATGACCCATGTCTGTAAAAATTATCGGGCGGTCGCATGAACGAACCAAACGACAAGCCCGATTAAGATGAACGCCAAAAATAGTGACACTGTCGTTCCTACAATAAAGACAAACCCCAACACGAGGATACCGAGATGCCATAGCATCGAGACGGATGATTCCGTCGTCGCTCGAATGGATGAAGGAACTTGATGATGCAAAAGACCGTAATAGAGCGGCTCCATCGCTCCATATATAAGAGCCAACAGCCCCATCAGCCCGATTCCGATTGGATTCGGAAAAAGTCCGATGACAAGAAATCCACCGCCCATTAACCAACCGAACCCGTTTAACCAACGCTTGGATGACGCAAATCGTATAAGCGTCCCTGCAAAAAGTTGTCCAGGTAACTGAATCAAGAGTAGGATGCTTGAAATGGCACCGAACCAATAGATCGGGATGGATACATCACGTGCATACAATTGCCAGAACTCATCGATGAAATTGAATGCGGATACGGCTGCTAAAAAACTGATAGTGACATGCCATAGTTGCTTGTTCGACCAAATGAATTGAAAACCTTTCAGCAAATGCCACCACGTCAAACGCTCTTCTATCTCTCGTCGAGTCGGTTCGATGAGAGATAGGCTACAGGTAGTCGCAATCAATAGACTCACGATGGAGAGCTTGTAGTTCCACTCCAAGGGAAGATACTGAGCCAACATACTGCCACTCAATGCCGCCGTCACAGCGGCAACAATCCCAATCGCATTCAGTTTCCCAAGAACCCGTTCAAATGACGACACTTCCTGACTCTCCTGTAACGATTCGTACAACAAGGCATTCTCTGCCCCACTTCGAATAACCGATCCTACAGCCGAACAGCTGATTGCGACAAAAAAACCGGTGAATGTGAACGAGTATAAGAGAATCCAAAATGATAGCCACTCTAAAGCTACACCTACCTGGATCAGTCGACGCCGTGTCGTGCGGTCCGCCCACACGCCAGTCGGCACTTCAAACAGAACGATGATCAGCGCATATACCATCTCTAAATAGACGACTTCTTGAACCGAGATGCCTCGTGACTCCCAAAATAACCGTTCAATCACATATGCTGGAATCAGCCCTTCAAACCAGCGAATGCACCCTAACCAAACAATGTTTCGACGAACTTAACTCGGTGAACGTGCTCGTTTTCTCATTTGAATCGCCTCCTTATCTTTCTTATTCCCGAATACACAAAAAAACCACGAGATTCCTCTCGTGGTCGACGTGTTATTTTAATAAGTTGAGAATCTCACGATTGAATGCCGGAATATCATCTGGTTGACGGCTCGTCACAAGCTGATTTTGACAGACAACGACTTCTTTGTCCGCATATTTCGCTCCGGCATACTCCATATCGACTTTAATCGATTTATAGCCGGTTGCGTCACGACCTTCTAATGTCTTCGCCGTAATCAACAGCTGTGGTCCGTGACAGATTGCAAAGACAGGCTTCTTCGCATCCATGAAGGCTTTGGCGAACGAAACAAAACGCTCGTCTTCTCGCAATAAGTCAGGTGAGAACCCGCCAGGTAAAAGAAGGGCATCAAAATCTTCCGGCGATACATCATCAATCGATTGATCGATGTTCACTTTCGCCTCTCCTTGCTTTCCTTCCACCGTGTTGCCAGCTTTCTTCTCGATTGTCACGACGTCATGTCCCGCATCCACCAATGCATCACGGGGACCCGTGAATTCTACATCTTCAAACATATCCGTAATGAGCGTTGCTACTTTTGCCATATTCTAAACACTCCCTTTGTTTGTTTTATGCACATAGGGACTGTTCCACAGGCATGAATCACTTAAACATCTCAAGTGGCATTCAACGGAATTTCGAGACGTATGGATTATCGCGTTCAAAAAATCGATATGGGTAGTCGCGCGCCTCGCCCGTGTTCGGGATCCCGATGCGTGGACCCGCCTCAATCACTACTCCTGCCTCACCCTCCGCGATGTAGAGTGGGTCTTGTTGAAAGGAATGGCCGTATAGATCCATTGTGATTCCGAGTGCTTTCGTCAACTTCCCTGGTCCGTTCGTCTGGTCATATCGTTTCACCCCAGGACGGTTCGAAGCAATCCATTCATGTCCTTGAATCGGTTCGACCGCTCGAATCAAGACGGCTTCCGGTGTGCCGATCGGACCGCTGACCACGTTCAGGAGCGTGTGCGTATGCATCTGATAAGTGTACACATGTCCAGGTTTCCCAAACATGACTTCCGTTCGCGTCGTTCGACGCCCTCCGAAGCTATGCGCCGCTCGATCGATGGCACCGAGGTAAGCTTCCGTCTCGACAATCTTCGCGATGATGTCACCTTCTGGATGTCGCCTCACCAAATATTGCCCGAGTAAGGCACGCGCCAAGTCAAGTGTCGGTTGTTCATAAAATGCTAAATCGAGTCGCTTCATGGTTCCACCTCCATTTGTTTCATTTTCTCAAAAATCGTAGCTTGCGCACAAAAAAGATGCCCTGCATGGCAGGACACCTGGACGTTATGATGCGATTTTGAGCGATTCACGTTGCTTTCCCAATCGGACGTATCCCAAGATGATGGAGAAGACCGGGCTGAGCCAGAGGAAGAAGGCAAACGGTGCGTATTCCAATACAGGTACGCCGAGTGTCGCTGCGAAGAATGCGCCAGAAACTCCCCACGGAATGAGCGGGTTGATGACGGTCCCGCCATCTTCAAGTGCCCGTGACAAGTAGCGCGGGTCGATCCCACGATCGATAAACCCTTGCTTGAACGCCTGACCCGGCAAGAGAATCGACAAGTACTGTTCTCCCGCGAGCAAGTTGACACCGATTGAACTGAGGACAACTGATAGGACCGAGCTCCCTGGTGACTTCAAACGCTCGAGCAACGATTCAACGATGGCTTGGAAGATACCGAGTTCACGTAATAAGCCACCGAACGCGAGGGCGATCAAGACGAGACTGACCGACCAGAGCATCGATTCAAGACCACCTTTATCGAGTACATTTGCAATCAATTCATTTTCGACACCTGACTTGAAGCCAGACTGCATGACACCGAGCCAGTTCGAGATGCTCCAGTTGCCTTGAACAAAACCGGCCGTCAACACACCCGCAAACATCCCAACGAGCATCGTCGGCAAGACCGGCATCCGACGGAACGCAAGCACTGCGACGAGCACAGGGGCAATCAACGTGAGCCATGAGAGGTCAAACCGTCCGCTGAGCGCGGCTTGCGCCTCTGCAATTTGTACCGTGTCGGCAGTTTGACCGCTACGTCCGAGGAACGTGAATAAAATCAACGTGATGATGAACGCTGGAATCGTCGTCCCCATCATGAAGCGAATGTGGTCGAACAGTTTGACACCCGCCACTGCCGGCGCAAAGTTCGTCGTATCCGACAACGGGCTCATCTTGTCTCCGAAGAGGGCACCCGATACGATCGCACCTGCGGCGAGCGCCGGCGAGATGCCTAGTGCCGTCCCGATTCCAAATAAGGCGACACCGACCGTTCCGACGGTTGTAAAGGCGCTTCCTGTGAAGGTCGAGACGATCATCGTGATCAACAAGACACTCGGCAAGAACCATTCAGCAGAGATTGTATTTAGACCGATGGAGAGGATCGTCGCGACCGTCCCGGACATTTGCCATACTCCGATGAGCATCCCAATCAACAACAAAATCAACACCGGCATGATCGCTTCACGAATTCCGTTGATCATCGCCGTTTCAATCTGTTTGAAGTCGCGTGAACGATAATACGCATATCCACCTACTATTACCATTGTGCCAAAAATCGCCATATGTGGCGTCGCTTTGGCCAAAAACATCAGTGCGAGCAAGGTAATCCCGCTCATCAACACGACGAATACAGCTTCTTTTCCTTTCATCTGCATCGACGTCCCCTCCTTTCGTTATATCTTCTTTATTTATTATTTCGCCTAACCGCTTAAACGCTTTTATGCACAAAAGCATGTCAGTGATGTTTTTTACTATACTCGCTTCCTTTCTCCCTGTCAAACGTCTTTTTATGATAAATTATATGCTTGAGGGTGACCTCCGGAGTTCGTAACCTCCTCCGACATCAAAACTAGCGAAAAGGAAGTGTGCTTCATGCAACACGAAAAAGCATTGGTCGTCTTTAGTGGTGGCCAAGATTCAACTACCTGCCTGTTTTGGGCAAAACAACAATTCTCTCATGTGGAGGCGGTGACGTTCGCATATGGTCAACGCCATGATGCGGAAATCGAGGTCGCCAAAGAAATTGCGGCAGAGCTCGATGTCCCACACCACATCCTCGATTTGTCCCTACTCGGACAACTCACATCGAACGCGCTCACGAGACACGATCTCGACATCGACAATGCGGACGTCCCAAACACGTTCGTCGATGGACGCAACCATCTATTCTTATCATTTGCGGCCGTCATGGCCAAACAACTCGGTATGCATCACATCGTGACCGGTGTATGTGAAACGGACTTTTCAGGTTACCCGGATTGCCGAGACCAATTCATCAAATCACTCAACGTGACACTCAATTTAGCGATGGATTATCCATTCGTCATCGACACACCGCTCATGTGGCTCGATAAAAAAGAGACGTGGGCACTCGCCGACGAACTCGGTGCCTTTGACTATGTCAAAGAACGCACGCTTACTTGCTACAACGGTGTCATCGGTTCAGGTTGTGGAGAATGTCCGGCGTGTAAGCTTCGTCAAAACGGACTTACAACTTACGAGGAGGTGCGCGTATGAAACATGCTCCATTCCTCGCTCCGACCAGTGTCGAATCAAAGCAAGAAGGATCGCTCATCTACTGTCCGCATCGCGTTCAAATCGTCAAAGAAGTAACGTTCGACGCGGCGCACCATCTCTTTGACTATGACGGCAAATGTCGTGCCCTTCATGGTCATACGTATAAGCTCCAGATGGGTGTCAGCGGCTTTCTCGACAATCGCGGCATGACGCTCGACTTTGGTGACTTGAAAAAGATCTTCAAAGAAGAGCTTGAGCCGTATCTCGACCATCGCTATTTGAACGAGTCACTCCCTTATATGAATACAACTGCAGAAAACATGTGTTATTGGATTTTTGAACAACTGGC
The DNA here is from genome assembly GCF_025842465.1 of Exiguobacterium sp. N5. Taxonomy (GTDB): domain Bacteria; phylum Bacillota; class Bacilli; order Exiguobacteriales; family Exiguobacteriaceae; genus Exiguobacterium; species Exiguobacterium profundum. Next base: position 73,671 of record NZ_JAPAEP010000002.1, read on the forward strand.
GACACACTTGCCAAATGAACGCGACGTCCGTGTCGAGTTCGTCCGTCTGTATGAAACGCCAACGTCTTACGCTGAGTTCCGCCGTGAATGGTTGGTGGAATCGTGAAAATCCCTGTTCTTGAAGTGTTCGGACCGACCTTTCAAGGAGAAGGACGCGCCATCGGACAAAAGACGATGTTCGTTCGGACCGCCGGTTGCGATTATCGCTGTTCGTGGTGCGATTCCGCCTTTACGTGGGACGGTTCAGAAAAACCGGACATGCTGACAGCCGATGAGGTGATTGCTCGCCTGGATGCACTTGGTATGTACGATTACGTCACCATCTCGGGTGGCAATCCACTCCTTATCGCGGCTATGGGAGACCTGGTCGAGAAGTTGAAAGAACGAGGCGTCACACTCGCCGTCGAGACGCAAGGCAGCCGCTATCAAGACTGGCTCACACAAATCGATGACGTGACCCTCAGTCCGAAACCTCCATCGTCTGGTATGAAAACGAACTGGGAGCAACTAGACGCTATCGTCGAACGGTTGCACCCGGAGCAGACGACATTCAAAGTCGCTGTCTTTGATGAAGTGGACCTTGCCTACGCGAAAGAAGTGCAGCAGCGCTACTCACCGGACGTCATGTATTTGTCGGCCGGTAACCCGGAGCCCGGTGCAGACGGCGACATCACCGATGCCCAGCTCCGTCGTTTGAAACAACTATGGGAAGACGTTGCACGCGACCCGTCATGGCAAAGCGTCCGCGTCCTACCACAACTACACACATTACTGTACGCCAACGAACGTGGCGTGTAAGGAGAATGAACATGAGACCAGAAGACTTACAAGACCTCTCGCTCCTCGGACAGAAGAGCGTCCCTTATATTTTTGAATACACACCAGACGTTCTGGAGGCGTTCCCGAACCGTCATCCTGAGAACGACTACTTCGTGAAATTCAACGCACCAGAATTCACATCGTTATGCCCGATCACGAACCAACCGGACTTCGCAACCATCTACATCTCATACATCCCGGATGAGAAACTCGTCGAGTCGAAGTCGTTGAAGTTGTACTTGTTTAGCTTCCGTAACCACGGTGACTTCCACGAGAACTGCATCAACGTCATTGGGAAAGATCTCGTGAAATTGATGGAACCGCGCTATCTCGAAGTGTGGGGGAAATTCACACCACGTGGCGGTATCTCGATCGATCCGTACTACAACTACGGAAAACCGGGTACGAAGTACGAAAAAATGGCGGAGCATCGTCTGTTCAACCATGACCTGTATCCAGAGACGGTTGACAACCGTTAATTGAAAAGTAGGCGCTCCATCTGGAGTCGCCTACTTTTTTTGATAGCGATGAATCTGTCGCTTAATCGGTTCGCGGAACACGGTCGCAACGAGCGTCAACACGAGCATGATCCCAAATGCCAAGGCGATGAGCGTCCAATCCCCACTGGCGATACTACTCCCGAGAAAATTGTTCGCGAACGCCCCGGGAATCATACCAACGACGGTCGCAAACAGATAGGCGAGTACGTTTACTTTTGCCAAACCAGAAGCATAGCTGACCAAATCGAAATTGACGAGCGGGATGAGACGTAAGATGAGGACGTAAAAGAAACCATCTTCTTCGATTTTATGCTGAATGGCTTCGTAATTCGTTGATTCGAAGTGATGCAGGAAACGATCGCCGAAATAAATTGCCACATAATACGCAACAAGCGCACTCAACGTCGCCCCGATGACGGTATAGATGACGCCCGGTAACATCCCAAACGCCAATCCTCCGGCGACCGACAAGACGGACGTCGGGAACAAGATGAGCGGACGAACGGTGAACAATAAAATGTAAATGAGCGGAGCCAACCATCCGAATTGAATGATGTAGTCCCGTATATCGCCTGGGCTTACATCAACCCACTGATAAAGGAATGTCGCCGTCCCGAACAGGAGTAGGACGAGTGCAATCATCCATTGTATCTTCCACTTCTTCATCGTCCTCCTCCTCTCTATTTGCTTTTATTCCCGTAATCGAGGATGTCATCCACCTTTTTTCAGCCATCTCGATGTGGTACGGTTAGAAAAAGCAGAAGGAGGAAATCGATATGAACCTTGCAGATGCCCTAACATTGAAACAGTTGCTCCATGAGCAAATCGATACATTGACCGAAGAGATTGAGCATGTGGCGTTCATCTCGCTTCAAGCGAATGAATCCATTCCGACCATTCAGTCCCGTTCCCTTCAAGACATCGAGATGGAACTTGAACGCATTCGTCTAGACTTACGTCAGCTCGACCGTCTCATTCAAGAGGCGAACGTCCAAGCCGTCGTTGAGACGCATGACGGTCCGCTCCCTCTCGTAGAGGCAATCGAGCTCGCCATTCAGTTACGTGTCCAAGCACGACTTTATGAAAAATTATCACTTCGTCCGAAGAAAGACTATGTGCAAGGAGTTGCCGTGATCAAACACGCCTTATACGATCCGGAGCTGTATCGCTTGAAAGCACGCGATATTAAGAAGCGTGCCATTCGAATCGAAAGTGCCATTCAGGCCGTCCGTTATCAGACTGACATTGAATTTGATGCATCACGATATATGTAAAAAAGCGAAGGGATCCCTTCGCTTTTTTACATATGGTCATGGTGATTGTGATGGATATCATGATGACTCGATGAAGAAGAACGTCGACGTGGAGGTGCCTCATCAGCAAATTTTTCTCCGTCCAAAATCCCGAGACGCTTATATTGACGACCGACCCGCTCTTTTGTCTCTTCGCGAACAGTGCTCGACTCCATCACCAATTGGTAGCATCCGAGCGCGACACGGAACGGCTCCATGCGTGTCCGTTCAATCGAGAAGGAATCGATGCCCCGTAAATAGTCTGCTAAGCGCTCAGCCGTATCGTCGGCCGGGACATCGGCGAGCTGCGAGGCGAAGCGTTGTAAGTCCTTCAATGTATTTGATGTTTTAGAGTAACTTCGACTTGATTTGATGACACCAAATGCGATAAGTCCAACAATGGTGAAAAACATGAGTGGAAAGAATAAATTGATGATCGTGAAAAATGGGTCCGCCCCAAATTCTAAAGTAGACATTTCAAATTCCCCCTTTTCTTTAAGTACGTTCATTCAGTCGAATCGGTTTCATCAAAAAAACCGCGATCACACGACCGCGGCATCCATTCAACTGTTCAGTTGTTTCTCCATCATGATGCGCGGCTCGCCATCTTCTGTGTAAGCGCCCATGATGTCATATCCGCAAAGGAGGTTCAAGATGATGACCCCTTTGTTCGTATTGCGTGCTTTCGTCCGAATCGAATGGAACCCTTGCGCTTCGACCCATTCGAGTTGCGTGTCCATCAGCTTGCGACCGATGCCATGTTTCTGGAAGTCCGGGTGTACGCCGCCCGCCCAGCTATAAAACCGATAAGGCTCCGCCTCATACCCAATTTTAAAGCCAACTAGCTGCTCTTCAGAGAAAGCCAGCAGTACTAACGGATTGGCGTGCCGATACAGGCGCTCTTTAAATCGCAACTGATCGAGGTCACCGTATAACGTGCGGTACAGCCGGAAGAAGTCCTCTTCAAAATCCTTAAAGTTGTTCGTCACATCTTTTACGATAAATGAACTCGTCGTACTCATCGTGCCATCCCCTTTCAGTTTCTGGACAAAGATTCCGTACGTCTGTTCATTTCGCCGTTCATTCTGAATTTCCTGTCTCCCGTTCAAAAGCTGTGACACCTTTTTGTTTATATAGTCCGAGCGTACGCTTCGGTAAGCTCTTGACCATCCAGTCTTTGAAGATGCGCGCTTGATCTTCGACCGGAAGCTCGTAGCCATCCGTCACGATATGTCGTGACCGTGTCGTGACATCGTACAAGGAAATCGCCGCCGCCACGGAGATGTTCAAACTCTGTACATACCCTTGCATCGGAATGACAAAGTTCCCGTCCGCCTTATGGAGTGCTGTTTCCGAGACACCACTATGTTCATTCCCGAATAGAAGAACGGTCGGCTTCGACACATCCACTTCTTCGAGCGGAATCGCCTCTTCACTTAACGCGGTCGCATATACTTGGTAACCACTTTCTTTTAAAGCGTCAATCGCCTCTTCAATGGAGCCATGCTCCACGACGTCCACCCAGCGGTCGGCACTCTTGGCGATAATCGAGTTCGGTTTGAACTTTGCCCGTCCTTCGACGACGTGCAACGTTTGTACCCCGAACGCATCGGCTGAACGCAACACGGCGGATTGGTTGTGCGGATCGTCCACACCTTCCGTCAAAATCGTGATATGGTTCGTTCGTGTATTCAACACTTCATACATCCGTTTAATGCGGTCTGGCATGAGCATCTCGTAGAGAGGAAGATCGTCCTCGTGCAATACACCCTTCTGCAATAACTCTTCTTTTAATTCAATCTGCTCTTCTTTCGTCAAAGCAGATGTCGTCTGTCTCCAACCCATCTTTCTCGCTCCCTTCAACCTATCATATTGTAGCTAGATTCGATTCGACTGACAAGTTCGCCTCACATCTACCATTCCCGCTTCAAAAATGAAAACAAATGAAAATAGCGAAAACGGTTGCATGAATTTATGCAATCGATTACAATCATTTATGCAAGCGATTGCACTATTGGCAAACAAAAAATAGATAAAACTCCCTCACAGGAAGGAAGCGTATAGCATGAAACAATTGATCTCATTCGATTTCTGGCAAAAACTCGGTAAGGCCTTGATGGTCGTCATCGCCGTTATGCCAGCTGCCGGCTTGATGATTTCCATCGGTAAATTGATTGGAATGTCAGCCGGAGATGTCGGTATCTTATTAACAACAGCTCGTATCATTGAAGATTTAGGTTGGGGCATCATCGTCAACTTACATATCCTCTTCGCAGTCGCGATTGGTGGTTCGTGGGCAAAAGATCGTGCCGGCGGTGCATTCGCAGCACTTCTCGCCTTCATCTTGATCAACCGTGTCACAGGTGCCATCTTCGGTGTCAACAGTGACATGCTTCAAGATCCAGAAGCGACAATCGAGTCACTCTTCGGTGCGAACCTTGTCGTCGCTGATTACTTCACATCTGTACTCGGCTCACCTGCCCTCAACATGGGTGTGTTCGTCGGGATTATCGCCGGTTTCCTCGGTGGTGCACTATATAACCGTTTCTACAACTTCAACAAGTTGCCGAACGCTCTCTCGTTCTTCAACGGGAAGCGCTTCGTACCATTCGTCGTTATCCTTGGTTCAGTCGTTGCTGCCCTCGTTCTATCGATTGTATGGCCAACCATCCAAGGTGCGCTCAACAGCTTTGGTGAATGGATTGCCACATCACGTAACACGGCGCCAGTCCTCGCTCCGTTCATTTATGGTGCACTCGAACGTCTCCTCTTACCGTTCGGTTTACACCACATGCTCACAGTACCAATGAACTACACAGAGCTCGGTGGAACATACACAATTTTAACAGGTGCGACAGCTGGATCGGTCGTTGCCGGTCAAGACCCACTCTGGTTGGCATGGGTAACAGACCTCGTCAACTTGCGTGCTGCTGGTGATACGGCCGCATACAACACGCTTCTCGCTGATGTCGTTCCAGCACGCTTCAAAGTCGGTCAAGTCATCTTGTCATTCGCTGCATTGATTGGTGCCGCGTATGCGATGTACCGCAACGTCGACGCGGATAAGAAGGCACAATACAAGCCGATGTTCTTATCAGCCGGACTCGCTGTCTTCTTGACAGGTGTCACAGAACCGATTGAATTCATGTTTATGTTCGTCGCACCAGTTCTTTATGTCGTTTACGCACTCATGGCCGGTGCTGCCTTCGCATTGGCAGATATCATCGACTTACGTGTACACGCTTTCGGTGCAATCGAACTCTTGACGCGCATTCCGATGATTGTCAAAGCAGGACTTCTTCAAGACTTGATCAACTTCGTGCTCGTCTCTGTCGTGTTCTTCTTCCTCAACTTCGGTGTCTTCAACTTCTTCATTAAGAAGATGAACCTACCGACGCCAGGACGTAACGGGAACTACATGGAAGAAACGACAGAAAAATCATCCGTTACAGGTAACGAACAAGTCATGGGGATTATCGCACTTCTCGGTGGGGAAGAAAACATTGAGGATGTCGACGCATGTATGACTCGCCTTCGTGTGACCGTTAAAGACGTTACACTCGTCTCTGACGAACAAGAATGGAAGAAAAATGGCGCTATGGGTCTTATCGTGAAAGACCGTGGAGTCCAAGCCATCTATGGCCCGAAAGCCGACGTATTGAAATCAGACATTCAAGACGTCATCGGTGCATAATCTACTGGCCAACTCGCTCGAGAGTTGGCCTTTTTCTAAAGGAGGACTATCGTGAATATTTTAACGCTCAATTGTCATGCCTGGTTAGAAGACCGCCAACAAGAGAAAATCGACGCGATTGTCGAACGTATCGCAAGCGAAGAGTATGACTTCATCGCGCTCCAAGAAGTCAATCAACATAAAGAGGCCCCACTCATCTATGGGAACATCCGTGAAAACAACTTCGCACACGTCCTCGTCGAGCGCCTGAAAGAGTTAGATCTTCACTATCACATGACATGGGACTTTGCCCATTACGGATATGACATTTACGAGGAAGGCGTCGCCATTTTGTCACGGACACCGTTTCTATCGACCGAGTCGTTCTTCGTATCCAAGACGACGGACCCTGACAATTACAAGTCCCGTAAAATCGTCAAAGCTGTGATTGAAGGTCCTGAAACGCCGACGACCGTCTACTCGTGTCACCTCGGATGGTGGCATGACGAAGAGGAGCCAGTGAAGCATCAACTCGACGAGCTCCTGCGTCGCGTGGAGCATGACGACCATGCACTCCTACTCGGTGATTTCAACAACGATGCTTTCATTCGAGGCGAAGGATACGATTATTTGATGGATAGTGGGCTTCAAGACTTGTTCCATCTCGCAACGGAACGCGAAGGCGATGCGACCGTCCAAGGGAAAATCGCTGGATGGGATGAAAACAAGAAATCGCTACGCATCGACTTGATGTTGACGAATGCACCCATTCACGTCTCCCGTCATGCTGTCGTCTTCGACGGCGAAAACGGACCTGTCGTCTCCGACCACGCCGGTGTCGAAGCCACAGTGTTTTGGCGTTGATGCACCTTTTTCTTCCGACTTGGGAGAAAAGGGTTTTTCTTTTGGGGAAAATCTTGTAACGTGATAAAAGACTGATGTCTAACTACTAATGAATGAAATAGAAAGAAGTGTTTGAACATGAAGACAAGCTCGCTCAGTCGAAGCGACTGGACTTTAGTTTTATCCCTATCCTTATTAACCTTCGTTCTCGGAACGAGTGAATTTGTCATCGTCGGCATTTTGCCTGATATCGCAAGCGGTCTATCCATTTCCATCGCGACAGCAGGAAGTCTCGTATCGGCATTCGCCATCAGCTTTGCCGTCGGCACGCCAATCACGATGTCCTTGACGAGCCATCTTCCAAAACGTAAATTGATGCTCGGCTTGACGATTCTCTTCACCGTCCTGAACTTATTAAGCAGTCTCGCTCCCATGTATGAGTGGTTACTCGTCTTGCGCATGCTGACGGCTGTCGTCACAGGTGTCTTAATTTCGCTTGCCATGCTCGTCGCTAGCGAGAGCGTCCCTCCGGCAAAACGGGGTGTGGCCGTGTCCTTTATTTTCGGTGGCTTTACAATGGCGAACGTGTTCGGGGTTCCGATCGGAACGTTCATCGGACAACAGGCAGGATGGGAGTCCACGTTTTGGTTGACGACTCTGCTCGGTGCAGTCGCCTGGATTGCCATTTATCGTGTCTTGCCGAATCAATTGTCTCAAGAAAAAGCATCACTCCGTGAACAAATGGCACTCCTGACGAATCCGCGTATCTTGATCGCCTTCTTGATTCCGGCGTTCGGTTTCGGGGCGACGTATGTCATATATACGTATCTCGTGCCGATTTTAAAAGATGTCCTCGGCGTCCCGGTCGCTTGGGTCAGTCCGATTTTATTCGCCTACGGATTCATCTCGATCTTCAGTAATATCGCTGCCGGAAAGATCGCCAGTCACAATCCGATCGGACGCTTACGGTTCGTCTTTCTCGTCCAGGCATTCGTCCTGGCCGCGTTATTCGTGACGACGTCGAATGTGACGCTCGGTCTCCTCAATATCGCCCTCATGTCGTTCATGGCGATTTTATTGACGACATCGACTCAGATTTATTTGATCGATTTGGCGGAGAAGTTCAATCCGAACGCCAAAGGTCTCGCCTCATCACTTATGCCTGTGGCGAGTAACGTCGGAATCGGACTTGGTTCCGCTCTTGGTGGTGTCGTCTACGCGACGAGCCCTATCATGACGCTCGCGCTCGTCGGTGGTTTGGTCGCCCTCGTCACAGCCGGGTTGACCGCAGTCAGTTATTCACTCGATCAACGCTAAAACGTGCGCACCTCGATGAAGGTGCGCACGTTTTTTATAACCATTCGAGAATTGCTGATAGGACTTCGTCGAGTTGTTCTTTCGATGTGAGCGGACTTTCCTGATCGCCTTTTTGTTGACCATACATTCCGAAGTTGGCATGATTCCCGCCTTCGATTTGTACGAATTGACTATCGGCAGGTAGGTCGCTTCGACTCGCCTCGATGTCTTCCGGGACAGCCAATCCATCCAACTCACCCGAGATGGATAGCACGCGTAAGTCACTATCGACCATCGAGCTGATCGGATATGATGCGAGGAAAATGACACCTTCTACCGACTCTTGATGCTCAAGCGCGTAACCCGACGCCGCCGAACCTCCGAGTGAATGACCGGCTACGATCCAGCGTTCAATCTCCGGATGTGCCTCGATGATTGGATCGGCTGCGTCGATATCTAAAATGCCTAAGTTGAGTCGAAGCGACGGAATGGCGACGAAATACCCTTCCTCGGCTAAACGTGTTCCATAATACGCATACGCCTCTTTCTCCACTTTCGCCCCTGGATAAAGAATGATTCCGACCTCACTCGTCGGATCTCCAAACTCGAGACGGTTGTCGACCACTTTCCCCTCTTCGGCATACCGTGTCGCTTCATCGGTCGGTTCGTACGTGAACTGCGTCCAAATTAAAAAGCCTGCTACCGCGATGATTAGCAATCCTATGATTGAGAGTGCGGTCCACTTGAAGAATTTCTTCATTATATAGCCTCCATTTGCATCCACTTCATCATAACGTTACACTAATAAGAAAAAGCATGATCAGGGGGACACCATGACCAGAAGTAATGTAACCACGACGATTCAGTGGTTTATTTTTATTTTAGCTACAAATATTGTACCACCACTCTCCATCGCCGCCTTGTTTGAACTGTCGCCAGATGAGACGATGACCTTCATCTCCCGCTCACTCTTCATCTTCGCACTCTTCAGCATCATCCAAACGTTGCTCGGCCATCGCCTCCCGATACTCGAAGGACCTGCCGGCATTTGGTGGGGTGTCTTCACTTTATACGCTTCCATCGGTCCCGCTCTATACGGAAGTCAGCAAGAGACCTTGCAAGCACTCGGATTCATGCTGTTTTTGAGTGGAATCCTTGGTGTGTTGTTGACCGTCACTGGTATCTTAAGACGCATGCTCGCCCTGTTTACACCGCAAGTGCTCGGCGTCTATATGATTTTGCTCGTCCTTCAATTATCAGGGGCCGTCATTAAAGGTGGCTTTGGGGTGACGGAAGACGGAATCAACGTCGTTCAGGCAGTGGCGACGGCAGGTCTCGTCTTGTTCGCACTCACGCTCGAGCAAAGTCGCTTTAAACAATATGGACTCGTCATGACGCTATTCGTCGGGTTCGGCTTGTTCCATTTACTCGACCTTGGAAATCCAATCGTTCGTTCGGAATCTTTCTTCCTCGTACCGGAGCTTCTTCCGTTCGGAAATTGGGTGTGGGATTGGAACTTGTTGCCGACGGCTTTCGTCATCACCCTACTTCTCATGACGAACGTCCTTGCGAACATCAAGTTGATTGAGCGCATCGTCAGTTCTCGCGAAAAACGAGAAATCAAAGGAAACGTTCCTGCATCAGGTGTCGCCAGTGGCGTCAGTCAAATCGTGGCTGGTCTGTTCGGCACACCGGGTCCTGTCGCCATCTCCGGGACAGCTGGTTTTCTCTCTTCGACGGAGAGCGTCCAGCGTACCCCGCATTTGATTGCCCACGCCCTCATGATGTCGTTAGCACTCATCGGTCCATTCGTCTCGTTGATTGCGAGCATCCCGGCCGCTGTCGGTTATGCAATCGTGACACCGCTCATTGCAACGATGATCATCATCGGAATCAATGAGGCGGCCTTTGAATTGAAGCAGTCCACCGCATCTCTCACGGTCGGACTCCCGCTCGTCATCGGTGCCGGGGCGATGCTTCTGCCACCCGGATCAATGAATGAGTTACCACCGCTTCTTGCGACCGTCTTCTCTAACGGACTCGTCCTCGGGACGATTGTCGCCTTAACAACTGCCATCTTAAGTAAAATCAAGGATTGAAAAAAGAACTGGCCATATCGGTCAGTTCTTTTTACGTACATGCATATGGTAACGGGCATCGTGCGGTAAAACAGCGCCTTCTTCTTGTTCGAAATGCGCACGGTCTTTCCAATAACGAACGACTGACGAAGTATCACGATGCAGGGCGCGTTGTAGCGCTTGTTTTGCCGTGACAGGCGTTTCGTCATCGTTTTTCAATTCAAGTCCCATCAGTTTATAACCGATTGTTTGTCCACCTCGACTCATTTGCCAGGCTTCCATGGCATATGTCAGTAGTGTCGGTGTGATGACCGCATGCACAAACTCGTTCTTAACTTTCTTTCGCACGAGCTGTTCCACGCCAACGCTGACGAGACCTGCAATGACACTGTCAATCATGACTGCTTTGGTTCGCTTTTTTGTCAATGGATTCATCGGCTCATCCTCTGCATCATCCCTGACGTCAACACTTCGATTCCTTCGCCTTCTTCAGACGCCATAATCAAGGCACGAGCGACATGCAACGCTTGAATCGGTGCGACTTCCGGTGTCTTCTCAAGCAAGATTGACTGGAACGGTCGACTGATGACCTCGGCCGCCTTCTCCCCGAAGCGGAATGAATCACGCTCTCCGAGTAACAGAGAAGGACGGGCGATAATCAAGTGATGGAAGTTGAAAATACGTAACGCGTTCTCAAGCTCCCCTTTCACACGGTTGTAAAAGAAAGTCGAACGCAATGATGCGCCTTGTGCCGATACGACCGCATAGCGCGTCGCACCGTGTGCCTTGGCGACACGGGCGACTTCAAGTGGTAATTCTAAATCAACTTGTTTGAACGCTTCTTGCGAGCCAGCTACCGCAATCGTTGTGCCGAGCGCACAGTACACGTCGTCGATCTGTGGAAGGGATGAATCCATCTCCTCGAAACCGAGGATCTCATGTAACTTCGGATGACTCCAACGCTTCGAGCGACGGACAACGATCCAGACCGCATCATAACGATCACTCTCTAACAACTGTTCAACCAATTCGCGGCCAATCAAGCCAGTCGCGCCTACAACAAGTGCAGTTTTCCCCATTCGTGACTCCTCCTAGACTACTATTTCCTTCAGTCTAGCTGACTTGCCGTTCCTCGGCAATGATTGTCCCGGGACGGAATCGGTCCATCATACGGAAAAATCCGTTCAATGCGAGCGCCGTGAATGAGCCTGCCACGATAGCACTGTCCGTGAACAACTGCAGCCACTCCGGCATGTTTGCGACGATGGCTGGATTGGCGGTAATACCGAGCCCAACACCGATTGAGAGCGCAATGGTAATCAAGTTCTCGTTTTTCGAAAAGTCGACTTGACTGAGGATACGAATGCCAGAAGCAGCGACCGTTCCGAACATGACGAGCATCGCTCCCCCAAGCACAGGCTTCGGAATCAATGTCGTGAACGTAGCGACTTTCGGGAGGAATCCGAGCAAGATGAGCAATCCGCCTGTCCAAAAGATGACGCGACGCGATTTCACACCTGACAATTGAACGAGTCCAACGTTTTGACTGAACGTCGTGTACGGGAAACTGTTGAAAATCCCTCCGAGAATCGTTGCGACGCCTTCCGCACGATACCCTTTCGTCAATTCTTTCGCACCGATTGGTTGTTTCGTGATATCGCTGAGCGCCAAGAACACCCCCGTCGATTCAATCATCGAGATGATGGCGACGAGCGTCATGACGAGGATGGCAGACACGTCAAATGTCGGCATCCCAAAGTAGAAAGGCTGGACCATTTGGAACCAACTCGCTTCACGGACAGGACTGAAATCGACGAGACCGAGCGAAGCAGCAACCCCCGTTCCGATGAGTACGGCAAAGAGTACGGCAGCGGCACGCGTGAAGACGGTCCCGACACGGTTCAAGACGAGAATGAGTAAAATCGTTAAGCCACCTAATCCGAGATTCTGCATCGATGCGAACCCTGGTTCACCCGGCATCCCGCCACCGATATCATTGACGGCGACCGGAATCAGCGAGAGACCGATGATCGTCACGACCGAACCGAGCACGACCGGTGGAAAGAAGCGCGCAAGTTTCCCGACAAATCCAGAAATGAGGATGACAATGAGACCGCTCGCAATCAACGCGCCATAAATGGCAGTGATCCCGTTCGCGCTTCCGATGGCGATCATCGGACCGACCGCCGTGAACGTGCATCCGAGGACGACCGGCAATCCGACACCCGTAAAGCGTGTCGTCCATACTTGTAATAACGTCGCCACACCACACATGAATAAATCAATTGCGACGAGATAGGCGAGTTCGGTTGGACCAAGCCCGATGGCACCCCCGACGATGAGCGGAACGATTGCCGCTCCCGTGTACATCGCGAGTAGATGCTGGAATCCTAGACTAGCTGTCTTGAACGTATTCATCGAACGACCTCCACGAACGAGATATGGTCTTTCTCTAATTTCGCAATGCGTGCCAACGATTCGACGCGATAGCCACGCTCGATCAATTTATCGCGCCCTGGTTGGAATGACTTTTCGATGACAATCCCAACGCCTGCGACCTCTGCACCTGCCGCTTCTACGAGTTGTGTCAGTCCGAGTGCCGCTTCCCCATTCGCGAGGAAGTCATCGATGACAAGAACACGTTCGCCTGGTAAGACGAAGCGTCGGCTCAAGCTGATGCGGTTCGTCTCTTGTTTTGTGAACGAATAAACGTCCGCTTCCACGAGGTCGTCTTGGAGTGTCAGCGATTTTCGTTTACGCGCGAATACGAACGGGATGCCCATCTCAAGCGCCGTCATCATCGCCGGCGCAATCCCACTCGATTCCAGTGTGACGATGCGGTCGATGTTGGCGTCTTTGAAACGTTCTGCGAATTCTTTACCGATGCCTTTCATGAGTACCGGGTCGACCTGATGATTCAAGAAAGCGTCGACTTTCAACACTTGGTCGGAAAGGGCCCGACCTTCTTCACGGATTTTGTCTTCTAACTGCTTCATTGTTTTCCCTCCAATAAAAAATGCGATTCGTCACCCCTCATCGGGAGGCAACGAACCGCATGGAAATCAACGATAGCATACGACAAGCGCCACCCGTAGTCGAACCATTTACGGTAGTTCGGTAGAGACTTGCGGACCATATTTCCGCTGATATACGAGTGCGAATCTATTTATATAAGATAGACCTTATTGTAGACGAGCTGACGAGAAATGCAATAGGTTGGAATCAAACGGTGAAATGTTCGATTTTTCTGAAACTGCTGTATACTGTAGATATTGGATATGAGAGAGGAGCCTTGCCCTTATGAAGTTATTCGTATTAGGCGCAACCGGTCGGACCGGACATCAATTCATCGATCAAGCCATCGAGCACGGTCATGATGTCACCGCGTTCGTCCGTGAACAGAAAAAGTTGATCCGGACGCCACAACTCGAAATCATTGAAGGCGACTTATATGATGTCGACGCATTGACGGAAGCGATGCATGGTCACGATGCGGTCGTCAGTTGTCTCGGAACGGATTTGAGCGACCCAGACTTTTTAGCGAGTGTCACGGACAAGCTTGTCCCTGCGATGAAGGCAAACAATGTTTCACGTATCATCTATCTCGCTTCAGCGGGAATCGACAATGAGATTCCGGGCCTTGCAGGGAAAGCCATTACGTTCATGCTCCGGAAACCGCTCCGTGATCATCGGGCAGCCGTGGACTTATGGCGAAATTCGTCATTCGATTATACGATTGTACGACCGATGCAATTGACGGACGGTCCTCGCACCTCGACATATCGCACGGCCATCGATGAAGTGCCAGAGAACGGGAAGCACATCTCACGGGCAGACGTCGCCCAGTTCATGCTTCATACGATTGAAGAACAGGAACACGTACGAGAGTCGGTCGGACTGGCGTACTAATTTGATTCAATTCATGCTACAATATCGGGTAGTTTACTTTGAAAGGAACGAAAACGAATTATGAGTATATTAACGGTACAAAACTTGAGCCACGGCTTTGGTGACCGCGCTATTTTGAACGATGTCTCTTTCCGCCTCTTAAAAGGGGAGCATATCGGTCTCGTTGGAGCGAACGGTGAAGGAAAATCGACGTTCATGAACATCATCACGCGCAAGCTGCAACCGGATGAAGGGAAAATCGAATGGGCGAAAAACGTCCGTGTCGGTTACCTCGATCAACACGCGGTACTTGAGCGCGGGATGACGATTCGGGACGTCTTGAAAGGTGCCTTCCAATACCTGATTGACATGGAGACGCGCATCGGCGAACTCTACATGGAGATGGGCGACGCGACACCGGAACAGATGGAAGACATGCTCGCAGAGGTCGGTGAGCTTCAAGAAACGCTCGACTCGAACGACTTTTATATCATCGACGCGAAAGTAGAAGAAGTCGCACGCGGTCTCGGTATTTTAGACGTTGGTCTCGACCGTGACGTCACGGACTTGTCAGGTGGACAGCGTACGAAAGTATTGCTCGCAAAATTACTTTTAGAGAAGCCAGATATCTTGCTCCTCGATGAGCCGACCAACTATTTGGATGAAGTGCATATCGAGTGGTTGAAACGCTATCTTCAAAACTATGACAATGCCTTCATCTTGATCTCCCACGATATCCCGTTCTTAAATAGTGTCATCAACTTGGTCTACCATATGGAAAACCAAGAGTTGAACCGCTATGTCGGAGACTATGACAAGTTCATGGAAGTGTACGAGATGAAGCGTTCGCAACTTGAAGCCGCCTACAAGCGTCAACAGGCCGAGATCGCGGATTTGAAAGACTTTGTTGCACGAAACAAGGCCCGTGTGTCGACACGAAATATGGCAATGTCACGTCAGAAGAAACTCGATAAGATGGATGTCATCGAATTGAGCGCGGAACGTCCAAAACCAGAATTCCGCTTCTTGCAGGCACGTACATCGGGACGCCTCATCTTTGATGCGAAAGGTCTCGTCATCGGATACGATGAGCCACTCTCACGTCCGCTCGACCTTCAGATGGAGCGCGGTCAAAAGATTGCCCTCGTCGGAGCGAACGGAATCGGGAAGACGACGCTCTTGAAGAGTTTGCTCGGCTTGATCAACCCGCTTGAAGGGACAGTCGAACGTGGTGAGTTCCTCGAAATGGGTTACTTCGAGCAGGAAGCAGCATCAAGCAGTAACACGTGTATCGAAGAGATTTGGAGCGAATTCCCGTCACTCAACCAACAACAGGTGCGCGCGATGCTCGCGAAATGTGGTCTCATGACGAAGCACATTGAAAGTAAAATCTCTGTCCTCAGTGGTGGGGAAAAGGCGAAAGTACGTCTTTGCAAACTCTTAAACAACGAAACGAACTTGCTCTTACTCGATGAGCCGACGAACCACTTGGACGTCGACGCGAAGGAAGAGTTGAAGCGTGCGTTGAAAGAGTACAAAGGAAGCGTCCTCCTCATCAGTCACGAACCAGAATTCTATGAGGATATCGTCACAGACGTCTGGAACTGTGAATCGTGGACGACGAAAGTATTCTAATTCAGTAAAGGACGTGTCGTATGGCTGGCCCAATTCAAACGAATGAACGGATTATCTTGTATGACATTATCCGAGGGTTTGCCCTCTGCGGCATTTTCCTCGTCAATATCCCGAGTATGCTCGGGAGCGACTGGATGTCCGGTCGTCCCGACTATTACGGGAGCGACCTGTTCGTTCGCACCCTCTTCGACTTGTTCGTGCAAACGAAGTTTTATACGATTTTCTCCCTCCTATTTGGGATCGGCTTTTCGATTTTCCTCGAGCGCTCATACGCCCGAGGTGAATCGGTCAGTCGTTACATACGCCGGATTTTGATTCTCTTCTTGTTCGGTCTGGCACACCTGGCGATTTGGTCAGGGGATATCCTCCATACGTACGCCATGTGGGGCTTATTGCTTCCTCTCTTTTACGGATTGAGTAACCGTGCGATTTTGACGTGGGCATGGAGTTTATTGATTGGGAGCTTTTTACTGTTCTATGTGTCATCCATGTACTTAGAATTGTCGCTCGGATTTAGGTTTAATGGGGATCCTTTCCCGGCCGTCTTCAATTCTGGATTCGGCCCATGGTTCGACTATCGCCTAGATGAAGAGATTTTTGACATGTTCCAAAACTCATTTTTTGTCGGGGTTGAAATTCTAAGTCTGTTCTTGTTCGGTCTTTATATCGGACGGGAACGAAAACTCCTCACTTGGAGCATCCAAGGACTGACGCAGACAGCTATCATCTGTACGGTAACCGCCCTACCGTTCTTCGCAGTCATTATTTGGCATCACTACGGTAGCGGTGCCGAATATTCGGCGACGAACTCTGCGGCCGTTCTCGTCTCCGGAAAACTGCTTGCCACGACTTACGTCTGCCTATTCACCATCGCCGTTCGAAAAGGTCGGACGTTCGCCCCGCTTCAAGCACTCGGTCGAATGGCACTCACGAACTATCTGACACATACGTTGATCATTGTCTTGCCAGTGATCGCACTCGGGGCGTACGGGGCGCTTTCCTTAACCGAAGGTCTATTCCTCAGCATCGCCATTTTGATTGCGCAGTCGTTTTTCTCGATGTGGTGGCTAAAGACTCACCGTTACGGACCGTTTGAGAAACTATGGCGTCTCGGAACATACGGACGACAAACAAAATCATCCTAAGATCGGACTTCATTGTCCGGTCTTTTTTAAACAAAAACTGCAGACGTATTAACGTCTGCAGTCCCGCTCGAGGCCGCGGCTTCGAGTTTTTATTTTGTTGCCGCTTCAGTTAAGAATGGCACGATTTGCTTCTTACGCGAGACGACGCCAGGAAGTGTCGCCAATCCGTTTTGAAGCGTCACGTTGAACGCTTGTTCGAAGAGTTCTGGTTTTGGTCCGACAACGACGGCTTCCGAATCGTTCGTCAAAATGTTCGTGATGGCGAATACGAACAAGTCCAAGTTTTTCGCTGCAACCGTTTTGGCGATTGCGGCTTCAACTTCCGCTTTCCGGTTCAAGACATCGTTCGCATCGACCGTGTTCACTTGTGCGATTTCGACACGATAGTCGCCCA
Source organism: Exiguobacterium sp. N5 (assembly GCF_025842465.1). Lineage (GTDB taxonomy): Bacteria > Bacillota > Bacilli > Exiguobacteriales > Exiguobacteriaceae > Exiguobacterium > Exiguobacterium profundum. The sequence goes on from NZ_JAPAEP010000002.1 coordinate 91,234, forward strand.
TCGCGAATTCTTTCGCATCGAGTGAGATGAGCTCTTCAATCGTTTTTTGGCTAAGGTCCGCACCGGCTTTGAGCATCTCAAGTCCGTATACTTCCGCATCGACGCCAGCGATCTCCGCAAGTTCTTTCGCTGCTTTGATGTCTTCATCTGTGCATGTCGGTGATTTGAAGAGAAGCGAATCCGAGATGATGGCTGACAGCATCAAGCCGGCCATATCCGCAGCAATTTCGACACCATGCTCTTTATACAACTTCAACAAAATTGTTGCCGTACACCCGACTGGCTCCGCACGATAGTAGAGCGGGTCTGCCGTTTGGAAGTTTGCGATACGGTGGTGGTCGATGACTTCAAGGATTCGCACATCTTCAATGCCATCCGCACTTTGCTGGAACTCGTTATGGTCGACCAAGATGACTTCTTCCGCCTCACCTTTCACACTTTCAATCAAGCGTGGTGCTTTCACACGGAAGTGATCGAGCGCATATTGTGTTTCACCGTTCACTTCACCGAGACGAACCGCCTCTGCGTCCATCCCTAATTTCTTTTTCAACTCGGCATAGGCGAGCGCTGACGTGATTGTGTCGGTATCTGGATTTTTATGTCCAAAGACTAGTACTGTACTCATGTCTCATTCTCCTCACTAAATAGTTTTCCCTTATCCATTATAACGCCCACGGCATTTCTTTCAATTCCCAAACAAAAAGAGCCGTGTCTCGGCTCTTATGCTTGTTCATCTTCATCTGTCTCTTCGAGGTCAGAATGATCTCCTTTTGAATCTTCTTCATGGGAGATGTCCGGCTGATCTCGCTTCAACTTTTCTTTTTCTTCTTGTTCACGCTTTTCTTTGTCTGACATATGGTGTCATCCTTTCGAAAATCCGACTTATCGTAATCTGTTCCCCTAGCTCGATTTCGTCAAACGACATTTCATCAAACGTAAACAAACTGAAACGTCAGGCCTGCACGAAGACGATTTCTTCTCCGCGGAGCTCGACCTTCACGTCTTGTCCTTGGAATAACCATTCGTCTTGTTCTGCCACAACGAAGCGAATCCCATCTGCCTCTGTCTCAACAGCAGCATTGTTCACATCTTCTGTGATGACCCCGACAGAAAAACCGTGCGTCAAGTCTGTCGAACCCCCATATTTTGCAAACAAACGAACCGTTTGACCTGCTTCAACTTCCATCTCTTGTTTGAACCATTGGAGCGCTTCTTCTGTTACTTGAATCTTCATAACATCTCCTCCTCTCGACTACTCCTTTCATTCTAAACGTTTCAAAAGAGTCGAGCGAGGAAGTTGCCTAAAGTGTTGTGCCAACTTGATAGCTCACCGTCATGCCATGCGTTTCCGGTTGAGCACCGTTCATCTCAGCGAGCGTCGTTTCAAATAAGCGTCGCCCGATTTCTTCATTCGGTGAGAGCATCGTCGACAGTCCGAATGCATGACCGATCGGATGTCCGTCAAAGCCTAGCATGGCGACTTCCTGAGGAATCTTGATGTCTCGCCGTTGCATCTCTCCTAAAAATCCGAGGGCGACATAATCAGACGAGAAAAAGAGCGCTCGAGGACGCTCTTTTTGAGAGAGGAACGCTTCAGCTAACCGAATGCCGTCCTCACTCGTCAAATAGCCGGTCCAAATCCATTGCTGACGCGCATGCTCTACTTCATCGAAATAGGCTTGCTGACGCGCAAGGGAGCTCGGACTATGGCTTCTTGACAAGATGATTCCAATCTCTTCATATCCATGTTCCTTCAAGACATGAATACCTGATACGAACGACGCGTAATGATCGACATGGATGGACGAAATCGTCTCCGGTGCACCGACGGTCGCCACAGCGATTGGCCCGTACGCGCGGTATGCCTCCATTTCCTTAAAGGACATCTCGTGAGACAAGACAATCGCCCCATCGACTTCACGATGCTTCAATAAATTGAGTGCTTGTCGTTCCTCGCTCAATTTATACTCCGTCTGCCACATGACGAGCCGATAATCGTGCTCGAGCGCCGCCTTGGCGAGTCCATTGACGAAGAGACCGTAATACGGGTGATCCATATAAGGTAGGATCACGACAATTCGTTGCGTCTTCCCTGTCGACAACGTTAACGCCTGTTGATTCCGCAAATACCCGAGTTCTTTCATCGCTTCATGAACACGGGTCCGTTTTTCTTTCGATACGTACGGATGCTCGTTCAGGACGCGTGAGACCGTCGTCACCGAAACGTCAGCGTGCTTTGCGATATCTCGAATGTTTGCCATTCATCTCACCTCAACTTGTCAGTCTTTGCATATAGTGTACCCACTCTGCTTGCTGACTGTCACCTCTTTCGACGACTTGACAACGAATCGCTTGAACGAGACGGAAGCGCTCTTCTAACGGCAGATGAAGAAACTCTTCACGGAAACGGGTACACAACATTTTTCCAAACGGTGTATACAACTGATTGATGACGAGCTCGTATACGATTCCACTGCACCATGTCTTCCACGTTGTCGGTTTCATATCGGTTCCCCTCCCTTTGTCTATACCGTATCTTCTGAAACGCGTTTCAGAGCAAGCATCTTTTTAAAAAAAGTTTATTTCCGAACATTATTTGTCTTCAAATTTCATTTTTCATGTTTTTTACTCAAAACAATTGACGGGAATCAAACATTTTTGTATAGTCATCAAGTTGAAAACGTTAATTTAAGCATTTTCCTCAATCAATGTTCGGAAATAGACTGAAATAAGGAGTTTTATCGATGAATATCTTTCAATTGAAACAACATGGAACGAATGTTAAACAAGAAGTGACTGCTGGGATCACAACGTTCGTGACGATGGCGTACATCTCTGTCGTCAACCCGGCGATTCTATCTGATGCTGGGATCCCATTCGCACAAGCTTTCACGGCGACAATCATTGCCATCCTCATCGGAACTGGCTTGATGGCGTTTTATGCGAACTTACCAATCGCCGTGGCGCCAGGAATGGGGCTCAACGCATTTTTTGCTTACACGCTCGTCGCCCAAGAACAGATTGCGCCGTCTGCCGCGCTCGGTGTTGTCTTCGTCTCGTCCGTCTTCTTCTTGATTTTGTCGCTCTCTCCAATTCGGACGAAGTTGATTCAAGCGATTCCAACTTCGTTGAAGCATGCCATCACGACCGGGATCGGTCTTTTCATCGCTTCACTCGGATTAAAATTATCAGGCTTAATTGTTGCTGATGAAGCGAACTTGGTACGTCTCGGTGACGTGTCTTCTCCAGAAGTACTACTTGTACTCGGTGGTTTGATCGTCTCGGCACTCCTCTTTTCACGAAACGTACCCGGTTCTTTACTCATCGGGATGGTACTCACGGGGATTGCAGCATACTTCATGGATATCTTAAAAATCGATGGTGTCACGGCGATGCCAACACTTCCGGAAGGACTCATGATCAACCCCGTGACGGCATTTAGTGATGTCATTCAATATGGTTTGTTCGGTGCTGTCCTCTCGTTCTTCCTCGTCACGCTTTTTGATACGACAGGTACGCTTGTCGGTGTCGGAAAACAGGCAGGTCTCTTAAAAGAAGATGGAACAATTGAGAATGGTCACCGTGCACTCTTTGCCGATTCACTTGCCACAATGGGTGGATCACTCGTCGGAACGAGCCCGTCTACGGCATACATCGAGTCTGCTGCCGGTGTCGCGCAAGGTGGACGTACAGGGCTCACAACGGCCGTCGTCGCCGGATTGTTCGGATTGACACTCTTCTTCAGCCCACTTATCGGCGCCATCTCTGGCGTTGCGGCGATTACGGCTCCTGCACTCATCATCGTCGGGGCACTCATGTTGACGAACGTCCGGTACATCGACTGGAGCGACTTCAGCGAATACTTCCCCGCGTTCATGACGATTTTGATCATGCCTTTGTCAGGAAGCATCGAACGCGGAATCGCCTTCGGGTTCATCTTGTACCCGATCTTCAAAGCAATGAACAAAGAGACGGTTCACCCGCTCATCTATTTGTTCGGCGCACTCTTCATCTTGGAAATGTTCTTCCTATAAGTTAGACAGAAGATCCTCGTCATGTGTCGAGGATTTTTTTCTGTTATACGTACTTCCTACCTGTTTTATATCAGAAACGAGATGAATATCGGTTCAGTGAGATACGTTATCAATTAGACAGGATTTTACAAATAAATCAGTTTTTCTCCCCATTTTTCTGTCACTTTCCTACGCTTTATGAAATAATGACGTTGAAATCGTTATCATCAGAAGAAAGAAGGAATGGCTATGCCGAATGTAGCTTTATTCGTCACTTGTTTATCTGATACGTTGTTTCCATCCGTCGGACAAGCGACAGTCGAACTACTCGAACATTTAGGGTGCGAAGTGACTTTCCCCTTTGAGCAGACATGCTGTGGGCAGCCTGCCTACAACAGCGGCTATCATGAGGAGACGAAAAAGGTTGCCAAGCACATGATTGAAACATTTGAACAAGCAGATGCAGAATATATCGTCGGACCATCGGGGTCGTGTGTCATGATGATGCGCGACTACCCTCATTTGTTCCAAGATGATCCAGTATGGGGTCCTCGCGCTGAAGCGCACGCCGCCAAAACGTTCGAACTGACGCAGTTCATCGTCGATGTGCTCGAAGTCACAGATGTCGGTGCCAAGTTTCCCGCCAAAGCGACCTATCACGCGTCTTGTCATATGACTCGCCTCCTCGGAATCGAAGCGGCTCCCGGTAAGTTGCTCGGAAACGTCGATGGACTGACGATGGTTCCCCTCGCGAACGTACATAACTGTTGTGGGTTCGGCGGGACGTTCTCCGTCAAGATGCCAGACGTGTCGGTACAAATGGTAGATGAAAAAGTCGATTCCATCTTACAGTCAGGCGCAGAGGTGTTGATCGGAGCGGATGCGTCATGTCTGATGAACATCGGCGGACGTCTTCATAAACAGGGACATCCGATTAAAGTGATGCATATTGCCGAAGTCTTGAACGAAGGAGTGAAGCAAGCATGAGCATGGGGATTCGATTGGATGAGAAGTTTCAAGATCGACGAAAAGATGGAATCGAAGATGCGTTCATGCGGCAGGCCGTCAGTTCGGCTCAAAACCGTCTACGGGATGGCCGGTTAAATGCTGCAGGTGAACTCGGGGACTGGGAATCGTTTCGCGACCATTCGGAAGAAATTCGTCAACATGTGCTGGAACATCTGGATTATTACTTATATCAATTGAGCGAGAATGTCTCAAAACGTGGTGGAAGCGTCTTTTTCGCGGAGACACCGGAAGAAGCGAACCGCTACATCCGGGAAGTCGTTCGGTCGAAGCAAGCCAAACATGTCGTGAAATCGAAATCGATGGTCACGGAAGAAATCGGCTTGAACGAAGCACTTCAGGAAGAAGGATGTACCGTCGTCGAGTCCGACCTTGGGGAATGGATTTTGCAACTCGACGAAGACCCACCGTCTCACATTGTCGCCCCGGCTCTGCATAAAGACCGCGACGCTGTGCATGAGACGTTCACTGCCCACGGCTACAGCGGGTCGAACGATCCGACTGAACTTGGACGCTATGCACGACAAGAACTACGGAAAGACTTTTTGAAGGCAGAAGTCGGCATCACCGGCTGTAATTTCGCCATCGCAGAGAGTGGAGCCGTCGGGCTTGTGACCAACGAAGGGAACGGACGCATGGTGACGTCGCTTCCTGATACGGTCATCTCTGTCATGGGCATGGAACGCGTCGTCCCGTCTTATGAAGAGTTCGAGGTGCTCGTCAACATGCTTTGTCGAAGCGCGGTCGGTCAGCGACTCACGTCATACATCACGACGTTCGCCGGGACGCGCGCGGTCGGTGAAGTCGATGGACCAGAAGAGTTCCATCTTGTCATCGTCGACAACAAGCGTTCTGGTATTCTCGGGACACAGTTCCAATCGGTGTTGCAATGCATCCGCTGCGCGGCCTGTATCAACGTCTGTCCCGTCTATCGCCATATCGGTGGTCACGCGTACGGGTCAATCTATCCAGGTCCGATTGGTGCCGTCTTGGCTCCGCTTCTTGACGGATACGAGAACTATAAAGAACTCCCCTATGCGTCGAGTCTCTGTGGCGCCTGTACGGAGGCGTGTCCTGTAAAGATTCCGCTGCATGAGCTGTTGATTGAACATCGACGCGTCATCGTAGAGGAGAAAAAGCAATCACCTTTCGTGGAGCGGATTGCGATGAAAGGATTTGCCGTCACGGCTTCGAGTCCATTCTTATTCGAAGCAGCGGAACATGTCGCACCGTTTGCGACATCACCGTTCGCCACCTCGGGTCAGATTGAGAAAGGGCTACCGGCTTGGACGGACTCGAAAGACTTGCCGCAGCCGAACAAACAGACCGTCCGAGATTGGTTCAAGAAACGGGGGAATGCCTGATGAATCCTGGTACAATCACAAACCGTGAGGACTTTCTACAACGAATCGCCAAGCAACTCGGTCGTGAGGTCAAGCTCACGCCGCCAAAACGGGAATATACACATCGTCCGCAAGATGAGGTGTTGAAAGGCGCGAGTGAAGAAGAGCTGCTCGAGACGTTCCGCATGGTCGCGACCCGAATCCATACCGATTTGGTGGAATGTGAATCTGCGAAGCTTGATGATACGCTTCGCCTCTTGATTGAACGCTATCATGGCGCACGGATTCTCGCAGAAAACGATGAGCGAATTTCCGCTTGGGCACCTGCAACAAGTGAGACGTTTGATTGGTGGGATTCGTCACAACCCGAAGCGAGTCGAGAGCTGGCCATTCGAGCGGACATTGGCATCACGATTGCGGATGCGGCATTTGCGGAAAGTGCGACAATCGTCCAATATGCGAAGCCTGGTAGATCACGGACAATCAGTCTGTTACCGCAAGACCATATTGCAATCATCCCGAAATCTGTCCTTGTTCCACGTATGACGCAAACGGCACAACAACTTGCCACACTCGACCGAGACGGTCTCCATTCCCCGAACGGTGTCAATTTCATCTCTGGTCCCTCGAACTCGGCCGACATCGAGATGAACCTCATCGTCGGCGTTCATGGTCCTGTTCGAGTCGCCTATGTGTTGGTACATGATTTATAAGTATAGCCCCTCCATCGATCGATGGAGGGGCTATATTCATCCTGATACGGTGACGCTCCCATTTGAGCTCGTTAATTTCACTTCAATCGATCCGTCTCCAAATACGCACTCTTTCGACCGCTCTCCAAACACATCAACTTTCCCGTTTCGTGACTTCGCACGAATCGTCACATCTTCCGGACGTTCATCGACATGTAAGTCAATCTTCCCATTGTTCGTCTTCAAGCGAATCGGTGCTTGAATCGCTTGTACGGAACAGTCTATCCGTCCATTAGAAGTTTTGGCATCGACCGCTCCCGTGACGTGATCGACATCGATTCGACCGTTCGAGGAATGGATGTTGATCCGCTCGAGCTGAGAATGTTTCGCTTCGACACGACCGTTTGAGGAATGAAGCTCCCAATCGTGACCGTGACAGCTTGATGCGAGCACTTTTCCGTTCGATGTGCGCAGGACACCATGACGTGCTTGAATGTGATGTGCGACGATTCGACCGTTCTCACTCTCCACGTGGAACCGTTCCGCTTGGAGATCTTGTACATCACTCGAACCGTGACGATTTTTCAATTGAATCTGATGATAGGCGTGATGAGGCAATTCAACCCGAAGTACAGGTGCCTTTGACCCAAACCATGAGAACAGGTCCGAAAGACCGAAACGACGTTCGGATTCAATCCGTATCTCTAAAGTGTCCCCCACGATATCCATGACGACCCCATGATCAGTCTCCGTCTCAAGCGTCGCATACGCATAACCGTCTTGTGATGGGGTGACGAACACTTGCGCATTTTGAACTTGAATGAGGACGCTTTGGAAGGCTACCGCCGAGCTTTTGACAACCGCAGGCGGTCGCGTCGAGACCGATTCTTCAATATCGACAGAGGCGAGCAATTCCGATGCGAGTATGCTCGGTTCCCCTAACTCACGTGCCAATTCTTCGTCACTTCTTCCTTCTAATCGACCACTCGTGAAATATTCCGATACGTCTCGTAAAATATCAAGCCGATCTTTCACCTTCACGTTCATCAATAATTGTTCGAGCTCTGACAAGTACTGTTCTTCATTCATCTGTCGTCTCCCCCTCGGATTAAGTCATTGACACCGTTCGTGAATACGTTCCATTCCGTTCGCAATTCAACTAAGTGTTTGCGGCCCTGTTCCGTAATTTGATAGTACTTCCGTGGAGGGCCTTCTCCAGACTCCATTAAATACGTTGTGAAATAGCCCTCTGTCGTCAATCGACGCAACAACGGATAGACCGCACCTTCTGAAATGGTCACTTTGGCCGAAATCGCCTGAACGAGCTCATACCCATAGCGGTCTTGTTCCGCGACGAGTGCTAACACACACAGGTTAAGTACGCCCTTTTTGAATTGAGGATTCATCATCCCACCCCCTACTATACATAGAACAATAGCATACTATCTACTACTGTTCAATAAATAATAGCGTTCATTTCCTTGATTTCTCAATATCTAGCATCTGAAGAGTTGAATCTGTACAATGAAAGAACGACACTCGTAGGATATTAGTCACAGTCGGAATGTTCATCATTCTAGGAAGGAACGGTCTTTATGAAGTCATGGATTGACCAACGGATCGGGAGACAATTTCTATTCGTCTTCTACTTATTCATCGGACTGATCCTCCTCACGTCGCTTGCCGTATATGTGTATACGGAAAACCAAATCGAACAGACGACGTCATCGCTCGAGAACATCAGTGAACGGCGCACGAATGCGACCGAATTGTTCGAGACATGGCAGTCGATGCAATATGAAATGCGCGGATATGTCCTCCTTGGGGATGACGCGATGTTAGAACGTGTGCAAGATAAACAAGTCTTGATTGACGAACAGACCACTTGGTTCGAGCAGAATGCCGTAACCGAGAAAGAAAAAACGTACGCGAGCGATGCGCGTACGCTGTTTGTCGCGTATCAGGAACGTGTCATGCCGAGCCTCGAACGTTATGTAGCAGGAAAACGGGACGGTAGTGTAACCGAACCCTTCTTAAAGATGCCGACGCTCGGGAAAGTGAATCCTCAAAAAGACCCACCGGCAGATCGTAAATTCAAAATCAATTCGAAAAGTGCCGCGGATATGAGTGCGAGCATCGTCGATATGGAGAGCGTCTTCACGGAATACCGGAACTCACTGAACGCAGAAGAGGATGGGCTCCGTGCTCAGCTTGCGACCCATACGAAGTGGGCACAAGCTCTTTGGCTCCTCTCTTTACTCGGTGTTCTCTTCATTCTCTTTATCGTCGCCCGTCCATATGTGAGACGCTTAACTGGTCAACTGCAGGAGTTGATCGAAAACAGTAAGCGCCTTGCCGGAGAACGACAGCCAATCACACCGGCGGCAGCCCAATCTAAAAATGAAGTCGGGCAATTGACAACATCGTTCCGACAGATGGCTACATCTCTCACGACACAACGCTATCGGATTGAAGAAGAACGTGAGAAGACAGCGCGCCTTCTGCACTCGATTCGCGATGCCGTCATCTATGTCGAACACGCAACAAGTGAGAAAGTAGCGAACCAAGCGTTGTTTGTCTTATTCAATCAACCGATTACGAAGCGAAATGAAGTCGATTTATATCGTTTAGACGCTAGCCTTGAGGAGCTCGGACTGCAGGTCGACCAAAAGGATGCCTTTTTCGCGTTCATGGAACGTTCATTCGATGGACAGTGTAAAGAAGAGAGCGTCACGTTCTCGATGAATCAGGAAGAGCGCTTCATTCAAATGTATGCGGAGAAGATTTACTTGCGAGGAACACGTCATGGAACGATGCTCGTTTTCCGTGACGTGACGCACGAGACCGAAGTCGACCGTCTGAAAACCGAACTCGTTTCGACCGTCTCTCACGAACTCCGGACTCCGCTCACAAGTATCATTGGATTCACTGAACTTCTTCGTTTCCGAAAACTTTCATCTGAACGTTCCGAAAAATATTTAGGAATGATTCATCAAGAGACATTGCGTCTTGAGGACTTGATTTCAAACTTGCTTGATGTACAACGGATGGAGTCTGGACAACAGACGTATCATAACGAACCGGAGCGTCTATCCGCCATTCTTGAACAAGCGATTTCGGTGCATCAAGGCTCAAGCCAACATCATCACATCACGTTTGATTGCACGGAAGACTTCTATGTATACGGAGACCGGACGCGACTCAATCAACTCTTCATGAACCTCCTGCACAACGCCGTGAAGTATTCGCCTCGTGGTGGTGAAATCAATGTCCGTGTCACATGTGAACGACCGGATTGGATTGACATTTCAATTGAAGATCACGGCATCGGGATTCCCCAAACCGCGCTACCAAAATTGTTTGACAAGTTTTATCGCGTCGACAATTCCGCCAGTCGAAAAATCGGGGGGACCGGTCTCGGTCTCGCAATCTGTAAAGAAATCGCCGAAGGTCACGGTGGAACGATTCACGCCACATCGAATATCGGCAAAGGCTCCATTTTCACGGTCAGTCTTCCCAAGTTGGATATGACCAATCAAATGAGTAGCTAAACGAAAAGAGGGTGCATCATCGCACCCTCTTGTTTATTGGACTTTGTTCTCTGGACCAAATGACGGATAGAGCGAAAGCCCACCGTCCGCAAAGATGGTTGTCCCCGTCACATAGGACGACTCATCCGACGCGAGCCAAGCGGCAACGGCTGCGATTTGTTCCGGCTTCCCGATGACGTGAGATGGGATGAGCGCTTCTAATCCCTTCTTCTCTTCCGGGTCGCTCATCGTCTCTTCGTTGATTGGTGTATCAATCGCCCCAGGTGCGATTGCATTGACACGAATATGGTTCGGTGCATACTCAAGCGCGACGGATTTCGTGAACATTTTCACGCCACCCTTGCTGGCTGCGTAATGTGTATACCCCGGACGCGGGATGACTTCGTGAACAGAAGACATATTGATGATGTTCCCTTCGATTTCATTCTCAACGAAGTATTTTAAAGCAGCACGAACACCAAGGAACGTCCCGTTCAAGTTGACGTCGATAATCTGCTTCCAGTTATCAAACTCCATCTCATGTGTTTTTGCCTCGACTTGTACGCCGGCATTATTCACGAAAATATCCATCTTCCCAAACTCAGAGATGGCTTTTTCAATCATCTTCTCCGCGAGTCCTTCCTCCGCGACGTCTCCTTTCACGGCGACAGCCTTCCCGCCAGCTGCCTCGATTCCACGGATGACTTCCTCCATCTCTTTTTCACTGCTGCGGTAATTCAGGACAACGCTCATCCCTTCTTTTGCGTAACGCTCCCCGATGGCACGACCGAGCCCCTTCGAGCTGCCCGTGATGACCGCGACTTTGCCTTTTAACTCTGGATAGTTTGCCATGTCAATTCCTCCTTCATCTTCTCGGGTTTAGTTCCCGCATTCCCCTCTTCATCAAACATGATTGGCTGCATTTTGAATATTTGAAACAAATCAACTATACTGAAACAAACTATTCGTTTTCAGGAAACGCCTGAAAGACGTTTGATCTTATACTCAATGGAGGTGACTCCCCGATTTTAGGGGGAATTGTTGGACAGTCCCATGTTACTCAGCTTACTCGTCGTCGCACTTTTAATCTTTTTGACTGCCTTTTTTGTGGCAGCCGAATTTTCAATTGTGAAAGTGCGTGGCGCTCGACTCGACCAGCTCGTGCTCGAAGGAAATAAGAAAGCGGTCAGCGCGAAAAAAGTCATCGAGAATATCGACGACTCCCTTTCTGCCTCTCAGTTCGGAATCACGCTTTCTGCACTCGGCCTTGGATGGATTGGTGCCGATCAAATCGAAGCGTATATCCACACTCTGGTCGAACAATTGAACATATCGCCATCTCTCGTGACATTCTTGTCGTTTTTGATTGCCTTCTTATTGATTGCGTTCGTCCATGTCGTCATCGGCGAACTCGTGCCAAAAACGCTCGCGGTTCACGAAGCGGAGAAGTTGACGCTGCTCGTCGCACGTCCGCTCTACGTCTTCACAAAAATCTTCTATCCGTTTATTCGAGCATTGAACAGTATGGCTCGAATCACACTCCGTTTATTCGGGGTACAGACGACAGCGCAGGAAACGGCACACTCTGAAGAAGAATTGAAAATCATTATGACGGAAAGTTTCCGTAGTGGTGAGATCAACGAAAACGAGTTGGCATATGTTCAAAATATCTTCTCCTTTGACGAACGGATCGCCAAAGATGCCATGGTGCCACGTATGAACATGGTGACAATCGATGAAGAAGATACGATTGAAGAGATCATCGCCGTAGTGGAAGAGCACCAGTATACGCGTTATCCCGTCACACGAGATGGCGATCGCGATGACGTTCTCGGATTCGTGAATGCGAAACAGCTCTTCACTGCTCAACTTTCAAAAAATGATGCACCGTTCGAGTCGTTCATTCATCAATTGCCGCTCGTCACCGAGTTCACGCCACTTCAAGAAGCGATGGTGAAAATGCAAAACGCGCAGACGATGATGTGTCTCGTCATCGATGAGTACGGCGGGACGGCAGGACTGTTGACGATTGAAGACATTTTAGAAGAAATCGTCGGCGAGATCCGAGACGAGTTCGATCGAGACGAACAGGCTGAAATTACAGAAGTCGCTCCGAAACATTATCGCCTTTCGGGACTCGTTTTAACGCAAGAACTCGAAGAGCGGTTCGGCATCGAAATCGAAGATGACGTCGATACGGTCGGTGGATTCGTTTTATCACAAAAAGCGAATGCCCGAACAGGCGAGCGCTTCCTTTTACCCGGCAACCATGAACTGATTGTCAGTGAAGTCGATAACCACCGCATCGTCTTTGTCGACTTGATTCTCGCCTCTCACGAAGAGGAAGAACCATTATCTGAATGATGCTTTCTTTAAACCCTTCTCCGAAATATGGAGAAGGGTTTTTCACGTTTGCACCGAACTGTCGCTATATTTTCGCCTCTTCCCGTGATATACTGCACATATGTTGCTTATTTGAGTGTCACCCACTCAATGACACAACATCACCGAAACATGGCGAGATGTTCGGTTTAAACAGAAAGAAATAGAAAGAAGGTTACGCATGGAACGCAAACTATTTTTGATTGACGGTAACTCCATGCTGGCCAGTGCTTATTATGGTGCCGCCGCGAGCCGAACGAAAAAAGGACGCGAGGTATCTAAAAACGATCGGAGTGCCGTCATCGGAATGACCGGCCTCATCCGGACGATTCTACGCAGACATCGTCCGACTCATTTTGTCGTTGTTTGGGACGTCTCACGTGAAACATTATGGCGTCGAGAACTGTACCCAGGCTACAAACGTCGCAGACGTCAAACACCGCCTGAATTAAAAGCGCAGATGGAACTCATGCGCCAACTGCTTGAGGATAGTGGAATCCCACAATTCCAAGTAGAAGGGTATGAAGGGGAAGACTTGATTGCCCACATCGCCCGTAAATTCAGTTGCAGTGCCCCTGTCGTCATCATGACAAAAGACAAAGACTTGTTACAGCTTGTCAGTCCACGAATCACCGTTTGGTTACAGACACAGGAGCTTCAGCAAATGCAGGCTCGCTGTGACATTCGTGATAATCGTCCGTTGCCACTCAAGCGTCATTTAGAAATTCGACCAGAAGAGATTGCGGCGCTATACGAAGGATTGAAACCGAAGCAACTGTCAGCCGTCAAAGCGTTGACAGGAGACCGTTCTGACGGAATCCCTCCAGTTGCTGGACTGGATGAAAGTCAATCGGTTCAACTCATCAAACGATTCGGTTCGCTCGATAAGCTGTATTCTGCCTTGAGCATCAAGGGTGAAAAACGACAACAAGTAAATGAAACGATCGCGGCACTGACGTCAGAGGAGGTGCCCCGTAACTTGAGACGAACACGCAAAAAAGCAGAGCGCAATATGGAGCTCGTTCGCCTCGATGTCACGGTGCCGGCACTTGAACATTTGAAGCTAGCTCACCTTGAGCTCAGCCTCAATCCTAAACGAGTCGAGCAAGCGTATCAAAAACGCGGACTTCGTCTCTCGTTTAACGCAGGTCAGAAGAAAACATCCGCACGTTAAAAAGAACGAACGCTCAAGCGTTCGTTCTTTTAATATGCACGGTAATCCCGTCTTCATCGGTCAACGACCATTCAGACGATGTTCCGCCTAACGCCTGGTTCGTCTCTTCATTGACGAGAAGCGTCCATGCTTCGATTCCGGTCTCCATTCCCACAGGATCGCTCGGACGGGCCCACACGTTCGTTCCGATGTGATGGTGGTAGCCATCAGCTGCTAGGAAAAGTGCGCCTGGATAAGAATCCGTCGTAATGGAGAAGCCAAGCCGATCATGATAAAAACGTTTCGCCGCCTCGATTGAGCGTACTTTAAAATGCACGTGCCCCATCGTCGTTCCGATCGGTAAACCAGTAAACGACCGATTGGCTGCCGCTTGAAGCATCGATTCATAGTCGACAGGCTCGGTCGCCATTTTCACATGGCCGTTTGCCTCGTACGTCCATTGGTCCTTCGGGCGGTCGGCATACAATTCAATCCCGTTTCCTTCTGGATCGCTCAAGTAGAAGGCTTCACTCACGAGATGGTCGCCTTGCCCCACTTCGATGCGTCGCTCAATGAGATGTGCCAACATGCTTCCTAACTCTACACGGTTCGGGAACAGAATAGCTAAATGGAATAAGCCTGCCGCCCGTGGATTGGTTTTCGCTTGCGGGACACTGTGCAAGATGACAAGCGGACGTTCCTTCGTACCGAGTGTAATGAGCTCTTCGCTCTCTTCTAAAATACTCATCCCAATCACGTCTACGTAAAATCGTGTCACCTGTTCAATGTCACGGACTCGAAGCGTTACCGGACCGAGTTCGATTTTTTCGATTTTCATATATTATCACCTCCCCTTCACTATACCCGCTCGGTCGATGTTACAGAAGTAGGCACAAAAAGGTGGTATAGTTACTTCAACGATACTATTGGAAAGGAAGAGCGACGTGACTAACATAACAAGCTGTGAAGTCGATACGGCACTCGAACTGATTACAGGAAAATGGAAACATTCCATCCTCCTTGTGTTGATCAATGGAGATACATTGCGTTTCAGTGAGTTGAAACGCGCGTTACCAAAAATCAGCCAAAAGATATTGACCGCACAACTCCGTGACTTAGAAGAACAGGATATCGTCATTCGGACCGTCTATCCGGAAGTTCCGCCCCGTGTCGATTATCGTTTAAGTGAGTACGGGAAAACACTGATCCCGATTCTCGAAGCGATGAACGAATGGGGAATGCGTCATGCCGAACGGATGCGCTCTAATTAGTTGTCCACATGTGGATAACCCATTTTTTCTACTGAACATATCACTTATCCACAGGAGGTTGTCATGATTCGTTATCCACAGTTAACCGGTCATCAAATTGGTGTCACCGCCCCTTCGTCAGGTATACCAGAAGAACTGCACCATCTATTGCATCAAGCGGAACATAAGTTTTCCAATCGAGGGTTCACATTGCAATTCACTCCGAATGCGTGGAAACAACGATTTGGGAAGTCCGCTCCGGCTCGAGTCCGTGCACATGAACTGACATCTCTACTTCAAGATGACAATGTCGACTTGATTGTTCCGCCCTGGGGTGGGGAACTCTTAATGGAAATCCTCGATCACATCGAGTGGCAGTCCTTGCCCGCAAAATGGATGCTCGGCTATTCAGATACGAGTCTATTGCTTTTTGTGTATACGCTAAAAACCGGAATCGCCTCGGCCCACGGTCCAAACTTAGTCGACTTACGTGCTGATTTGTGGGACGAGACGAGTTCACGCTGGCTCGATGTGTTGTCGACGCGGACCGACGAAACGGTCATCCAACGTTCGTCCGAAAAGTTCCAAAACGAATGGCAGTTTGACAACCCGACGCCACATCTGTTTCATCTGACGGAAACGACCGAATGGAGAGCGATTGGCGGTCAGAATGCAACAGGACGCTTGCTCGGTGGATGCCTCGATGTGCTCTTACATACAATCGGGACACCATATGGAGACGTCAAGACGTTCCAGCGCGAACATCTGAATGACGAGCCGATTCTTTGGTATTTTGAAAATGCTGAGCTAAACGTTCCGGCATTAAAAAGGACCCTCCTTCAAATGAAGTGGGCCGGTTGGTTCGATCATACGTCTGGTATTCTGTTCGGACGGAGTGACGCCCCCTCTGTGCATCAAGACTATACGGTCGAAATGGTATATGAGGAGCTCCATCACATGTTAGAAGTTCCGATTTTTTACGATATCGACTGTGGACACGTACCCCCTCAGATGACACTTGTCAATGGGGCCCACGCTTCTGTACAAGTCGAGCATGGCAAAGGAACATTGATTCAAACGTTCAAGGGCTGATTCGTCAGCCCTTGATTTGTTGTAGCAATGTCTCTAAACGTTTGCGAAACAGTCCTTGCGGGAATTCAGCTACTTGTTCTTCGATGACTGGCACCCAGTCATCCCCACAACCGTTCAATGTTCCCCTTAATAAACCTTCGTAGTAAATCGCGATATCGACTAAGCTATGTGTTTTCCACTCGTCTCTGTTGCCCATCTCTACACCGCTTGCATGGTGGGTCTACTCATCTGTACGTTCGTCCTTACGTACCGAATCCGACATGACATCCAAGCAGAACGAGATGCAGCCCAATCAATGGAACGTGTATCGTAACGAAAAAAGACATCGAACGAATCAGTTCGATGTCTTCTCTGGTGACGGGAGTACCCGTTTTTCTAATAAGAATGGTCCGAATGGGATGACGGATGCCATGACAGCAAGCGTCAAAACTTTGAATCCCCAGCGCAAGCGCCATGCCATGTACATCGCCGCGAGCACATACGCAACAAATAAGAAACCATGTGCTGCACCAACGATACTGACCGCGAGTGGAATGCCGGCCATATATTTCAACGGCATCGCGATGAACAGTAATAACAAGAAGGATACACCTTCTGTGTAGCCAAGCCATTTAAAATGAGTCGTAGTCATATGCGTTCTCCTTTATTTCTGTAGGCTATGTCTATCGTAGCCGAAACGTGAGAGGTTTGTCACAAGAGAACGCATAAAAGTTACGAGGCTATTTGACGATTTGGTGAACGATGCAATACTTTCGTGTCGACAAAACGGCGAAGGAACAACCCGTCGACCCCAATTTTTCCAGCGTTATGACCGGCAACTAAAATCAAGACAGATACGATCAACATCGTTGGGTTCGTACTGACTGTTCCTGATAGTAAGAACGCCATGTTCATGACGAGTCCGAAGAACGCTGCGCTACGTGTGAGGGCACCGAGCAATAATCCTAAGCCTACCAAGAATTCACCGTAAGGAATCAGGACATCGAATAGCCCGGCGTTTGGAATCGCAAAGTTTTCTAGGAATGCAGCCCACCATCCAGCAACGGCCGGATGTTCTCCAGAAGCGAGTGACACCGCGTTATTCAAGAATCCTTCTGTTCCAAAACCTCCCGTGATTTTACCCCAACCTGCCGTTAACCAATGATAACCGAGCCATACACGTAACACCGTCAAGATCGCTGTAGCGATGTTATGATTTTGCCAAAATTTCGTGAACATCATAATTCCTCCCTTTCAAGAAGTTAAATAAATGTATAATGTGATTACATTCACAATATACCATTCATGTTCACTATTTCACATATGTATTTTCCTTTGTTCATGATTCGTCCATATGTATGCCATATTCTATTCACATTCATCCACAAAAAAGACACCTGATTTAGGTGTCTTAGAAGAGATTATAGTGTCACTTCTTGTGGTGGTTGACCTTTCTTGTTCATCACGCGCATCGATTCCGGTTCGATTTTAAGGATCACAAGCTTTGGATCGTCCGGACCATCGAACCATCCTTCAAGTTTCTCATTCCATACTTTCTCTTTCATCGATTCATCATCCGACACGGTCGCTTTACCGAGGATTTCTAAGTAAGTGTCGCCCACACCATCTCCATCGTAGCCGATTAAAATATGCGTATATGGATTCTTTTCTAGTTCTTCTACTTTATCTGTATCGTTAGAGGTTGCTGTGTAGAGTGTGAAATCATCATGGAAAAATGTCATATATCGACTGTGGGGTTTCACCTTATACACGGTCGCCATCGTCCCGACATTGCTACCCTCTAGAATTTTTAACGCTGTGTCTTTTGCACTCATTCCAAATTCCTCCTTCATGATTTGTCGCTCGTATACTGTTCCCTCAAACTATGGGATTAAACACAAAAAAACCTGCTCGCCGATGCGAGCAGGTATCATATTCCTTAGAAAGGAAGATTAGATTTTTTCAACGTTAGAAGCTTGTGGTCCACGAGCTCCGTCAGTGATTTCGAAAGTTACTTCTTGGCCTTCTTCAAGTGTTTTGAAGCCGTCGCCTTGGATTGCTGAGAAGTGTACGAATACGTCGTCTCCGCCTTCCATTTCGATGAAGCCGTAACCTTTTTCTGAGTTAAACCATTTTACTTTACCTGTGTTCATGAATGAACCCTCCTGAAATAAACGCTATGCGTTATAGTAGTGCCTTACTAGAAAAAACTTGACCAAAAAAAATACAAGCCTCTGGATTATCTAATGAAAAATAATCCCAAGCACTTGTGAATTATGATTCCAGCTATTCTTAATTAAGCACATATTGAATATAACACGACTAGATGTTTCTGTCTAGTAAATACTTCTGATTGCTAAAAAACAAGGTGAAACGGGTACATGCTAGAGAAGATGATGCTAGGAGGATTTATAATGAAAAACATTAAGGACCCACACGCAATCGCATCGATGATTGCCTCTCATTCCGATTGGTCGGAAGAAGACCTCATCCAACAAACACTTGAATGGCACCGTGCTACACGGGAAGCTTCTTACTTTGAGCAACAACAATCTATCCCGTGTCGAATCCCATTGACGGAACGGATCACCCCTGTCCGCACGTCCTTTCCGCTCGAGCAAGTCGACGGCATCGTTCGTCCCGTCTGGATGCGTCGGCTCGATGCCGAATATTTGAATTTACTGCAGACGACAAAACAATGTGTTGATGTGACGGACTATGGTGCTGTCGGAGATGGAAAAACGGATTGTACCCTCGCCTTTCGACTCGCCATCCGCTCGAACCGTCGTGTCTTTGTCCCAGCAGGCGTTTATATCGTTCGGGGTATTCGTCTACCTTCCAACTGCGTGCTCGAAGGCGCAGGACAAGACGTCACGATTCTCAAACTGTCCGATCGTGCACCGAGACATCGACGATTGTTACGAAACGCCACGCCTTTTGCAGGAAATCATCATATCGAGGTATGCCACCTGACGCTCGATTGGAATGTCGCACGATTAGGGGATGTGAAACGGACGACGAGCGGTGACACGACATCGAGCGCCTTGACGTTTGCCCATGTGACGTATGGATGGGTGCATCATGTGACAGCCAAAAATGCTGGACTCCATGCGTTCGACATCACGTCTCCGCACTATCATTACTTAGGGGACGGGCTTCGCGCAGCAAACGGGAGCCGATATATCCATCTCGATCATCTCGAGGCGACGAATTATGGGGATGACGGAATCACCACACACCATAGTGATGCCATTTATATTACCAACTGCTATTGTCATCATCCTCACGGTCGAACACACGCCTTAGGGTTCTCAAACTCAAATGGGATTGAGATTGATGACGGTTCGCGGCACGTCACACTCGTTCACAATAGAACGGAAGGCTGCTTTGGAGGCATCGAAGTAAAAGCACATGGGACCTCATCTGCCGCACACGACGTTCATATCTTCGGCCATCTTTCGGTGCATGACAATCGTTCATTTAACTTCCGTCACATCGGTCATCATTTAGCAGACGATCCGAACTCAGAGACAGCCCGCTTCCTATCAGGCACAAACTTAGTGTCCGTCGAGCCGGTTCACAGTTCACTCTATACAAAATCCTCACCACGAAGCCTGGTTGTATCGGCCTATCAGGACGTCTTGATTCATGGTTTGACTGCAATCGGCGACCCGACCTACGATTACGAACAACATCCGGCACTTGCGATCCAATACAAATCGAGACGCGTTCAACTGAAACGAATCGCCGTGCGCGGGTTTACCACAGCCCGAGCCGACCTCGAACTATTTGGGGGAGATAACCGCACCGATGAAGTGACTATCGATGCCTTACGATGCCAAGAATCTGCACCTATCGCTCTAAAAATCGGTCGTCACCTCGAACACCTTGCTCTTCATCAGATTGAAGGGCAGAAAAAAAGCGGAGATGTACTCATCTCCACGAAAAGCCCGATTGATGTGCATGATTTACTCGCTCAAGGATTTTCAGACCGGGTGCGCTCAGACGTTTGAGCGGCTTCCACGAGTTGATTCAGTTTGGCATCGTCGAGTTGAAGTGAACTCTCTTTTTGTTTGGCCATCATGCGAACGATTGCTTTGTCTAAAAAGCCCATTCGTTCAAAGTCGTACCCGCTCCCGACGACCTCGACGAAATAGGCATGTTCGCGCAGCGTGTCACGATAGGCTTCTTCTAGCTCGCGAATCCGTTCCGACTCTGTCGGTGTCCCGGCACACAAATATAAAGCGAGGGGATGCTCAAGCAAGTGTGCTTCGTGAAGCGTCAACCATTCCTTCATCTCGTCTTGGATCGTGCCCATTCGAATTGAGCTCCCGACGATGACGTGATCTACCATCTCCCACGTGATGTTCGGCTCTTCTACGATATTTTGGACACGAACGTCACCCGATAGACGTTCGGCGAGTAAAGCCGCCACTTTTTCACTCGTTCCATATCTGGAAGAGTACGCGATTAAAGTACCCATGTCGTTCCCTCTTTTCATGTCAGACGTTACTTACACTATTCCCGAATCATCGAGAGAAGATACGTATGCACTTAAAAAAGCTCGCCGTCTGGCGAGCTTTTCGTCACAGTTTATACACTTGTGCTTCATAAGGACGAAGGGTGAACGCTTCTATCGGTTCCATGTTTCCGATGACACGTTCTTTCACGTCATATGGTAGCTCTCGTTGTTGTGTCTCGTCGGAGAAGTTACAGAGTACGAGCCATGTCTCACCTTCGAATGAACGTGTGAATGCATAGACCGCCTCATCTTCCGGTAACAACAGCTCATACTTTCCGTAGACGACGAGCGGGTTCGCTTTACGGAGCGCAATCAACTGACGGTAGTAATGGAAGAGTGAATTCGGATCTTTCCTTGCCGCTTCCGCATTGATGTCAACAAAGTTCGGGTTGACCTCGATCCATGGCGTCCCTGTCGTAAATCCACCATGTGCTTCGTCTGACCACTGTACCGGTGTACGTGAATTGTCACGTCCTCGCTCATGGATGCCACGGAAAATCTCGTCGTGCGTTAACAACCCTTTGGATGTGTAGTCACGGTAGGCGTTCAACGTCTCAATATCTCGGTACTGATCGATTGATTCAAACGCGACGTTCGTCATGCCGAACTCTTCTCCTTGATAAATGTAAGGCGTCCCTTTCAATAGATGAAGAAGTGTCGCGAGCATCTTCCCGGAACGAACGCGATATTCAGGCGAATCGTTTCCAAAGCGTGAGATGGCACGGGGCTGGTCATGGTTACTCCAGTACAGGCTGTTCCATCCTTCCTCTTCGAGCCCTTCTTGCCAACGCGAGAAGATTGTCTTTAACTCAGTCAACTTCCAGTCTGTCGGATTCCACTTCCCGAAGCTTCCGTTCCCGACGTCCACATGTTCAAAATGAAAGACCATGTTCAGTTCGTTGCGGTCTTCACCCGTATAAAGTTTGGCTTCCTCCACACTGACCCCTGGCATCTCCCCTACCGTGATTGTGTCGTATTTCGATAAGACTTCCCGATTCATCTCCTGCATGAATTCATGGATGCGTGGTCCGTTAAAGAAGAATGGTGTACCGTCACCGAACCCTGTTCCTTGCGTTTGACCATCTGGATAGCTTGGATTTTTTGAGATCATATTGATGACGTCCATCCGGAACCCGTCGACCCCTTTATCGAGCCAATATGTCATGAGGTCATACACTTCACGACGAAGCGTCTCGCTTTCCCAGTTCAAATCCGGTTGTTTCTTACTGAAGAGATGGAGGTAGTACTCATCGCTTGCCTCATCATACTGCCAAGCACTGCCTCCGAAGAAAGCCCCCCAGTTCGTCGGTGACTGACCGTCCTTCCCTTTTTTCCAAATGTAATAGTCACGATATGGGCTGTCTTTTGAAGAACGCGACTCCATGAACCATTGGTGTTCGTCAGAAGAATGGTTGACGACGAGGTCCATCATGATTTTAATCCCGTGACGGTGTGCTTCTTCAAGCATCGCATCAAAGTCATCCATCGTACCAAACTCGTCCATGATGGCACGGTAATCACGAATATCGTATCCGTTATCGTCGTTCGGTGAATCGTATACCGGTGAGAGCCAGATGACGTCGATCCCGAGTTCTGCCAAGTATGACATCTTCTCCGTGATTCCTTGGATGTCGCCAATCCCATCTCCGTTTGAGTCATTGAAGCTACGTGGATAAATTTGATATACGACCGCTTCTTTCCACCATTGTTTCATGTTATGTCCTCCTTGAAGTTCGTTTTCCGTTTCAACGCTTTCATCGTACTGCCTCCAAGGAATCATGACCATCCATGATATGATTAAGATATGTACAATCTTGCTATTAAAAGAGGAGACTATTATGGAAATCGGCTTTTGTGGCTATTCATACCATACAACGACTTATACTTTTCCATTTGCTAATCGACTCGATACGTATCTGATTCGCTTACAAACGGCAGGAACGGCTCGGATTGTGGTCAATGGGGAAACGATGATCACACGACCTGGTGACGTATTGATTGTTCGTCCGGGTGACTTCTATGAAATGCATGTCGATACACCCGCGAGCGGAGACTATCATATCTTCTGTACCGGACATTCAATCGATACATGGTGGCATGCGACTCCACGGGAGCGACTGTATGCCATCACCATCGATTCACGCCTTCTTTCGCTATGGCAACACATTACGGAAGAAGTGCGCCGTCCACCGTCTGAACAAAGTGCCGCATTAATTGAAACACTCGTTCAAGCACTCCTACTCATGCTCGATCGCTCGATTCAAGATGTGCATTCCCAGGCGCGACCTCCAGTCGTCTCTCGTATGATGCGCTTTATCGAAGCACACGTCACGAGTGACTTCAAAGTTTCAGACGTCGCCGACGCCGTCGGACTGAGCGTTTCACGGACCGTTCATCTCTTTAAAGAAGGAACCGGGATGACAATCATCGAATATGCACAATCGATTCGCTTACAGCTTGCCGAAGAGCAAATGCGCTATACAAAACATTCGTTAGAAACGATAGCGGAACTGTCTGGATTTCGAAGTTATCCATATTTCCACAGAATTTTTAAACGAAAATATGGCGTAGCACCAGGGGTTTATCGTACTCTTCAACAAAAAAATGAAAAAAAATAAAAAAAGAGTGATCCATTTTTTGAACTGCTCCGTTAGATGGGTGTAAATAACGACAACACTCACTTACGAAAAGGAGCGATTACCCATGAAGAAGAAGACGTTAAACAAAATCGTAGCACCGGCACTAGCCTTAGGACTACTCGTACCAGTCAACGCACAGGCAGCGGATCACACGCCGACAGCAAGTACACCAGCAGGTGACCTTCGCGCCACACTCGATCAACTCTTATCTGAGCACTACGTATTAGCCGTCACATCGATGATGAAAGGGTACGACGAGGCAGCAGATGCTGAGGTCGCGGATCAAGCTCTCGATCAAAACGCGCTCGACATGACACCAGCCATCGCTTCCATCTACGGTGAAGAAGGCGCTGCACAATTTGAAGAAATCTTCCGTGGTCACAACGACTACTCAGCTGATTTCGTAGAAGCAGCAAAATCAGACAACCAGGAACTACGCATGGAAGCTGAAGCGGAAGTTGATGAGTTCGTAGAAGAATTCTCAACATTCCTCGACGCAGCGACAGAAGGGAACTTACCGAAGGACGCAGCAGCTGATGCACTCGAACTTCATGAAGACCAAGTCCTCTCTGTATTCGATAACTATGTCGAAGGAGATTACGAAGAAGCTTACATGACGTTCCGTGAAGGCTACAAGCACATGTTCAACATCAGTAAAGCTCTCTCGGGTGCAATCGTCACACAAATGCCTGACAAATTTACGACTGGAGCAGACACACCAGCTGTTGAACTCCGCTCAACATTGAACAGTCTTGCAGGTGAGCACTTCGCCCTCGCTGCGATCGGTATGCAAAAAGGGTACGACCAAGCAGAGGACTATGATTACGTGACATGGGCAGAAGACCAGAACACACTCGACTTCAAAGCAGCCATCGCATCCGTGTATGGTGACGAAGGTGCAGCACAGTTCGAGAAAGTATGGAACTCAGATCACATCACAGCACAAGGTGACATCGTTGCCGCTACACTCGAAGGAGACGAAGCGATGATCGAAGATGCGCGTATGCGCCTCGACACATTCGCTGTCGACTTCAGCACATTCCTCGATGCAGCAACAGAAGGTAACTTACCACAAGCTGCCGGTGAAGAAGCAATCAAACAGCACGAAGCGCTCGTACTCGACACATTCGATCAATATGTCGCTGGCGATGCAGAAGCGGCTTGGATGTCATTCCGTGAAGGATATGCGTTCATGTTCGGTGTTGGTGAAACACTCGGTAACGCGATCGTGACACAAATGCCTGACAAGTTCGAAGAAACAATGATGCCTGAAGAGATGCCTGAAACAGGTCTCGGTGGTGCACAAGAACAATCAATGAACACTCTCTACGCTGGATTAGCTGTACTTGGCGGAATCTTACTCGCCTTCGTAACGCTTCGCAAACGTAAAGTATCTGAACAATAATCAATAAGGAGGGAGTCCCATGAACAAGCGCCTTTTGTTTCTGGCGCTCTCTCTCTTTTGTTTTAGCTTCTGGACGTGGACGAGCGCCCAAGAATCGTCGTCACCACCTGTAGAAGAAAAACAAATAGAGGAGAGCCCGGATTTAACGGCTGAATTCTCACTTCTACAGGAAGAGGTGAAAAAGCTACGCTTAGCCGAGGAAGAAGAAAACGCCAAGGCCGTCACCCCTGTTCAAATCCAGATCCCTAAAATCGATGTCGACACCGCCATCGAACAAGTCGGGGTCCTCGATAATGGACAGATGGGTGTACCAGAAGATGAGAACCAGGTCGGGTGGTTCGAACCCGGTGTCACACCGGGTAGCAAAGGAAATGCTGTGATTGCCGGTCACGTCGACAGCAAGACCGGCCCGGCTATCTTTTATCAACTCGATCAACTGACAAAAGGCGATGACGTTCTGATTCAAGATGAGGCGGGTAACACCCTTCGGTTCCGCGTCACGAAAACAGAACGATATGATACGAAAACCGCGCCAATTGAAGAGATTTTCGGTGCCACATCAAATCGGAACTTAAATTTGATTACCTGTTCGGGTACGTTCGGGGACGGGGGCTATGATGAACGATTCGTCGTCTATACAGAGCTGGTGGATACCGAACTGAACGAAACTGTCGATCTCGAGACACCGACGGCAGTCGAATTGAAAGGTAACTTATTGACATGGCACGCCGTTCGTCAAGAGAGCGTGATTGGATATCGAGTCTACGAAGTCATCGACGGAAAAGCGACTCATATCGAAAGTATCCCTTCCCATGCACGAAAAAGTATCGAGGTCACAAATGAGAACAATGCATCCTACTACGTGACTGCGATTGACCAACTTGGAAATGAGTCAAAACCTTCCGAGATGACAAAATGACAAAAAGACCCCTTACTCGCTTTAGAAATGAGTAAGGGGTCTTTTGTTGTTTATACGAAGCAAGGAATTTGCGGGTTGAACGTCTTGTTGTTCTCCGTCATGATCTGCTTTTTAATTTTGCCTTCTCCAAGGTAGACAATCCGGTCGGCAAGTGCCTCGGCATCTTCCTCATCGTGCGTTACGAAAATCGTTGTCGTACCTGTCTGCTTCAAGAGACGACGCAAATCGTCGCGAATCCTGTGTTGAAGTGACGTATCCAAATTACTGAACGGCTCGTCTAGAATCAAGAGCGCCGGCTTCGGTGCGAGCGCACGCGCGAGCGCGACACGCTGTTGTTGTCCCCCACTGAGTTCGTACGGATAACGGTGACGGAACTCCGTCAAGTTGACGAGCGCGAGCATCTCTTCGACACGCGCATTCCGCTCCTTGCGGTTCAGTTTATGAAGACCGAATCGAATGTTCTTTTCAACGGTCATGTGCGGGAAGAGTGCATAGTCTTGGAAGACCATCCCCACGCCACGATCTTCTGGCGGCATGAACTGACAATCGTCGCAACAGACACAGTCATTCACGACGACGACGCCCTGGTTCGGCATCTCGAGTCCTGCGATCAAACGGAGAATCGTACTCTTCCCCGATCCGCTGTCCCCAAGAAGCGAGACGATTTCACCTTTCGTGATTGAAATCGAGAACCCTTTGATTGTCTCTTCATGTGCACCTTTATAGCTAAAATGTAAATCATTGATTTGAACAAACATTAGTCGGCCTCCTTATCAAGCACCTTGTGGGAAACGAATATCAACAGTCCACTCATGAGGACGATGACGATGGAAGCGAGTGCCGCTTCGTGAATCTTCTCATCACTCACGTATTTGAACGCCTGTGTCGCAAGCGTCGAAAAGTTAAATGGTTGTAAAAAGAGCGTCAACGGCAACTCTTTCATAATATCAATAAAGACGAGGATAAACGCGCTCATGATGGCGCCTTTGATCATCGGGATATCGACGCGAAAGAACGTTTGGACCGTATTCCACCCCAGCATACGGGATGCTTCGGTAAACGACTTCCCTACTTTCTCAAACCCGCTCTCGATCGAGTTGTAGCCGATGGCGAGGAAGCGGATGACGTAGGCAAAGATGAGCATGATGAGCGTCGTGCGGAACACGAACGTCTGACTCAAGTCGAGCGCCCGTGCCGTTTCGAGCACTTTGTCATCGAGCCACAAGAAGAGCGTGATGACCGCAATCGCGATGGCTGCTCCCGGAATCGAATATCCGAGTGTCGTCACTTTCGAAATGACGCGTGTCATGTTCGACGGGAAGAGTCGTGTATAGTTCGCGATGATGAGTGCGAACAGTAGGATAATCACGGTCGCGGTAAAGGCGACCCGAACCGTATTCCAAACAAGTTGCCAAAATTCTTCCGTGAAGACCGTATCGAACGTCAGAAACGTCCATGCCGCCAACTGAGTGAACGGGATGACGAATGCAATCGCAAAGACGAGCGAAACATATGCGAATACCGCATAGCGATGCCAGCCTTGCAGCGGTCTCGGTTTGAGCGGTTTCACTTTCGTCGAAGCGTAACTGAACTGCTTCCGTCCTCGCACGAGCCGTTCCATCGTCAAAATGGCGATGACGAGAATCATGAGAGTGCCCGCAAGCTTCAGCGCCGACGATGTATCCTTCATCCCGAACCACGTGCTGAAGATGGCGGTACTAAACGTCTGAATCCCGAAATATTTCACGACGCCATAGTCGTTGAGCACTTCCATCAACACGAGACTGACACCACCGATGATGGCGACTCGGGAAATCGGTATGACGACCGTGAAGAAAATGTCCCACGAGCCACGACCGAGAATTCGCGCGTTCTCAATCATCGAGGACGATTGATTATGCAGGAACGCTCGTGTGATCGTATAAATGTATGGATAGAGGAACAAGGTAAAGATAAATACCGTTCCTTGAATCGACATGATGTTGAAGTACGACTGATCGACGGTGATACCAAATTCGTTTCGTAACGTCGTCTGGATCACACCCGTATAGTTCAAGATGCCGTGATACGTATACGCCCCGATATAAGGCGGAATCGCGAGCGGCAGGATGAGTGCCCATTTAAAGAAACGACGGAACGGGAAATCATAGACGGTCACGAACCAAGCGAGGCTCGTTCCGATCACGGTCGTCAAGACTCCTGTAGCCACCATAATGAACAGCGTGTTTCGCACGTAACGGGGCAACAGGTACTCTTGAATGTGTTGCCAATTGTCATTGACCGGGGCGAACAATTCGACGAGCACGACAATTCCCGGCAAGACAATCAATAAAATCGCGAGAAAGCTGAGGATCGCCCATCCATTCAGTTGTCGTTTTACTGCGTGCCAGTTCATGTCGTACCGCTCCCGTTCTGTAAACTATCAATTCCTGTCCCATCATATCAGTTTCTGTGCATCCCGTGTAGCGCTTAGGGTGTGAAGAACGCAAAAATCTCCGGCCTGAACTCTCGTTCAAGCCGAAGTCATCTTACTTCCAACCTACTTCGTTAAAGATACGGATTGCCTCTTGTTGGTTTTCACCGAGTACAGAGAGATTGATATCCTGCTCTTTGAACTCACCCCATGACTGGAGAAGCTCATTCGGTTCAACCGACTCGTTGACTGGATATTCATAGTTCACACTCGCAAACTTCTCTTGAGCTGACGGTTCTGACATGAACTCCATCAATTTTTGAGCGTTTTCTGTATTTTTCGATGCTTTCGTCATCGCGATACCCGAAATGTTCACGTGTGTGCCTGTTGTATCTTGGTTCGGGAAGAAGACACCGAGTTGTTCAGCGACTTTCTTCTCTTCCTCGTCTTCAGAATTCGACATGAGCCCCATGTAGTACGTGTTCATGATGGCCACGTCCCCTTCGCCAGCGACGACTGCTTTCGCTTGGTCACGGTCGTTCCCTTGTGGGTCGCGTGCCATGTTGTTCACTAAGCCCTTCGCCCACTCTTTCGCTTCATCGACACCGTTCACTTCGATGAACGATGCGAGGAGTGAGATGTTGTACATGTTTTCCGATGGACGCACGAGCACTTTGCCGTTCCACTGTTCTTCCGTCAACGCTTCGTACGTCGACAAATCTTCTGGTTTCACGCGATCTTTTGAGTACACGATGACACGCGCACGTTTCGTCAAACCGAACCACTCGTTGTCTGTGTCACGATATTTTGCAGGAATGTTTGACTCAAGCTCATCGCTATCGACCGCTTGAAGATGTCCCGCTTCTTTCGCCTGATACAAGTTTCCAGCATCTGCAGTGATGAAGAGGTCAGCCTCTGTGCTCTCCCCTTCTGTGTTCAAACGCTCGAGAAGTTCGTCGCTCTTCCCTTCCACTACGTTGACCTTGATGCCTGTTTCTTCTTCAAACTGTTTATATAATTGTTGATCGACATCGTAGTGGCGACTCGAGTAAACATTGACGACGTTCGAATCGTCTGAGCCTTCATTTGAAGTTGTCTCATCTGTGCTTGCACAAGCGGCAAGGAGCGATGTCGTTAACGCTGCTGAAATTCCTAAAGCTGCATATTTTTTGTTCATCTGTCATTCCCCCACGTTCGGTTATTTCTCTCTGGTAATGATAATTACTCTCAGTACCTATCATCACTGATAATCATTCTCACGTCAAGACTTTTCTGCAATCGCTATCATATTACATGTGCAATTCGTGACAGTTTTGAGGACATCATTTCTTGACTTCAAAAGAATGGGGACGATATAGTAAAATCAAACAAACCGTCTGGTCGGTACAGAAAGAGGTGGAGATATGTCAAACCGATCGAACGTTACAAAGCAAAAGCTGTTGGATGCGGCAACCGACATCATCATGAACCACGGCGTGCATCAACTTACCTTAGATGAAGTCGCCAAGACTGCGGGTGTATCTAAAGGGGGACTTCTTTATCATTATCCTTCAAAAGAAGCGTTGATGACGGCGATGGTCGAACGATTACAACAAGAACAAAACGAGTTATATGCTTCATTGCAAGATGAAGGCCATGGACCTGTCGAGGCATTCGTTCGTCTATTTGATGAAACGAAGTTGCATCCTGAGCGTGCTGCCATCCAAATCGACGTCGAGAAGATGATTGCATTTCTCACGTTGTTCGAAGTCGACCAAGAGTACGCCAATCGTTGGAAACATGATTTGGATACGTTCTTCGTACAGTTCCAACAAACGGCTGATCCGGTGGAAACGATGATCATTCGTTATGCACTCGAAGGTATGATGATGTCCGAACACTTCGGTGTCGGTGTTCCCCCTGCCGAACTCAAACAAGCGATTATCGCACGCTTGATTGAACGAGCCCACGACATCGATCGTGAGTCATAAAACAACATAATAATAGAGGAGATTAAAAACCCATGCAGAAAATCACGTCCTTCTCCGTCAACAACAAGTTTGCGGTTTGGTTGATGACGATCATCTTGACGGCCGCCGGTCTTTTCGCCGGTCTGACGATGAAGCTCGAGACGTTACCGGACATTACGACTCCGACCGTCTCGGTCACAACCATTTATCCAGGTGCATCCCCTGAGCAAGTGCTCGAAGAAGTCAGCACCGTGTTAGAAGATCGCCTTCAGAATTTAAATGGTGTGGAACAAGTTCGCTCTTCGTCATTCCAAAACGCTTCGAACATCCAAATCGATTATGATTTCAGTACCGATATGGATGAAGCGGAGCAACAAGTCAAAGATGCGTTAAGCAACGTCGAATTGCCGGAGTCGGCACAAGACCCTCAAGTGTCGCGTCTCAGTTTCGACGCTTTCCCGGTAATCGGGGCTGCCATCTCGGATGAAAGCCTGGATTTGGCCGAATTGACAAAACTCGTCGAAGAAGAAGTACAGCCTGCTCTTGAAGGAGTGGAAGGTGCGCAAACCGTCCAAATTGCCGGGCAAGAGATTCGCCGCGTCGAGCTTCAATTCGACCAAGATGCGCTCGCAGAATACAATTTGACAGAAGACACGGTCAAACAATTGATTCAAGCAAATGACGCTCGGATCGCGCTCGGGTTATATGAATTAGGGGATACGGAGCAAGCGGTCGTCATCGACGGCAAGTCGGAGACACTCGAAGCGTTCCGCGATCTTCAAATCCCTTACTCACCAGCACAATCAACGCCGACGACACCGTCTGCCCCGACTGAATTGCCACCTGGTCAAACGCCAGACGTGCCAACAGAGGTCCCGACGGAAACACCATCGGCATTACCACCGAACGTTCCGACGACGGTTCCGACTGTCGCGTTGAGTGAACTTGCGACAATCGAGGACAAAGGAATCGAAGAATCGATTTCTCGCTCGAACGGTGAACGTTCAATTGGCGTACAAGTGACGAAGACACAAGATGCGAACACGGTCGATGTCGTCAACGCCGTCAAAGAAGTATTGAATGACTTCGAAGCTGAAAACGATACGGCGAATGTATCGATCACACTCGACCAAGGACAACCGATTGAAGAGTCGGTCGAAACCATGTTGTCTAAAGCATTACTTGGTGGGTTGTTCGCTATCCTCATCATCTTAGTGTTCTTACGTAACTTCCGATCGACGATCATCGCCGTCATCTCGATCCCGTTGTCGCTTCTCATGGCACTCATCGTCTTGAAGCAGTTGGATATCACGTTGAACATCATGACGCTCGGTGCGATGACCGTTGCGATTGGGCGCGTCGTCGATGACTCTATCGTCGTCATCGAGAACATTTACCGTCGACTCACGCGTTCGAACGAACCACTTCGCGGTAAAGAGTTGATTATCGCGGCAACAAAAGAAGTATTCATCCCGATCGCCTCGTCGACCATCGTCACGATTGCAGTATTCTTGCCCCTTGGATTTGTCACTGGTTTTGTCGGTGAACTGTTCTTGCCGTTCGCATTGACTGTCGTCTTCGCATTACTCGCTTCGTTACTCGTCGCGATCACGGTCGTACCAATGATGGCCGACTCGTTCTTTAAAAACCGCGACAAGTTGAAGCCAGAAGAAGGTCCAGGCAAGCTCGCGGAATGGTATCGTGGCGTCTTGAACTGGTCACTGAACCATAAACTCGTCGTGTTCGGTCTCGCGACTGCCCTATTGATTGGTAGCTTTGCCCTTGTCCCAGCGATTGGGGTCAACTTCTTGAATCAGGATTCGGAGAAGACGTTGTTCGTCACGTTCGACCCAGAACCTGGTCAAACACTTGAAGATTCGATTGCCGCAGCAGAAGTGGCAGAAGAATACTTCATGGAAGAACAACCGAACGCAACGGATGTTCAGTTCACGGTCGGTGGAGAGAACCCGCTGAACCCCGGAAACAACAAACAAGGAATCTTCATCGTTCAATATGATCCAGATACGGAAGACTTCGCGGATGTGAAGTTAGCTGATATCGAGAAATTGAACGAACTCGCTTCGAACGGGGAATGGAAAGAACAAGACTTCTCAGGTGGCGGCGCAACGAGCGGTGTCACATACAACGTCTATGCCAACTCGCTTGAAGATCTAGAAGCCATCGTGCCGACTTTCATCGAAACGATTGAAGAGGAAACGGATTATGTCCGTCAAGCGACATCTGACTTACGTGAGTCCTATGTACAATACACGTTCAACGTCGACCAACAGGCCGCTGCAGAAGCCGGTGTGTCGGCAGGTCAAATCGCGCAAGTCATCAGTCAGTTCCAGACACCAGAAAGTCCACTTACAAGTGTCACAGTGGATGACAAACAGTTAGACGTCGTCATCCCGAACGAGCAAGTGACGTATGACAGTGTCGATGACCTGCAAGCACAAGAAATCACGACACCGTTCGGTCCACGCCCGATTTCAGACTTCATTGAGATCGAAGAAGGCACAACACCGGACACACTCGTCGAGCGCGACGGAAAACTGCTCGCACAAGTAAGCGTTGAACTCAGCACAGATAAAGCGACAGAAGCGTCTGCTGCGATTGAAGAACGCGTTTCAGAGATTGAGCTTCCGTCTGGCGTATCGTATGATGTCGGCGGTGTAACGGAACAGATTCAAGAATCGTTCACACAGCTCGGTCTTGCGATGCTCGCCGCGATTGCCATCGTATACTTGGTTCTCGTCATCACATTCGGTGGGGCACTCACGCCATTCGTCGTGTTGTTCTCACTTCCGTATGCGATTATCGGGGGACTCGTCGCCCTTCTCATCACGGGTGAAACGATTTCGGTTTCTGCCTTGATCGGGGCACTCATGTTGATCGGGATTGTCGTCACGAACGCCATCGTTTTGATTGACCGCGTCATTCATAAAGAAGAAGCTGGTTTATCAACACGTGAAGCGTTACTTGAGGCAGCGGGCACACGCCTTCGCCCAATTCTGATGACCGCACTCGCGACAATCGGTGCACTCGCACCACTCGCACTCGGTCTCGAGGGTGGCGCCCTCATCTCGAAAGGTCTCGGGGTCACCGTGATTGGCGGACTCACAAGTTCGACACTTCTCACGTTGCTCATCGTACCAATCGTCTATGAGTTCTTCGCACGATTCCGTAAGAAAAAACAAGCATAATCAAAAGAGAGTCGACTCATTCGAGTCGGCTCCCTTTTTTGCGTTCAATAACACTGCATAATGATTTCGGTTTCTCCAAACCGTTTGGCACGGAGAGCATCTTCCGGAATGAGAAAATAGAGAATACCTGCATCCCCGAACATGACGTCTAACTCTTCAGACGTGTCCATTTGAAACAATAGGAAAGGATGATCGAATCGTTCCCCATATGTTTCTTGTATCTCTTCAAAAACGTCACCTTGCACTTCACTCGGATGTCCACCGATTGCATGAAGTTCTTCTTGTTCGAATCGTTCGAGTAACCGATCGTACATCTCTTCGTCGAGCAGCTCATATAAACTGTATTCATTCTCTGCATAGCTTTCTTTAAAGGAAACGGCACGTTCATTTAATGCTTCCCCAACTCGCACTCGCTCAAGTTTCGATTCTTCAGTAAACAGAACACGCCAAAGATGACGTTCATCCACATCTCCCCAAGGTTGTTCTTCTAAATCATAGAAGAAAGACAACACCCCTTCTTTCGGGAGTGCATCTACGGATTCAAACTCAGCTAAATCACTTAAACGAAACTGAGCTAAAAACGTCATATTCTCTCCAGGATGCAAGTCTGCGTGTGGTAAGTCAGGATATCCGCCAAACTTAGAATGGCCAACCGCTACTTCTTCCCTTGTTGTCCGTGGCAAAGTTGTCAAATTGACCCGCTTTGTGAACGCATGTAAAATGTCTTCCCTGTTTTGTAATCCATGCTCTTGAATAAATTGCTCAATCGTTTTTAGTTCCATCTCGGCACCCCGCTTGTTTATGATAGATGTAGTATAGCATCCCGAACGTATGTACCCCTTACCTTTTTTGTTATACCCTTTTCTTGACCTCTCTCGTTGAATTTGAGAAGATTCATACGTTTTGAATGACGTGAAAGGAAGTCATGTATATGAAATTATTAAAATGGATTATCGGGCTCTCACTCTTGTTTGGGTTGAGCACGCTCGGAAACTGGATGGTTGAGACGTTCTCGTGGAAAGTACCAGGCAGCGTCATCGGCATGGTGCTCTTGCTCGTCCTCTTGTTGACAAAAGTCATTCGCGTGGAATGGATTGAGGACAGTGCCGGATATTTAACGAAGCATCTCGCTTTCTTTTTCATCCCCATTGCCGTCGGCCTTATGGCGTACGGCACGTTGTTAAAAGCTGCCGGTATCCCGCTCCTTATCACGTTACTCGCCAGCATGGCGGTCGGGATGGTCGTGACGGCGTTTGTTTCCGGGAAAGACGGTGAGATATCATGACATACGTTTGGATTGGATTGACGATTCTCGTGTATTCGCTCAGTCGTCGACTTTCCATGAAGTGGGCATCTCCGTTCACCAATGTCGTCTTCTTAAGTACAGCGATTTTGATTCTTCTGTTACTCGTGACAGGACAGTCCTATGATGCGTATAAACCGGCTACCGATATCATCACCATCTTACTCGGACCAGCGACGGTCGCCCTCGGGTTACCGCTCTATCGCAACTTACCCGTGTTACTCGCTCGGGCAACACGGGCCCTGAGTGCCATCGTACTTGGGTCACTCTCTACGATTTTTGTGGCTGTACTTTTCGGCAAGTTATTTTCTTTCACCGAAAACGTATTGATTGCACTATCGGTCAAATCGGCGACGTCCCCGATTGCCCTTGAATTGGCTCGACAACTAGAGGGGGATGCAACACTTGCGGCCTCGATCGCCGTTGCCTGCGGTATTTTAGGGGCGATGCTCGGACCGGTCTTATTGACGTGGATTCGTATGGACGACCCGTTCACGCGTGGACTCACACTCGGCACAATCAGTCACGGGATTGGGACCGCTCAGGCGGCAACGGAACATCCGTTGTCCGGTGCAACAGGTGGTGCCGCAATGGGATTGACCGCAATCTTCACCTCGTTTATCTTGCCGATTCTATATCCGTTTCTCTTTTGAACAGGTCGCGTCCATCGATGGGCGCGACTTTTTTGTTTCGACTTCGATTGCGCGTGATAAACTAATGAAGATGAAACTTATTAGAGGAGGGCAATCCATGCAAGCAAAATTAATTGAACGCTTAATGACGTACGCGAAGATTGATACACAGTCAGATTTCACAAGTACGACAACACCATCGACGGCCAAACAATGGGATTTGATTCGCCATTTGGAGAAAGAATTGAAAGATCTCGGACTGACAGATGTCGAGACGGACGAATACGGGTATCTCTTCGCCACACTTCCGAGTAACGTCGATTATGACGTCCCGACAATCGGCTTCCTTGCCCACGTCGATACGGCGACCGACTTCACAGGAACGAACGTGTCCCCTCAACTCGTCGAGCATTATGAAGGTGGCGACATCGTCTTGAACGAGTCATTGAATGTCGTTTTATCACCAAAAGACTTCCCGGAACTGGACGGGTATGTCGGGCATACGCTCATGACAACGGACGGGACGACACTCCTCGGCGCGGATGATAAAGCAGGAATCGCTGAAATCGTCACAGCGATCGAACACTTATTGGCTCATCCTGAGATTCCACACGGGCCGGTCCGCATCGCCTTCACACCGGATGAAGAAATCGGACGTGGACCACATAAATTCGATGTCGCCCGATTCAATGCGGACTTCGCTTACACGATGGACGGCGGTCCACTTGGAGAGTTGCAGTATGAGAGTTTCAACGCAGCCGGTGCGACCGTCACCTTCCACGGGACGAACGTGCACCCAGGTAGCGCCAAGAACAAGATGGTCAACTCGATGAAGCTTGCGATGGCGTTCCAAAACCGTTTGCCTGCTGATGAGGCACCGGAACGTACGAGCAACTACGAAGGGTTCTTCCACTTGAACGGCTTCAATGGGGACGTCGAGAAGACGACGCTTCAATACATCATCCGCGATCACGACAAACAAAAGTTCGAAGCACGTAAAGCGTTGATGGAGAAACTTGTCCTCGAATGGAAACAAAAATACGGGGAAGAACGGATTGAACTCCAGATGGAAGATCAGTATTACAACATGGCCGAGAAAATCGAACCAGTGAAACACATCGTCGATACCGTCGCTGACGTCATGCGCGGCCTTGGCATCGAACCGAAGATTGAACCGATTCGTGGTGGGACAGACGGATCGCAACTTTCTTACATGGGCCTTCCGACGCCGAACATCTTCACAGGTGGCGAAAACTATCACGGGAAGTTTGAATACATCTCTGTGAACAACATGGAAAAAGCAACAACGGTTATCATCGAAACACTTCGCACATTCGCGAAGCGCGCACAAGCATAACACATGCGCCTCCAATCGTTCTCTTTTACACTAGAGACATTGGAGGCGATTTTTGATGAAGCATACATTTAGCATGAACCTCGGCTGGGATGGCGGACGAAACGACGTCGGCACCCTCGAGGCCGAGCGATTAAAGACACAGATTTCGATTCCACCCGAAATGGACGGTCCCGGAGTCGGCACGAATCCGGATGAGATGTTACTCGGGGCAGCGGCAACGTGTTATATCATCACACTCGCAGCCGTACTCGGGCGAAGTGATTTGACTCATCGTGGTATCACGATTGATGCAGAGGGCATCGTCGATGTGACAAACGGCATCTTCACTTACGAGACAATTCGCTATGCGACAACGATTCATGTACCTACAGAGATGACCGACCGAGACATCACGCTTGTCGAGCGCATCGCGAAAAAAGCGAAAGATCAATGTATGATTTCACGCGCACTCGCAGGAAATGTAGCATTTGAGTTGAATACCGTCATTTCACGTAAAAGTAGCAATGATTTTATTTGAAGAACCTTTGAAAAAAGCGATAATTGTAAACAGACGTAATCGCTTTGTCATGGACGTACTCGTTGATGATTTGCTCGCGCCTTGCCATTGTCCAGTAACAGGAAGGATTGGAGATATTATATTTGAAAACACCCCCTGCCTAGTCTCAGAAACCTATGACTCGAATCGTAAAACTCGCTTTACAGTCGAAGCCATTTCAGTCGATGGTGAACAATGGATTGGAATCAATCAAGGTCGTGTCAACGACTATGTTGAAGCTTTCTTACTCGAGAACCAGCTTGATGCTTTCTCAACCCCGAGGGGAATCAAACGTGAAATAGTAACTGACGGTGCACGAATCGATTTTCAGATTGATGGAATCTTCATGGAAGTGAAGGCTCCGCTCAGCGAACTACTCACTATTCCTCTCCCACACTTTAAACGTAGACGATTGAAACGACCCATCGAAACAGAACGTTTGATTCGTCATCTCTACGCTCTGATTTCCACTCTACCCCAAACCGGAAGAGCAGTCCTCTTATATGTTTTTTTATATGACGCACCAATTTATACCGGTAATCCCAACCGAAAACAAGACCATCTAATTCGTCAATTGATTAACGATGCGATACCTTCCGGATTAGAAATATGGCAACTGAACTGCACTATTTCCCCTGAAGGAATTCGTTTACTTCGTTGCTTTGACACAACGTCTCACTTCAAGTAACCAAATGTATTAAGTGAGACGTTATGTTTTTACTAAACATATGATATGTTGGGAATTACCGAATAGAGTCATTTTTCACTTCCACTCTTTACGCGACTGCGCGTTTTTCAAAAACGTGATACAATACACGTCGTAAACTAATCAGAAAAACGAGGGATACCATACATGATTACAGTAAATAACGTCAGCCTACAATTTGGCGGTCGCAAGTTGTTTGAAGAGGTGAACATCAAGTTCACGCCAGGCAACTGTTACGGATTGATCGGTGCGAACGGTGCCGGAAAATCGACATTCTTAAAGATTTTATCAGGTGAACAAGATACGACGACGGGTGATGTCAGCATCACACCGGGCGAACGTCTCGCCGTCCTCAAACAGGACCACTACGCGTATGAGGACAGTGCAGTTCTCGAGACCGTCATCATGGGTCACGAGCGTCTCTACAAAGTAATGAAAGAAAAAGACGCCATCTACATGAAAGAAGACTTCTCAGATGAAGACGGGATGCGCGCAGCTGAACTCGAAGGAGAATTCGCTGAGTTGAACGGTTGGGAAGCAGAGTCGGAAGCCTCGATGGTCCTCCAAGGTCTTGGTATCTCTGAAGCGCTCCACCAGAAACAAATGAGCGAACTCACAGGTGGGGAGAAAGTCAAAGTCCTTCTTGCCCAAGCGCTCTTCGGTAAGCCAGATATCCTCCTCTTAGACGAGCCGACCAACGGACTTGACCTAAAAGCGATTCAATGGTTAGAAGAATTCTTGATCAACTTTGAAAACACAGTCATCGTCGTTTCCCACGACCGTCACTTCTTGAACAAAGTCTGTACGCACATGGCCGACCTCGACTTTGGAAAAATCCAATTGTATGTCGGGAACTACGACTTCTGGTATGAGTCTAGCCAACTCGCTACACGTATGGCGGCAGACCAGAACAAGAAGAAAGAAGAGAAAATCAAAGAGCTTCAAAACTTCATCGCACGTTTCAGCTCGAACGCATCGAAAGCACGTCAAGCGACGTCTCGTAAGAAGTTGCTCGATAAGATCACACTTGATGACATCCGTCCGTCGTCACGTCGTTATCCGTTCGTCGGATTCACGATGGAGCGCGAGATCGGAAACGATGTTCTCTATGTCGATAACGTATCGAAGACAATCGATGGTGTAAAAGTACTCGACAACGTCACGTTCTCACTCAACAAGACGGACAAAGTCGCATTCGTCGGTCGTTCGGACGTTGCCATCACGACACTCTTCAAAATTCTCATGGGTGAGATGGAGCCAGACACAGGGTCAGTCAAATGGGGCGTCACGACAACTCAGTCATACTTCCCGAAAGACAATTCGGAGTACTTCGAGGGCTCAGAAAAGAGCATCCTCGACTGGTTGCGCCAGTTCTCACCTGCCGATGAGTCAGACACGTTCCTTCGTGGATTCCTTGGCCGCATGCTCTTCTCAGGTGAAGAAGTCATGAAGAAGGCATCTGTCCTCTCAGGAGGAGAAAAAGTACGCTGCATGCTCTCGAAGATGATGCTCTCGAACTCGAACGTACTCGTCCTTGACGATCCGACGAACCACTTGGATCTCGAATCGATCACAGCACTCAACAACGGTCTCGAGTCGTTCAAAGGCGTGCTTCTCTTCAGCTCACATGACCATCAGCTCATCTCGACGATCGCGACACGCATCATCGAAGTGACTCCGAATGGCATCGTGGACAAAGAAGCAACATACGATGAGTACTTGGAGAACGAAGCGCTTCAACAACAAGTTGAATCCCTTTACCAAAATGCATAATAAAAAATCGGCTCAACGTGAGCCGATTTTTTATTTAACGTTTACCGTCTCCATGACGTGCTCATGAATATCATGACCTTTCGTGACATGGACTTGAACGTTGTATGCGCCTGATTCAGCAAAGGTGTGTGCACCTTTATACATCCCAGTATCTGCTTCCTCTAACTTCACCCACTCATGCTTCTCTGCCCCGTCTTGGAAGATTTCGAGTTGTACTTCCGCCCCTGCGAGCATCTCGTCTTCAATCATGACGTGTACCATGAATGGTTGTTCTTCCCCTGCTGTCGCCTCTTTCGGGTCAAGCGTGATATCCGCTCCAGCGTGGTGATGATGCTCACTCTCTTCTTCTGCTTCAGCAGCCGTTTCTGGATGTCCAACCGTCACGTTTGTCGTCGGCATGGTGTGCATCGAACGCGCTGTCACGTGAACCTGAACCGTATAGACCGCTTCTTCCGCGAACGTCGTCTCCGCTTCATAGATACCGTCTTTCGTGAGTGACGCCTTGATCATCTCACTTTCTTCCTTCGCACCATTCTTCCATACCTCGAACTTGATTTCATCCGCATCGTCTACAGGTTGACCATCTTGCGTGACTGTTACTGATAAAGGTACCGCTTCTCCTTTTTCTGCCGTCGCAGCAACCGTCAACTCTGCCTCGACCGGTTCCATTGACTGTGGAACAGCCGCGCTCTCCGCTTCTTTCTCCGTACCACACGCACCGAGTACGAACAACCCGATAAGCCCAAACACGACCCCAAACCGTGTCATCATCTTTTTCATCATAAGTCCTCCTTATAAATCGCTTACATCTTTCACACATTGTTCATGATACCATCTCTTTCCAAAAAGAGTGTGAGCATTCTGTGATATATCCCACGATACATTCTCACAAATTTCACACATATAGTTGAATCAAAATTTATTGAGTACATTTCCGAATTTTAGTCCATCATTTCTAAAAAGGGGTATATAAAATATATCAAGGTCAATCATTTGGAAAGTCTTAACATCAAGAGAGTTACATCATGAATGGAGGCGAATTCAGATGAAACGTAAGATCATTCGTGGGGCGATGGCACTGTTCATCTTATTGGCGATGGTGATCACACAATCGATTTCTGTCAGTGCCGCCGCTTCAAAATTTGTCACGAGCGTGAACACGACGAGTAAGGTCGTCGCATTGACGTTCGATGACGGGGCAGACGGGGCGAACACGAACAAGATTTTAGACATTTTAGCAAAAAACAATGTCAAAGCCACTTTCTTTTTAACGGGGTCGGGCGCAAATAACCATCCACAGTACATTAAAAATATCGCCGCAAAAGGACATCAACTCGGAAATCACTCGTATACACACCCTGACTTCACCAAACTGACTGCCACGCAGATGAAATCCGAACTCGACCGCACGGAAGCTTTGATTAAATCGTTGACCGGAAAAACGACAAAACCGATTTTCAGAGCCCCTTTTGGTGCAGTGAATAGTACCGTATTGAGCGGTGTCGGGGCTTCAGGATACGGATACACGATTCAATGGAACATTGATACGGTTGACTGGAAAGGATTGACCGCGAGCCAAATCAACACGAAAGTTCAGACTAACATCAAACCGGGTTCAATCGTCTTGATGCATACCGGAGCCGGGGCCCCGGGTACACCGCTCGCACTCCCAACGATGATTTCACAACTCAAAGCAAAAGGGTACAAATTTGTCACGATCTCACAATTACTTGCATATCAAAACACATCGACGAACAAAACGTATACCGTGAAGTCAGGTGATACGTTGTACAGTATCGCACGGACATACGGAGTCACCGTCTCGGCGCTTGCTGCCGCCAACAACATCACGAACTACAGCTTAATCTATGTCGGACAAGTGCTCATCATCCCAGGGACGACCGTTACACCACCCCCTTCGACGACTGTGAAATACACTGTGAAATCGGGCGACACACTCTACAAGATTGCGACGATGTACAACACGACCGTCGCGAAGATCGCAGCCGCCAATAACATCACAAACGTCAACTCCATTTACGTCGGACAAGTACTCATCATTCCAACCACGACCGTCACACCTCCTACGACGACCGTGAAATATACGGTGAAATCGGGCGACACACTCTACAAGATTGCAACGATGTACAACACGACTGTCGCGAAGATCGCAGCGGCCAATAACATCACAAACGTCAACTCCATCTACGTCGGACAAGTGTTGACCATTCCAAAATGAGTGCACTGTGAATCTTTTCCTATTTCTGTGACGTATCGTATACAAACAGGAAAAGAGGAATTGCTATGACTCGAACCGTAATCCGTGTCAGTACTACCGCATTCATCGGACTTTTGGTTTCAATTGCCACATTCTCGATTTTGATTTGGCTCGGTTATGAACAAGCACTCACATCCGGTGAGCCGATCCAATTCTTAACACGTGAGATTTATCAATTCGAGAACGGAATCGGGGTCGCCAACCAGAATCAAATGGCCATTCTCGGTGCCGGATTCATGGGCCTTGCCGTTCTCATTGGAGAGATCGGGATACGTCTTAAACGAAAGTAACCGCTGCATACGCAACGGTTACTTTTTTTTAATGCTGATGTTCACCACCATGGTCGTGTGAGTGAACGATTGGTTGCTGCAATTGGTCGATTTGGTCTTGCGGTACATCACCGACAATCATCCATGCGGACGGCGTATAGACCTTCTGCCCTTCATGGACCATGCCGTTCACTTGGTAGATTCCCTGATCGAGTTTCACGCTCGTCACGAGATAGCCATCCTTTTCTGTCACTTCATACGTCCGGGTCTCTTCCGAATCGTAAGGCGTGACTTGAATATGGCTTTCCGTCACACGTTCATCATTCGATACTTTCATCGCAAGCGTCGTCGAGCCAACTTCTATACGTTCAGGTACGATCAGTTGAATCCCAATCGGATCAATGGTGCGTTCTACTGGTTGAAGTTGACACGCGCTTAACCAAATTGTCGCTAGGATGACAGGAATGACTGCTTTAAATCGTTTCATGCTGCCACCTCCGCTTTCAACTTCCGGCGACCAATCAACCAATCAAATAGGAGAACGACAAGAATACTGATTCCTGCGAGCGGTAATGTCACACCTAGAAGTAAAATCAAGATACCGACGATTCGTTTAATGCGTTCGTCCTCAAACCGCTTCATCTGTTCAATGGATCCGACTTTTCGTTTGCGCCACATCATGAACGAGCTGATGACCACGAAAATGAGACCTAGACAAAGCGCGACACCGACCAATTGATTGAGTAAACCGAACAGGCGACCTTCATGGAACGCGATTCCAACCGTAATCAGTTTTCCGAGAATCCCGTAATCTGCGTATGTCACAGAGCTGAGTGTTTCACCACTATATTGATCTAAGTTCACCGTCGATTCTTTAAATGGATGACCTGCTGCCGATGTGACAGTATAGACGCCTGTTTCGCCTTCCGGAAGCGAGATTGTGTACGGTCGATCAATCGTGGACTTGTTCACCACCTGATTTAAATCAATCGGCAACAGCGTACTTGGAGAAGACGTTGGAACGAGATCTGCTTGGGTCGCCCAAGGTACGTCTTCTGCCACCTCTTTTGTCGTCACGGTCGATTCCGGCTTGGCGCCAAACGCATAGGCATACATCGGTGCTCCCGTGTTTGTCGACGAGGAAACCCACTGCAACATCGCACCCGAAACGGATGACCAAGCCAACCCTGAACTGATAATGAGCACGAGGCCTAGCGATGACCACAAAGCGACGCTACCGTGCATCTGCTTCCACCACTGTCGTCCTTTCCCAAGCTTCGGCATAAGCATCCGAAGCGGATTCTTACCACGCGGCCAAAACAAGAATGTCCCCGTAATAAGAAGAATGATTGCCCAGG
The DNA here is from genome assembly GCF_025842465.1 of Exiguobacterium sp. N5. Lineage (GTDB taxonomy): Bacteria > Bacillota > Bacilli > Exiguobacteriales > Exiguobacteriaceae > Exiguobacterium > Exiguobacterium profundum. The sequence goes on from NZ_JAPAEP010000002.1 coordinate 134,958, forward strand.
ACGCCGCGAGTTCGACGACCCAGTTCCCGATTTGACCACCTAATAGTGTGCCATGAATCACAACTAATAAATCCATGCTACCTTCAGCAGACCGCGTTCCTAAAACTTCTGTAGTTTCCGGATGAATATATGTATACATCATCTCGTCTTTGTTCATCCAACCGATTCGAGTCGATTCGCCTTCATCCGGCAAACGAATCGATGTGATCATCGCATCCGGATATTCCGTCATGAATGATTCTTTTTGGACTTCAATCGGCTGTTCTTCCGCGAAAGTTGCCGTCATCATGTCTTTGTATTGCATCTTCGTTATTTGCGGTTCAAATAAATAAATGCTTCCTGTCACAGCCAGGATAATAAAAATTGGTGCAAATATGAGACCTGCATAAAAGTGCCAACGCCATACCGCTTGATACCAAGCGTTGCGTTTATTCAATCGTTCCCCTTGCATGATGCTTCCCCCTTTATCATTGTGTCCAACTTGTGAACAGATTGAGTATACAAGGAATGGAAACGGTTTATTCTTACTATTTGTGACAACTATTCGTCGAATTGGAGAAGTGAAAATGAACTTTGGTTCATCTTTTTATCACATATTCATCAATCTATCTCACATACTTTCACATAAAGAAAGAGACACCAACAAGTTGGCGTCTCCAAAATATGATCAATTTGTGAACTGCTCTGCTTCTGTCGACCCAGCCAGTGCAGTCGTTGATGATTGCCCACCTGAGATGACGAGCGAGACTTCATCGAAGTAACCCGTTCCGACTTCACGTTGGTGACGTGTCGCAGAAATTGTTGTATCATTTTGTATTTTTTTAGGGAGAAACAAGCTCTATGATGCGATGAATTACGTACCAAGACATTCATCGACCATCGCGACCGCGACATGCGCATCGTCAACGCCATGGACGAGAACCCTTCCGTCTTTGAACAAGAGCATCCGGTGATTCCGCCATCGCCATTCCAACGTGAACGGTGTCTGCTTCACGGCGATGTCCGCCCGTTCGAGTTGATGCGCGATTGGTTCCAGACCCTCGATGGACCGACGGACTTGGACGACATCGCGCCCACATAGGATCGCTGTCTGTTGTCGATTCGAAACGAGACTCGGATAGTCATGGGTTTGACAAGACGGGCAAGACACGTCGACGAGCCGTGCGACATCGAGTCGCTGCGACTGGTTTTCCCACATGTCTTCAATCAAGAGCCGACGTTCCATCTTTTCAGGACGCCCCGTCAAATATTTCAATGCCTCGACGGCTTGACGGCTCGCCACATGTTGCACGATTGGAGCCACCACCCCCGCTGTCGCGCAAGTCTGACCGGCTAGCGGCAAATGACGCATGAGACAACGAAGACACGGCGCTTCTTCCGGCATCACCGTGTAGTTCATGCCGTATGCCCCGACACAAGAGGCAAACAAGAACGGAATGCCGCGCTCGAGTGCGAAATCGTTCAATAGAAGACGTGTCTCGACGTTATCGGTCGCGTCCAAGACGAGATCAACGGGCGGCAAAGGCCGAAGCCAATCCCACGATACGTCGGCGATTTGCGCGTCCAACTCAACGTCTGAGTTGATGGTCCGCAGGCGTTCGAGCGCCGCGACCGCTTTCGGCGTCTCGGCACGTGCGTCCTGTTCCGTATAGAGCGTCTGTCGTTGTAAGTTCGTCACCTCTACATAGTCGCGGTCGACGAGGATAAGTGAGACGCCGGCCCGAACAAGTTGATCGCTCACGGCCGCTCCGAGCGCACCGAGACCGACGACGAGCACTCGTTTCACCATCAGACGTTCTTGCCCGTCCCCACCGATACCGTGGAACCGGGCCTGCCGCGCGTAACGTTCCGGAACATGTGTCATCGGACGTAGTCCCCTGACTTCCCGCCTTGTTTCTCAAGCAAGTATGTCGGCCCGATGACGATGCCTTTATCGACCGCTTTCGTCATATCGTATACGGTCAACGCTGCGACCGATGCGGCCGTCAACGCTTCCATCTCAACACCGGTATCACCTTTCGTCTTCACGAACGACTCGATGATGAGCTGTGTCTCGTCCCATTCGAATGTTAAATCGACTTTTTTCAAGGCGAGCGGGTGACACATCGGGATGATGCGGCTCGTCTCTTTGGCGGCCATAATCCCGGCCACTTGGGCGACAGCAAGCACGTCGCCTTTCGCAAGGTCACCATCCGTGATGAGCTGTTTCAGTTCACTGCTCAATTCAACTGATGTGCGGGCCCGAGCTGTCCGTGTCGTTTCCGGTTTATCCGAGACATCGACCATCCGCGCCCGCCCTTGGTCGTTCATGTGTGTCAGTTCCATCGTTTATCCTCCGCTCACCATTGGAATGACGGCGACCGTGTCTCCGTCTGCAACCGTATATTCGTCCGTCTCATAGCGCTCATTGACCGCGAACATGAGACGTTCCGCTCCCGACACGCCCCGCTCGGCCAAATCCGCTCGCAAGGCGGCGATTGTTTGTGGAGCCGAAACGGTATAGGACCGGACCGCCAACTCTTCTGCCACGTGGGCAAAACATAATACCTCAATCATGTGTACGTCACTCCTTCCGGGCGTCCTGGGTGTTGTTCTTTTTGATCACCCATCCATTTCGTGCCGTCGGTCCAATGCTCCCGTTTCCAAATTGGGACAATTTCTTTAATCCGTTCGATGGCGTAACGATTCGCCTCGTATGCGTCGGCGCGATGGGAAGAACTCGTCGCGATGACGACCGCTTCTTCCATGATATCGAGTCGTCCAATCCGGTGATGGATCGCCGTCAACGCACCAGGCCAACGTTCCGCCACTTCTTTCGCGATTTGTTCGAGCATCTTCTCGGCCATCGGTACGTATGATTCATACTCCAAGAGCTCAGTCTGTTTGGAACCCGTCATTTCTCGCACCGTCCCGATAAACAGCACGACCGCCCCGACGTTTCGATGCCGGACCGTTTCGTAAAGCGCCATCGGTTCGAGCGGATGTTCATTCACTTGATACCATTTCATTCTCCATCCACCTTTCCACTAAACGCATCAACCGGTCCTTGTCTGCCACGGAATCTCCGCGCGCGATCACGTTCGTCACATCGACCGGTTGTTCATGCCCGTCTCGCACGAGCACCACTTTCGGATAATCTTTCCGTTTGTATCCCTCGATGATCACGATGTCGACGTGCGCCTCGTACCAGTTGAGGAGCAACTCAAACGTGTCGACCGCTTGCCACTCGATTAACGTCCCGTCTTCACCGATCACACTCGATAGCACGGCACCAGCCAACGCGTGACGATGCGAGTCCGTCATCGGCAAGTCGAACGTCCCTCCGTGACCGTGGTGTTTGATGACACCGACACGGAGCCCCGTCGCCGACAAGCGTGCTGTCAGCTCAGAAACGAACGATGTTTTACCGCTATTTTGATAGCCGACCACTTGTAAAATCAAAGCTGATCGATGATTCGACATCGCACCGAGTCCCCTTTTTGAAACCCTCTCGTTCCGCCTGGCAGATGAATCAACGCGTTACACGTCGCGAGTGAGGAGACGATGCCCGACTTGTCTTTCCCGCTCGGATGAACCACCGTCTGCCCGGTCGCATCAATCGTCACATGTCCACGCACGAACCGGTCGAACGGATTCGTTTTCGGGAAATCGACACCAAGTTCCGCCTGGATGACAGGTCGCTCCGCTTGCCCGAATAACGTCTTCATATACGTGCCGACAAACAGTTCCGTTCCGACAAAACACGCCGACGGATTCCCGGATAATCCAAACAACAACCGATGTTCGACGTGCGCGACCGTCGTGACGGACCCTGGCCGCATCCCAACTTTATTAAACAGCACCGTCGCCCCGAGCGCCTCATATACATCCGGTAAATAATCAAAATCTCCGACCGATACCCCGCCTGTCGTGACGACGGCATCACTCGTCCGAAGTGCCTCGTCAATCGCCCGCTTTGTCGAAGCGAACGTATCCGGCAAGATACCGCCATATGTCGCCGCGCCACCGAGTGCCTCGATTTGAGCGAGAATCATATATGCATTCGAATTATAGATTTGCCCATCGGTTTTTTTCTGTCCCGGTTCAACGAGCTCATCACCGGTCGCAAACACGGTGATGTGCGGTTTTACGTATACGTCGACCTGCTCATACCCGAACGTAGCGAGCAAGGCGATGACGCCCGGATTAATGCGGGTGCCTCGGTCAACGATATTCGTCCCCGCCGTCATATCTTCCCCACGATAGGAAATATTGGCATCGCGGGCCGGTCGCTTGAACGTCACGACTCGTTCATCCGCTTGTGCGAGCTCGAGCATGACGACCGCATCGACTCCGTCTGGAATTTTTGCCCCGGTCATGATGCGAATCGCCTCGCCGGCGCGGAGCGGTTCTCCGACGTGTCCGGCTCCCTGAACGTATTGAATGGGTAATGTCACCGGTTCATCGCGGCTCGCTCTCAACAAATCCGCGGACTGGACAGCAAAACCGTCATACGGAGATTTATTAAATGCTGGAACGTCATGCGTCGCAGTGAGATCCATCGCTAAAATCCGGCCGTTCGCTCGATACAACGGTACCGTTTCCGTCCGACCTTTCCCCGTCGCTTCTTGGACACGGATGACCGCCTCGTCAACGGCGAGCGGCTTACGAAATAGCGTCGACATCTTTTCCATTACTCCACTTCCTTTCCTAGCAATTCTTCATAATCACTCGGTGTGTTCACATTTTTAAACCAGTCCCGTTCAGCAAACGAGACGATTGTCGCCTCTGTCAAGTGAAGCATGACCGCCCGTTCGCCTCGACGTAAAGCGGCTTCGAACTGGGACAGTATCGAGCGGGGATACAAGGCGATGAGCGGATGGATTCGATTATCTGCGTAGGCGACAACCGGCTGCTTCCCGCGTTCCGTCGCAAGCCGTTCGTAAACAGTCGGCGGCAACAAGGGCGTATCACACGCACAGACGGCATACCAATCAGACGGGACGTGCCGCATGACGGTGATGATGCCGGCGAGCGGTCCCATGCCGCGCCATTCCATGTCATCTTCAAGTTGATATGAGGTCATCGACTGTCCGGCCGGTACGACGCTCCATTGGGACGTCGTCGTTGTAGCGAGTGTCTGTCGCGCCCGCTCTTCAAACGAGATGTCCTCATAACAGGCTTGCCATTTAGGGGATCCGAACCGGCGCGATTTTCCGCCTGCCAAGACGATGCCGATCATCGCGTCGCTTCCCAGACGATATGGGAGAGCTCAGGGAGAATCAAGCGAGTCATCGCCAAGTCGACGGCGCCTCGCGACCCTGGCATCGAAAAGATGATCGTATCCCCGATGCGTCCTGCTAAAGCTCGCGACAACATCGCCGCCGGTCCGATATCTTCCGTGAAGCTGACATAACGGAACAACTCGCCGAAGCCGACCATTTCTCGGTCAAGCAGCGGTCGAATCGTCTCAATGGTGACGTCCCGTTTCGTGATGCCCGTTCCCCCGGTCGTCAAGATGACGTCCATCTTCTCAGCGACCATTCGTCTGACGGCCGCTTCGATTTCAAATGAGTCATCTTTCGTGATCTCACGGTATGTGACCGTATGTGCTTCTTCTTTTAATAGCGTACAAATATGTTCGCCAGACACGTCCGTATCGAGTGTTCGCGTATCCGAGATCGTCAAAATCGCTGCCCGGACACGCTGTGTGTTTTGATGTACATGGTTGTGTGCTTGCATCGTCTTCATCCTCCGATATAACTCATTTCAATTCGGTTTCGCGTCCGACTCCCAGTTCGCGACCGTTCTTCCGAATAGCGGTCGTCCCGTACTTCCCATACCATTTTTAGTGTCATGGCAATCAATTCATCGCTCGCCCCACTGCGGAGCAATTCACGGATATCGGTCCCGTCTTCTGCGAACAGGCACGTGTACCATTTGCCGTCACTCGATAGGCGACCTCGCGTACACGTTCCGCAGAACGGTTGGCTGACCGAAGAGATGAAGCCGACTTGCGCCCCATCCGTGTAACGGTAACGTTGCGCGACTTCTCCTAGTGTTTCGGGTGCAAGCGGTTCAAGTAATCCATTTCGTTGTTTCAACACCTCAAGAATCGATTCAGACGACACGACATGTTCGACGTTCCATTCATTCGCCGTGCCGACATCCATGAACTCGATGTAACGGAGTGTGATGTTCCGTTCTTTGAAATAAGCGGCCATCGAGGCGACTTCATGATCGTTCCAGCCTTTTCGGACGACCATGTTCACTTTCACTTCGAGCCCTTGCCGTTTCGCCTCATCGATTCCTCGTAATACCGTCTCGGGCGACGTGCCGCGTCCGTTCATCATCCCGAACGTCTCGGCCGATAAGGCGTCTAGACTGACGTTGACCCGGTCGAGCCCAGCTTGCTTCAACACTTTCGCCATCCGTTCTAAATAGACGCCGTTCGTCGTCAACCCGATAGTCTCGATGGTCGTGACCGCGCGAAGGCGGCGAATCAGTTCATCGAGATTCGGCCTGAGTAGAGGTTCGCCCCCGGTCAGACGCACTTTTTTCACGCCGTGTGGGGCGATGATGCGAACGAAGCGCTCGATCTCGTCAAACGATAACAACTCATCTCGTTTTAAAAATTGGTGGTGGCGGAACGCTTCTTCCGGCATGCAGTATCGGCAACGAAAGTTGCATTTATCAATGACTGAGATGCGTAAGTCTTCCAACGGTCGTCTCCGTCGATCGGTCCATGGTGTCATCTTGGTTCATCCTTTCTATCCATCAACGACAGCAGGGACCCTCACAGTCCCTGCGTCGATTTGTCAGCGAATCGGCTTCTCAGCACCGCTGCGCAAGTAATAATAAATTGTGGTGGCAATCGAGATCGCATAGAGCCCTAGCATGACGAACAACGCACCGTTGAACGAACCGACGAGCTCGAGCGACCAACCGAACATCTTCGGAATGAAGAATGCGCCGTAAGCAGCAAACGCTGCCGAGAATCCGACGACGGCCGGTGTCTTCGTCGCCACGAACACGTGGGGAATCATCGCGAACGTCGCTCCAGAGTTGAGTCCTGTTGCGATGAACAAGACGACGAAGGAGATGAAAAACATCGTCAAGTTGCTGTTCGTGATGGCCATGATGACACTGATCGTACCGAGCGCCATGATTCCGAACACGATCAATGTCACTTTGGCCGCTCCGATCTTATCACTGATCCAGCCCCCGAACGGACGCGAAGAGGCGCCAAGGAATGCACCAAGGAAGGCGAGCGCCATCAAGTCCGACTCAGGGAACTTTAACTTTAAAATCATCGGGAACGCTGCGGCATATCCAATGAAGGAACCGAACGCCGCCGTGTAGAGCAATGTTTGAATCCAAAAATGTTTGTCTTTAAACACGCTCGCCTGTTCACGAAGCGATTGACGAGCGGTCGGTAAGTTATCCATGAACAAGTATGCGCAGACCGTCAAAATGATGGTCGGCACGACCCAAAGGAGCGCGGCGTTTTGAAGCCAAATCTCTTCGCCGGTCTCGGTCACGAGGGCGTTCCCGCCGATGAACCCGAAAATACTTGTCGTGATGACGAGCGGTGTGATCAATTGGACGAGCGAGACGCCCAAGTTCCCGATGCCTCCGTTAATCCCTAGCGCCGTCCCTTTTTTCGCTTTCGGATAAAACGCGCCGATGTTGGCGTTTGATGACGAGAAGTTTCCGCCGCCTAGTCCGCAAAGTGCGGCCAAAATCATGAATACCCAATACGGCGTATTGACGTTTTGAACGGCATAGGCGATGCCTAGGAGCGGCAACAACAAAATCGATGTCGAGAAGATCGTCCAGTTCCGACCGCCGAATATACTGTTTGCGAACGTATAGAAAAAGCGCAACGTCGCCCCGACAAGTCCAGGCAGTGCGGCCAACGTGAACAACTGGCCTTGCGTAAAGCTAAACCCGATCGAATTCAATTGGACGGCTGCGACCGACCACATTTGCCAGACGATGAATGCAAGCGTCAGTGCCGGGACCGAAACGAGCAAGTTCCGATTGGCGACTTGTTTTCCCGTTCCTTCCCAAAATCCCACATCCTCTGGCTTCCACTCGGCGAGTGCGTGTGACCCTTTGTCTAATTGTTGCATGGTCTATTCCTCCTCTTAACGGTTCAATTCGTACCCTAATCCCATCCTATCGACCGTCCTCTTAAAAAAGTGTGCCTTCTTTCACACTTATTTCGCATCTTGAGTTTTTTTCTCACCCTGTCATCAATCTGTGACAAAATCGCCTATCTTTTGTTTCTGTGACATTGAACACAGAAAAACCCTCCCCGATTCCTTACGATAAGGAATAGAGGAGGGATTAATTTGTCACATCTCATTCAAATCCACTGTGCGCCCAAAGTTCGCTTGGCGCTACAACCATATTTCTTCAGTCAAGACGGGGCCCACGTGTTCCGTGTCTTCGGCGTCGCGATTGCCGAGGCTGCGTTCACCGAGACGGGGCTCGATATCACATTCCCACTTGAAAGTCCTTTAGAAGAACTAGAAGCGCTGCACACCTCGCTCGTTCGGATCGACACTCACCATGACGTGACGATCGATGACGCACAGGCAGTCATCGGTTACTTAGGGGACGGGACCACGGTCACCGTTTATCGCCATTTCAAACGATGGCTCGACTTTTTGTCCGCAGCGCGTGTCCGCTCGATGGAAGGTGTCGTCGTCGAGGTCCGCGCCAACGGGATCAAGCTAGCCGAAGGCGTGCTCCGGTCTTATGAGTTGATGGAAGATGGCGAGTTTTATGTATCGGCCTGTACAATCGAGGCCGATGGATTGGAGCATTTTGAAGGCGAGCTATCGCTTGCCGCCATAATGTAATCAATCGATGACACAGACCGAGACCGGACAGTCCTCACAATGGTTGAGTAGTTTCAACCGGTCGAGGTCATGGATAATGATTTGACGGGAAGGGAGTGAAATAATTCCTTCTTGGGCGAGCTCGTTCAACATGCGATTCACGCGTTCACGCGATGTCCCGCAATAATTGGCGAGCTCTTGGTTTTTCAGTTTCAAGTCGATGAGAATGCCGTCTTCGACTTCCACCCCATAGCTGTTCGCCATACGAATGAGCGTCGAGTAGAGCGCTCCTTTTTTCCCGTTCAACACCAAGTCTCTAAATTTCGTATGCTGTTTCCGCATATGTTCGTTGATCATGACCATGAACTCGCGGACGAATTCCGGGTTCGACGACAAAATCATCGTTTCAATACGCTCGATTTTGACCGCATAAATTTCACTATCTTCTAACGCCTTGGCGTTAAATAAATATTTTGGTTCGATTGCGAATAACGTCAACTCTCCGCAACAAGCCTCAGCGCTTAAACAACGTAACGTCAATTCTTTTCCATTTTCCGTCAATTTCGAAATTTGAATCAGTCCACTCTTTACAATATAAAATTCAGCTGCGTCTTCTTGTTCTCGGAACAGAAAACCGCCTTTTGGGACATGAATGATTCGATGTGCCAATTTTTTTGTTTCCTCGAGCACCATCGCTTTAGTTGAATGAGCCATTTCCACCGACCTTCCTTAAAACACGTTGCGCCATATGAAAGCTTGCCTTCATTCTAAACACAAACCCCCTCGAAACGCAATCAACATTTGGAAGCGTTTCAAGGGGAGGACTATTCTTTCATACGATATTCAATTTTTTTCCAATATCGATATAATAAGCCGATCAATCCGACATTGATGACGGCGATGATCATATACAGTCGCATCGAGGCGTGATCATACACCATGTAGCTCTCAATTGTATATTGCAAGAGTATCATGTTCGTCGCGAGCAATATGACCAATCCGATTAAACTCCAACCGTTACGCCCCATGATGAATCTCTCTTCCGACCGCAAAAATCTTCCCGTTCTCGATTTCAAGCAAGATTTTAGGGAGTTCCCGCTGCGGCGGACCGGCCTGTGGTTGGCCGTCGACACCGAAGTAACCACGATGGCACGGACAAAGAAGAACATCTTCTTCCTCCACATAAAACACTGGGCACTGCAGATGAGTGCATTTGTTGTTATAGGCGACGAATTCACCATTCTTTAAATGAACGAGCAACGATGGTTCCGTACCCGGATATTCAAATTCGAGTGATTTCCCGCGCTCTAGCGCCTCGACCGTCGTGATGAACTGACGGTCGGTTCTCGGCTCGCTTCGAACGAAGGCCGCGATATTGAACGGGATAGTCGCGAGACCGAGTGCGATACCTGCGCCGAACGTTGATTTGATGAACGCCCGTCGATTCAGTTTCACGTCATCGGCCCGACTCAAGTTATCGACGAGTTCGGATAAGCGTTCCCGGTCTTTTGATTCATTCGACATAAGTCATCTTCCTTTCCATCTCAATCGGAATAGACGCCAAAGAATTCAGGGACGTAATTCCATTTATCGTCTTGCGAAGGCTTTTTCCCTTCGATCATGTTCATTTGGACGCGTTGACGACGGAGTTGCATCATCTCGTCATGGTCGATGAAGCGAATCGCATCCGACGGACAAACCGACGCACACATCGGCGCGATATCATGTTTGGAGCGGTCGTAACACATGTCGCACTTATACATCTTATTCTTCTCAAAGTCGAACTTCGGAATCCCGAACGGACAAGCGAACGTACAGTTCCGGCAGCCGATACATTTTTCTTCTGAAGCCGATAACACGACGCCCTCTGGCGTGATTTGAATCGCATTCGCCGGACATACTTGAGCACAAGCCGGATTTTTACACTGCATACAGATCATCGGGAACGTCTGACGGTTCTCCGAGAAATCGATATAATCCACATAGTTGCGCTCGAGCCCCTCGTGGTCCCCGCATTCGCGGCAAGCTGCCTGACAGGCCCGACAGCCGATACAACGTTCAAACTCTAAATACATGACCTTATTCATTTCGTATGAACCTCCTCATCCATGACGTGACAGCTCGTCGCAATCGCATGGTCCGCCATGAACGGCACGCTTGATCCGAGCGGGACCGTCAACGGATTAATGTGTAACGGGGTGTTGGCCGGTAACTTTTTCATTTGTACCGCACATACCTTGAACTCCGGCATGCGTGACATCGGATCGAGACACGGGTTCGTCAATTGATTGATGGCAAGCTCCTTGCCCCAATGATAAGGGACGAAGACCGTATCTTTTCGAATCGCCTTCGTCAAACGTGCTTCGACGACAATCGACCCGCGACGTGTGCGAAGCTCGACTTTGTCGCCCGTTTGAAGGCCATAACTTGATGCTAACTCCGGATGGATCTCCACGAACGGCAGTTTTGACATCGTGCTCAAGAAGTCGACACGGCGCGTCTGATTGCCCGATAAGTAATGGAAGACGACCCGACCTGTCGTGAGCGTGACCGGATATTCTTCATTCGCATATTCACCGGCCGGCCGATATGTGACGACAGGCAAATTTGCTTTTCCATTCGCCGTTCCAAACCGTTCTTTGAACATCGTCGGTGTGCCGGGATGATCTTCGGACGGACATGGCCAAAAGACACCATACTCGTCGTCGATTCGTTCCCATGTGATCCCAGAGTAGTCAGCCGCTCCACCTTTCGTCGCGATGCGGAACTCTTCCCAGATGTCACGCGCCGTCTCATACGGGAAGTACTGTCCGCGTCCCATCCGCTCAGCGATCCGCTTCATGATTTCCCAGTCTGGAAGCGAATCCCCGAGCGGTTCGCGCACTTTCCGGATCCGAATGACTCGTCCTTCTAAGTTTGTCGTCGTCCCTTCGTCTTCGGCCCACGAACAAGCCGGTAAGACGACATCAGCGAACTCACAAGATTCCGACATGAAGAAGTCACTAACGACGAAGAAATCGAGTTTGTTGAAACTGTCCCACACGTACGGAAGGTTCGGTGCCGAAACGGCTGGGTTCGAACACATGAGGTGCATCGCCCGAATCGTTCCCGCTTGAATCTCATCGAACATTTCGAACGCGGACACACCTGGTTTTGGCATCTCGGAAGGATCGATGCCCCAAACCCCGCTCACATATTCAATGGCTTTCGGATCAGTTAATTTTCGGTAGCCTGGTAACAGGTCTGCTTTTTGTCCATGTTCTCGTCCACCCTGCCCGTTCCCTTGCCCCGTCATCGTGGCGACGCCCGAAGCAAACTTCCCAATCATGCCTCGTAAGAGCGCCATCGACGTATAGAGCGAGACATTGTCGACGCCTTTTGACTGTTGTTCGACGCCGCGAGCGAACAACATGACCGAACGTGGGCTCTTCCCATAAATATGACCGGCCTTCTCGAGTTTTTCGATGGCGACACCGGTCACCTCACTCGTCCGTTCGAGCGTCCAGTCTCGGACCGACGCTTTCAACTCTTCATAGTTATCGCAACGCTCATCCACGTACGCTTGATCAACATAATCGTGTTCGACTAAAAAGTTGAGCAGTCCCATCGCAAGCGCCGCATCCGTCCCTGGCTTCAAATCGAGATGGACATCGGCGACGCGCGCCATCGGAATTTCACGCGGGTCGGCGACGATGATTTTCGCGCCTTTGTCTTTCGCCTTCCAAATATGTTGCGTCGTCGTCGGATGACATTCGGCGATATTCGAACCGGCGACAAAGAATGTGTCGACGTGCTCGAACTCCGTCCACGGAAGCGTCGCTCCGCGGTCAATCCCAAGTGTCTTTAAGAAACCGCCGGCAGCTGACGACATGCAGAAGCGACCGTTGTAATCGATGAACCGTGTGCCGAGTGCGACCCGCGCATACTTCCCGACGAGGTAACATTTTTCATTCGTCATCGAGACGCCGCCGAAGACGGACACCGCATCTTTCCCATGCTCTCGTTGAATGCGTTTAAAGTTTGCTTCGATCACGTCGAGTGCTTCTTCCCATGTCGCTTTCTCAAACTTGCCGTTCCGTTTGATGAGCGGAGTCATGATGCGGTCCGGATGTTCGATCGTTTGATAGGCCGTGACGCCTTTCGGACAAAGTTTTCCTTTGTTGACCGGGAAATCGTAGCGTGGTTCAACGCCTTTGACGGCCCCGGTTTTCTCATCGACCCGGATATGCATGCCGCACTGCATGCCACAGTAACAGCAATGGGTTGTAATCAATTTTTCGCCTGGTTTGATTAAGTTCTGTACTTCTGGCGACGTTAAAAAGTCACTCATCGTCTTCCCCTCCATAGAACGTTACCGCTCTTCGTTTTGAAAATCCACTGACGTGATAGCCGTTAATCGTTTGAAGCGGATAATGCATCCCGTCACTTCCAGGCCGTCCGAGCGCCGAATCGAGCCGGGCCCGACGACGACAGCCGTGACAGAGGTCTTGGACCGTGTGCGCCGCATCGACTTTTACGAGTTGGTCCGACCCTTCGAGCAATTGTTTCACTTGTTCAATCTCTTCAAGCGTGCCGGTCGGTTCGCCGCACTTAACGCACAGGTGTCTCATCTTTTGCCTCACCTTTCGTCTCCTTCGGTCGGCCGAATCCTGGCATCGACATGCCTGTGTTCGTATCGACCGGGTGTGTCGGTAACTGTCCGTTCATCAAGTTCAATTGCATCTTCACACGCATCGAACGTCGACACGGTTGGCAGTAATCGGAGAGCTGGGTCCCGTCACTGAGCCCGAGCTGGATCGTCTGTGCTTGCAAAATCGCTTGGACGTCCTCGACTTGATTGTCCGTCGCATAACGTGTCCCGCACCCGGCGCAGACACGGGTCTCATCCGCTTCGACTTCCCGGTAGTTCATCGGGACGCTGGCCGCCATCGGTCGGACCGGCAAGTGGAACAGTTTACCGAACGGGAAGTAACATAAAAAGATGATGACGGTCAATTGATGGAACAAGGCGAGCTCGTGATGGATGAAGCCTCCGAAGAACACGTACGAAACGGTCAACAACAATCCCGAGACAGTGACGATGAGCAACATGAGGAGCGGTAAAATATCAAATTCGAACCGCTGGGTCACTTTCACGTCCTGGTCGTTGATTCGGCGATAGAGTGCCATGAGCACGCCGACGAGCAACATGAGCGCGGTGATGTTCAACCCGTTATAGACGAGCTCCGCGAACAACCCGTGCGCAGCCATCTTGATGGTCGGGATGTTAAAGACGACAATCTGATACGTCTCGATATCAATCAAATCAAACCGCATCCATTGGAACGTCAGCCCGAATGTGATGGCGAACGACCCGAGACATCCCCAGGCAATCAACATATGTTGGGTCCAGCGGTACCAACCACGTTCCCAGATGAACTTCTGTAAGACGATGTTATTGACAGTTGTCGTGGCGACGGCTTTACCGGCCCGTTTCTTTTCTGCCTTCATTTGTTTGAGGCTCCGCTTCAATACTTGTGAGGTGGCCGGCCGTGCAAAAAATAACGTCAAGCGGACGACCATCCCAATCATGCAAATGACGGCGGCGATATAGTAGCCGAACAGCGCCATGTCTACGTGCTCAAATCCTGCCGAGGCGATCCATGTCGAGAGCACCAAGACGGTGAATCCTACGAACGACCACTTTGCGGCGGTCGAATAAAAATAACGATCGGACATATGTGTTCCCCCTTCTCTTTCCGAGCGACTTCATAGTTTCATCATAAAGATGACATCTCGACTTAACTGTTACTTTTTTCACAGATAAGCGATTCGAGACGTGACAGAATAATGAACGAAGGAGGCGTTCCCTTATGAAATCATCGCTTAAAATCATGTTATTCCTCACCATCGCGGCCATGCTCGTCGTCTTTTCCATCGGTTTCGTCTTCGCCAATCGAGCGACGACCGAACCAGATGTCGAGGGGTATGTGATTGAAATAAATGAATCTGACCGCACCGCACTCGTCATCAGCGGAATTACCGCAGAAGAGGCCACGCTCTCTCCTGACACCTTGTTCGCACAAAGTGAACCGGAAGACGTAAGCTGGTTCAAGTTTCAAGTGAAAGCCACGTTCGAGCAAATCACTGTCGGAGACCACGTCCACATTTGGAAAAAGACCGGTCCGAGTATCTTAAATACTCCGAACCGGTCTTATGTGAAAAAAATCGACGTGATCGACTAATATGAACGCTTGCCATAACGTTCACTCAGCCAGAGGACTAAAAACGCCAAACCAACCAACCATCCGCTCCAGACGAGCGCCTGGGTCATATCTCCGTTGATTGTCGCCATATAAATCGCTGTGGCGAGCGTCATCGTCTCGCCCGGGATATTTCCGGCAATCATCATCGTGATCCCAAACTCGCCGATTGACCGTGCGAAACCAAGGACAAACCCACTCGTCAACGCAGGTAACAGCAGCGGAATCGTCACGTAGGTGAACAGTTGGCGCTCTGACCCACCGAGCACGCGTCCGGCCTCATACCATTCCGCATCGAGTTGTTTAAGACCGAGACGAATCGTTTGGTAGATGAGCGGAAACGCGGCCAAGGCGGATGCGATGATGTTCGCCTGTTTCGTGAACAAGATCGTAATCGGTAACAATCCGCCGATCCCGTTGTTCCCGAGGACAATCAAGGCGTATAGTCCGATGACTGTCGGCGGCAAGATGAGCGGCAGTAAAAACACCGTCTCGAGCAGCCGCTTTCCTTTGAATTGACGGTGATGCATGAAATAAGCCGCTCCGAAGGCGAGGACGAAGGCGCTCACCGTCGCCATCATCCCGACTTCGAATGTGAGTTGAAGTGGATGTTGCGTCATTTAGAAAATCCTTTCGCTAAAAAGTGAGCTTGGATATCATCGTCAAACAAACGCGCGTACACATCGTGTACGTATGGGTTGTGCGTCAACCGGACCGCCGGATACGCGATCGTACCTGTCGCTTCAAACGGGACCGACTGAAGCGACTCGACGTCCGTCGTCAGTTCCGTCTTATAGACGAATCCCGCATTGGCATCGCCTTGTTCGATGAGCGTCAATACTTGTCTTACATTCTGGGCGAACATGATTCGCGGTTCCACTTCTTCCCACACGCCTTCCACTTCTAGCGCCGCTTTCGCGTAGCGACCGGCCGGGACATTGACCGGGTCACCGATGACGATCCGAGCACATGCGTTTAAGTCGTACCATGTCTCCGCGCACGGTTTCCCTTTCGGTGTCACGAGCCACAGCTCGTTATACAAGAACGCATCCCGCTCTAGAATCGGGATTTGTAGTCGGTCGACATCATCAACGCTCGCGGCTAAAAAGATATCTGCCGGAGACCCGTGATCGATTTGTGCTCGCAAGGCGCCGCTCCCGTTCGTCACGACTCGAACATCGATCCCATCGAACTCTGCTTCAAGTTGTCGCTCGACCGCTTCTAAAGCCGGTCCTAAGCTTGCCGCCGCCAAAATGGTCACGGTGTCCTCCGAATCTGAACTCGACCAGACTTGACTTAGTAATAAGGCGACCGTCACCCCTACGATGACTTCACTCACCCGTTTCATGATTAATCACTCCTTTGCCTCCCCTTTATCGTAGCGCTTGATTTGCCTCCCATCTGTATCAAACGTCACAAAAAGACACCTCTACGTAAGTAGGGGTGTGCCACTGCTTAAGCGAACGCGCGCGCCCGCGGGAATAAAATGTTGTTTTCGAGATGAATGTGTTCAAACGTATCCGATTCGAGCGCTTCTAACCGTTGATAGACAAGACGATACGTCCCACACGCTCCTTCAGGCGGCGTATAGTCATTTGTGATGTGACGCAACTCTTTTAAAATGTCCCCGGCTGCTGCATGTTCTGACTCGAGCGAGGCCAAGATGTCATCAAGCTCCCGTCTCGTTTCAGCTGTCGGTGCGGTCTCGTGACGAAGCAGCGTCGGGAAGTCTTCTGTCTCTTCTTTGACGATATGTTGTTCAAGTTCCACTTTCAATTGATTGAACAGTTGATGAATGCGTCCGAGGTGCAGATGATTTTGTCCGTGGACCCGGAACACTTTTGTCACATATGGTGTGAGCTGTGGCAATTCGTCCGTCAAAAATTGGTGATGCTTATAAATGATGTGCTCAATCAATTCCGAAGAAGAAGCGGCATCCCAATCGATGCTCTTCTCGTTCATCTCTTGCTTGCGTTGATAGAGCGCATTAACTTCTTCTAAAATGTCTTCCGTCGACCGTTTCGATTTGTCAGTCGCTTCAGCGAGTGGTCGGTTGCCGCCACAACAAAAATCGATTCGGTTCCGTTTGAAAATGTCTGCCGCTTGCGGGCATTGTTTGACGATTTCAGATACGTGCGTATCGCCCGTGAATGTCTGTGTCATCTGTCATAACCTCCATATTCATTTTGACATGTTCAGCGTAGCAAGAGTTCGACAACAAAAATGTGAAATACGTCACATTTAAGTGAACAGGATGCAGGTGTTCCAAATTTGGACACAAAAAACCCCTCTTGTCGAGGGGCATCGCTCAATGCAACGGTGTTTCAAACTGTTCAGTCTCGGTCGAACCTGCGAGCGCTGTCGTTGATGATTGTCCACCTGAGATGACGAGCGAGACTTCATCGAAGTAACCCGTTCCGACTTCACGCTGATGACGTGTCGCCGTGTAACCATGTACTTCAGCCGCAAATTCTGCTTGCTGTAACTCCGAGTACGCCGCCATGCCACGATCTTTGTAACCGCGTGCGAGCTCAAACATGCCGAAGTTGAGCGCGTGGAATCCAGCGAGTGTAACGAACTGGAACTTGTATCCCATTGCGCCGATTTCTTGTTGGAACGTGGCGATCTCTTCGTCTGACAGCTTCTTCTTCCAGTTGAACGATGGCGAGCAGTTGTAAGCGAGAAGTTTGCCTGGATACTTCGCATGAATCGCTTCGGCAAATTGACGTGCCTCTGCCAAATCTGGTTCGGACGTCTCACACCAGACGAGGTCTGCATACGGTGCATAAGCGAGACCACGAGCGATTGCTTGCTCGATACCTGCTTCCGTACGATAGAAGCCTTCCGGCGTACGCTCTCCAATGATGAACGGATGATCGATTGGGTCGATGTCGCTCGTGATCAAGTTCGCCGCGTGCGCATCTGTCCGCGCTACGATGATTGTCGGGACACCCATGACGTCTGCCGCGAGTCGAGCCGAAATCAAGTTTTTCACAGCCGTCTGCGTCGGGAGTAATACCTTCCCACCGAGGTGACCACATTTCTTCTCAGACGAGAGCTGGTCCTCGAGATGAACACCGGCAGCCCCCGCTTCAATCATCGCCTTCGTCAATTCGAATACGTTGAGCACCCCACCAAAACCGGCTTCCATATCCGCGACAATCGGTGCGAACCAATGCGTGTCGCCTTTCCCTTCTGCCGTTTGAATTTGGTCAGCACGTTGAAGCGCTTGGTTGATTCGTTTGACGACACTTGGCACCGAGTTGGCCGGATATAGACTCTGGTCCGGATACATGTGACCTGACAAGTTCGCATCCGCCGCTACTTGCCAACCACTCAAATAGATGGCTTCGAGTCCTGCTTTTACTTGCTGAATCGCCTGGTTCCCTGTCAACGCACCGAGTGCATGGACGTAGTCACGCTCGTGCATCAATTGCCATAAGCGTTCCGCTCCTTTTGTCGCGAGTGTCTGTTCAATCACGATGGATCCTCGTAATTTCATGACGTCTTCTACAGAGTATGGACGTTCTACCCCTTCAAATCGTTCTGACTTCCAGCTGTTCACCAATTCTTCGCGTTGTTTCATCGATAACCCCTCCTGTATTATATTAACTTCAATAAATTTAATTTGTTATATAACAGATGATGCAAAACAAATGGTTTAGTCAAGGTAAGCACAACACTCCAATGCTGCCTTGAACGTCGAATGCTCCATCCCGCAGCAACGGCAAACATTTTCTTCGTCCCGATCTTCCGGCTTGCGGAAAACGACAACTTCATCGATCGGCTCTTTCATGATTTGGAGCGACCCATCTGTCCGGTCCAAGACGAGACGCATCAAGTCGTTGCCGTATACGAATGCCGTATTCGCCAAAGATGCTGTCGATTCTCCAGATACGATGCGGCGGACGACCCAACGTTCAATCAACTGTTCGCTTTCCATTTTTTTCGTTGTCATGATGAGGTTCCTCCTTTAAGGTTTAACTCCACAGTTTGACGTTTCATAAATTCACGGCGGCGACGATGCAAGATTGGCTCCGTGTACCCGTTTGGTTGTTTCAACCCATGAAACACGAGTTCGTGGGCGGCTTGATAGGCGATTGACTGATTAACGTTCGGCGTCATCGGTCGATAATTCGGGTCTGACTCGTTTTGCTCATCGACGACTCGTGCCATCCGATAAAGGGTGACCTCGACTTGTTCTGCTGAACAGATGCCGTGATGCAACCAGTTGGCCACGTGTTGACTCGAAATACGGAGTGTCGCCCGGTCTTCCATCAGTCCGATATGGTGAATATCCGGCACTTTCGAACAACCGACACCTTGTTCGACCCAACGGACGACATACCCGAGCAATCCTTGCAAGTTGTTCTCAAGCTCTTCTTTAATCTCTTCTTGCGAATAGATGCGCGTCGCGAGCGGGATATCGAGGAGTTGTTGTCTCTCATGTTTCGAATGAGGTTGCTTGATCAATTCTCGCTGTACATCAAAAGCATCGAGTTGATGATAGTGCATCGCATGGAGCGTCGCCGCGGTCGGTGAAGGCACCCATGCCGTCGTTGCCCCGGAGCGTACATGTGCCCTTTTTTCACGCATCATGTCCTGCATCCGGTCAGGCATCGCCCACATCCCTTTTCCGATTTGTGCTTGATGATGGAACCCACTCTCGAGACCGGTTGATACATTCAACCGTTCATATGCAGCGAGCCAAGGTGACGTCTTCATTTCCCCCTTCCGACGCATTGGTCCGAGCGTCATCGAGGAATGAATCTCATCTCCCGTGCGGTCGAGGAAGCCCGTGTTGATGAAGACGACTCGCTCTTTTACTTGCGCGATACAATTTTTCAAGTTGAGCGACGTTCGTCTCTCTTCATCCATGACGCCGACTTTTAACGTATAGCGAGGAAGGTCCAGTAAATCTTCTACGGCGTCAAACAGGTCATTGGTGAATGCCACTTCTTCAGAGCCGTGCATTTTCGGCTTGACGATGTAAATCGATCCTTCCCGAGAGTTGAGACGACGATGAAGATGGCGACTTGCGATCAATGAAGTAAAGATGGCATCCACGATTCCTTCTGGTACCTCGCGACCTTCTGCATCAAGAATCAAGTCCGTCGTCATCAAGTGTCCAACGTTCCGAATGAATAAGAGCGCGCGTCCTGGGAGGGTGACTTCCGCTCCATCTTTTCCAAGCAAACATTTATCTTCGTTTAAGCGCCGAGAGAGTCGCTTCCCATTCTTTTGGAACGAGGCTTCAAGCGTCCCATCCATTAGACCGAGCCAATTACGATACAGATGAACTTTGTCTTCCGCGCAAACGGCTGTGACCGAGTCTTCACAATCCACGATTGCGGATAGGGCTGATTCGAGCTCGATGTCCATCAGTCCAGCAGGATCAATCTTTCCGATCGGATGCTCGCGGTCGAATTGAAGTTCAACGTGTAAGGCATGGTGCCTTAGCATCAACGTCTTCAACTCGTTCGGTTCCCCGGTGTAACCGACGAAAGAATCATCTGCGAACGAATGCTCGTCGTCCCCGATTACCGCATAAGCGACATCGTCACGAACGACGTATCGTGTCACTTCCTTGTGCGACCCTGATGGTAGCGGAAACGTGTCATCCAGAAACTGTTTCGCTAACCGAATGACCTCATTACCGCGAACGGGATTATATGCTCTCCCCTTTTCCATACCGTCTGTCTCGTCAATCATGTCCGTCCCATAAAGAGCGTCGTAGAGACTTCCCCATCTGGCGTTGGCGGCATTGAGTGCATATCTGGCATTGTCTAACGGTACGACGAGTTGCGGTCCCGCTTGATGAGCGATTTCGCGATCGACATTCAACACGTCGATATTAAAATCTTCGACGACCGGTTCGATATAGCCGATCGACGTTAAAAATGTCTCGTATTCGATTGGATCGACTTCGTCTTGCCTACTGTACCATTCCTGTAACAATCGCTCGAATGTCTTGCGCTGCTCCAGAAGTGTCTGATTCACTGGAATGAAACGCTCTAGAAGCGATTCGACCCCTTCCCAAAAATCATTGATTTCATGAGGTTCAAGAACGTTTTTATTCACAAATTCGAGCAGTTTCTCATGAATATGATACTTATCTAGTCGTTCATAGTGTTCCAAGCGTTCACATCCTCCTTTAATCATTGTTATATATCAGTTTGTTATAATATAGACTATTATATAACAGTTTGACAACCTATTTTTTAAAACTTTTTATTTGAAATATCGTCAGGATGGGTTTACTATACATTGTGTGACCCATCAATGATTGAGTCATCAATGATTTGAGGAGGCGATGTGCATGCGAGATTCTTGCTCGCTTCGTGATCAAATTCTCTATCACATCATCACTGTACAAAAAGAATTAGGGCAATTATTCGACTCTGAAATGGACGGGCTCAGCTTGAGTCGCTACGACATTTTGAGCAACTTGTATCACGTCGGTCCATTGCGGCAACGTGAATTGCAACAGCGCGTCGATGTCGACCATGCCGCCATCACCCGACACTTGAAACAGTTAGAGACACAAGGACTCATCACGCGGAGACGCTGTGAACAAGACAACCGTGTCATCTATGTTGAGTTGACAGACGATGGTCGTGAACAAATTGCACATTGGACTGAGCAAAAAGAGTGCTTAACGGACCGACTTTTTGTCAACATGAAGGTAGAGGATCAACAACAGTTACTAGCATCACTCACGATGTTACAAGATACTATTGACCATGAAAGGAAGACTACAATATGAACACTGCTACACAAAAAGACTTTATGGAGATTGTCAAAGGACGCCGCTCGATTCGTGTATAC
Organism: Exiguobacterium sp. N5; assembly: GCF_025842465.1. Lineage (GTDB taxonomy): Bacteria > Bacillota > Bacilli > Exiguobacteriales > Exiguobacteriaceae > Exiguobacterium > Exiguobacterium profundum. The sequence goes on from NZ_JAPAEP010000002.1 coordinate 156,856, forward strand.
GATGAGAACGTCAAAATCTCAAAAGAAGAAATGACACAAATTCTTGAAGAAGCGACAACAGCTCCTTCATCCCTTAACTTACAGCCATGGCGCTTCGTCGTCATCGATAGCGCAGAAGGAAAAGAAACACTCCTTCCACTCGCAAGCTTCAACAGACGCCAAGTGGAAACATCTTCAGCTGTCATCGCCCTCTTCGCCGACTATCAAATGGCAGATTACACAGAAGAGATTTTCGATACAGCGGTAGTGCGCGGTATGATGCCGTCTGAAGTCCGCGACCGTCAAGTCGACATGATCAAAGGCATCTTCAAAGATGCACCGAAAGAAATGATCAAGGACAGCATCATGCTCGATTCAGGTCTCGTTGCGATGCAACTCATGCTCGTCGCACGTGCACACGGATATGACACAAACCCAATCGGCGGATACGACAAAGCGAACATCGCTGAAGCGTTCGGCCTCGACAAAGAACGTTACCTTCCAGTCATGCTTCTCTCAATCGGGAAAGCAGCAGAAGAAGGGTATCCATCAGTCCGCTTCCCAGTCGACCGCATCACAGACTGGAAATAATTCAAAAAGGTCAATCGATGAGGCGATTGACCTTTTTTTCATCCAATATATTTGACGACTTCGTTAAAGTCACGACGTGTTTTCGGTGCAAAGTCGCGCGCTCGATACCCAAATGCGACCATGACTGAAAGTGACCATTCCCCACGTTCCATCACACCTTCTGAGATTAACAACTCATCAATCTCCTCTTGATTGAACCCTTCAATCGGGCATGAATCAATTTCGATTTGTGCGGCAGCAGTCATCATGTTTCCGAGTGGGATATATGTCTGACGCTTGATCCATTCCTGGAAGACACGCTCATCGTCTAAGAGACGGTAGTCGTTCTCCTGGAACTCTTGCACTCGTTTCACGCGCTGTGCGTACTCTTCTTCCGTCCGGCCCTGTACACCCGTCACGATGTGACGAATATAGTCTGCATCGTAACGCATGGCTTTCGGTGTTCTTGCGAGGATCAACACAAAGTGACTGGCAGTCAGGGCCTGACCTTGCGCTCCCCATGCATGATCTTTAATCTTTTGGAGTAAATCTTCCCGACGCACCACGACGAATTGCCATGGCTCGAATCCGAACGAACTCGGCGAAAGACGTCCCGTCTCTAAAATGAACTCCATGTCCTCTTCTTTGATTTTACGATCCGCATCGAACGCTTTCGTCGCTTGACGCCAACGATACGCTTCTAAAATGTCTTTCTTTTTCATCGTGCTCACTCCTCCATTACCAAGATGACTCCATCATATCAAACCGATAAATCAAAAATCGCTCATGAAGATTCTTCAGCGGCAATCGCACCGTTTGTACGTACTGAAAAGGCGTCTCGTCGTTCAAATAATGGAGGTACTCATCCGCCGGATAATATAAAATCACATCGACCGGGCGAGGAACCGTTTCAACAGATTCGATGATGTTGGCAATCACTTGGCGGAATACGTTCACCGAGAACGGATTAAAGAAGTAGAATCGATTCGCATCCGGTGGAATCATGAATCCCTCCGCGAATCCCTGTTCCAATTGAACACTTCCCCGATTACGATGTTTCTTCGTATAGCTCATCCAATTTTGAAGTGCCTCCTCATGAAATCCACCGTCCATCTCGACACCGATTGCCCTGACACGAAACGTATACGCTAAATAGAACGGCAGACGTCCTTTTCCCGAACCGAAATCCACGATGGTATCTGTGGACTCTAACGGATACGCATCCCGAAGCAAATCGAGTGCTTCGTAAGGAGTCGGTTCATAACGGTTATACTCGGCTGAGGACGGGAATCCTTGCTGAGGTTTGGCCGTCTCGATTTGTAACAGTTGCTCATACTGCTGTTCGTTCATGATGAACCTCTTTCTTGAATGGATTGAAAGAATGGATGTCGCTCCATTTCTCTCGTGAACGACGTCTGTTCTTGATAGGCGACATACAACAGATAAATCGGAACCACTAGTTTGAACCAACTTGGGAGAAGAATCACGCTCGTGATCCCGAGCGGAATGAGTCGAAACCATAAATTCCGATGACTCGGCGTTCTAAAGTACATAAGGAGTGCCATCGTCCGTCTGACGGTGCCGAAGCGATTCGGTCTCGGTCGATACAGGGGACGTTTCCGCTCACTCGTCTTCTCGATGGCTCCTGACGTCGTCAACAGGACACGATCGAATGAGGCACGCTCACGTTCTCCGATTTCAATTTCTCGACCGACACTCGGATGTTTCGACACCCATCCTTCCCCTACGTATAACGCAAATGTGACCATGATGCTTCCGATCAACACACTAAGCAATATCGACTCAATCAATAACGCATACACGCCTACAAAAGCAAGGAGTACGATTAAAAATCGCTTCATGAGATGGGCGTGTCGGAGACGTAGATGATACTGGACCCATGCGTGACACCAAGCGAGTAGAAAAAGTGCAGCCCCAAACGCGAGAATCTCGCCCACGTCCCTTCCTTTTACGTATAGAATCGGTGCAAGCAACAGCAGATAGCATCCATATTGAATCACGTGTTGCGTAAGTTGATACCAAACCGAATACCTTTTTAAATCCCGAATCATGCTCCGGTTTGACACAAGGATGAGATCGGCACGCTCAATCCAGACAAACATACGGTCTTGCCACATGAACCATCCAATCAGAAGTGCCCAGAGAAAATAAGGGATGTCACCCAACCAGGGGAAGTTCCCTTCCCAGACTTGCCAGTAGGAATAGCCTGCCCATATGAGAAGAGGAAGGACACCGTATAAAAAAATCGTCCAGTCGACAATCAATCGGACCGTCTTCCATTGCTGTTTTATGTACCGGGAGACACGCATCCAAAACAATCGTTTCGCAATCATCGCATCGCCACATCTTCCATCATGTCAAACAAGGTCATCCCCTCTGTATCGAGCGCTTCACGAATCTCCACTTTCGTCCCACTCGCGAGCAGTTGTCCATCATCAATCCATACGAATCGGTCGCATAATCGCTCGGCCGTATCAAGAACGTGTGTGACTAATAAGACACTTGCCCCCCTCGTACGCTCCGCTTCTAACAGTCGAAGTAACTGAATCGTCGTCGTCGCATCCAATCCGATAAATGGTTCATCGACAATCAATACCCGCGCTTCTTGAATGAGCGCCAATAGAATCATCGCCTTCTGTTTCATCCCTTTTGAAAAAGAGGAGAGATACCGATCGGTCACATGCTCTAACCGGAATAGCTGTAGCAACTCCTCCGTTTTTTCTGTGGAATCGATTCCCGTTAATTCTTGGACGAGTGCGATATGTTCAGATAGCGTCAAATAATCATAGTAGACCGGTTGTTCCGGGATAAACGCATAGCGTTCCATCTCGACCGTTCCCTTCATCCAAGGAATCGTTCCGGTAAGACAGGCGATGGTAGTCGTTTTTCCCGCACCATTCGACCCAATCACCCCTAAAATCTCACCTGCCCGTACATCAAACGAAATGTCTTGGATGACGGGCTCGTTTATCTCGTATCCTGCTTGTTCAATTTTCACATCCACGATGGGTCCTCCTTACGAAAAAGTCGCCATCGCGGCGACTTTTACTTCACAATATTGACCGATGAAAACACAAATTTATCGTATCGATGACGGGCAAACGAATACTCGAACGGTTTCCCGTTACTTAAATAAACCACTTGCTCGACTTCGATAATCGGTTCAGTGATATCATTCTTCAAGTAAGCTTGATCGTACTCATCCGGTTTATCTGCTCGAATCACTTTATGCGAGCTTGTAATCGTATAACCCAGATCTTCTTGAATATACGCGTACACGGATTTTTCCAAAATTTCACGTGTGATTCCTGTAATGAGGTTAGCAACCATGTACGTCAATTCGATGACATATGGCTCATCGTCTACGTAACGCACACGACGTATTTCATAGACTGGTTCTGTCAGCTCAATCATGAGATGATTGGCGACTTCCTGACACGGAAACTTTACCTCAAAATTGAGGACCTCACTTCGTAACGAGCGATCTCCGATTACTTGAGTCAGCCCTCTCGTTTCTTTACTAATCACGTTGATGCGATCTTTTTGGAAGCTCGACTGTAAAATGAATGTTCCTTTACCACGTTTACGATAAATCAGCCCTTCCATGACGAGAATCTCAAGCGCACGTTTCATCGTCATTCGGCTCACCCCAAACTCTTGGGCCAAATGGATTTCATCAGGTAATGCATGTTCTAGCGGATAAACGTGTTCAATAATTCTTTTACGAATTTCATTAGCAATGGTTTCATATTTCGGTTTTTTCTTAGTAGACATATAGCACCTCATGTATAGACATATATGTACAATATATCAAAAAAAGCTGACAAAGAGTAGTCTTTGTCAGCTTACTTCATTATTCTGTAAAACCATTAGCGTCAATCAACTGTTTAAACCAGTGCCCTGATTTTTTTACAGTACGTTGTTGCGTATCTAAGTCAATGCCTACAAATCCATAGCGATTTTTATAAGCATTGCTCCATGACCAATTGTCCATGAACGTCCAAAGATGATAGCCTCTCACGTTCGAACCCTCTTCAATCGCTTGATGCATCCATTTCAGATGTTCGCGAATGAAATCAATTCGATAATCGTCTTGGACACTTCCGTTCTCGTCACGATACCGCTCTTCACCCTCGACCCCCATTCCATTCTCTGAAATGAAGCAAGGAATATTACCATAGTTTTCTTTTAGATTGATTAATATATCATAGATTCCTTTTTCGTAAATTTCCCATCCACGATATGGATTCATTTTACGTCCAGGCATCTCATAAAAATCAAATAAGTTTTCCGGTAAGAATGGTGCGTCCGGATTCGGCAGTGATGCTTTTGCTTTCACGCGACGCGGCTGGTAATAGTTGATGCCAAGCAGGTCGACTGTATGTTCTCGAATGAGTTCAAGATCGCCTGTTTCCATCTGTGGCATCGCATCTTCAGACTTCAGCACTTCTACTAGTTCTTGAGGGAACGTGCCTAAAACAGATGGATCGAGGAACGAGCGATTGAACATCGCATCAGCAATGCGCGCTGCGCTCAAATCAGCTGGGTGCTGACTTCTCGGATATGAGGGTGTCAGATTTAAGATGATCCCGATTTGCCCAGATTGTCCCATGTCACGATACGCTTCGATTGCCTTCGCACTCGATAAGATCGAGTGGTACGCTACTTGGACAGCTCGCTTGAAATCAACAACGTTTGGATAATGAAAATCATATAAATATCCACCCTCTACCGGTACAATCGGTTCATTATGCGTGAACCACTTCTCGACGCGGTCACCAAACAACTCAAAGCATGTCTTCGCAAAGGTGACATATGCCTCCACGACTTCCCGTGATTCCCAACCACCTTGTTCTTGAAGCGCCATCGGCATATCGAAGTGATACAGATTGATGAACGGTTCGATACCATGATCGATTAAGCAATTGATGACATTGTTATAAAATGTGATTGCCTCTTCATTTACTTCCCCGACACCCTTTGGAAAAAGACGTGACCATGAAATGGAGAAACGGAACGTGTTATGCCCGAGTTTTTTCATCAATGCGATATCTTCTTCATACAAATGATAGAAGTTTGAGGCCTCTGTTGCGCTCACGCCATTGAAAAAGCGATTCGGCTCTTGCATGTACCAGTAATCCCAGATGTTCAATCCTTTTCCACCTTCAAAAGCAGCACCTTCCATCTGTGTAGCAGAAGAAGCCGTTCCCCACCAAAAGTCTGTCGGAAATTGATAGGTCTTTTGCTCTTTCATTCGTGTTTGTGTCGGGTTCGTCATCTTTTATCTCTCCCTTATTTCTATTTTCTCTATTTGTTTACACTGCTTCTTGTTTATCTGTTGATTCTTCTAACTCTTTTTTCAAGTTCATGCGGTCGATAAATTTCAAGAACGGGAACCAAATCGCCAAAATAATGAAGAAGTTCACGATTTGAAGAAGACCTCCGGCAAGCGAGTTCGTCGCCATGATACCACTCAAGAACATTGGGACAGTCCATGGAACAGCGACACCCGTTGGTGGTGGGACTAAGCCTGTCGACATCGCGAAATATGTGACCGTTACCGTCACGAGCGGTGCGACAATCCAAGGAATCATGATGAGCGGGTTCATAACGATTGGAAGTCCGAAGATGACCGGCTCGTTTACGTTGAATAGTCCAGGTCCGAGGGATAGTTTCCCGATTTGTTTCAACTGTTTCGATTTCAAGAACAACAAGATAGCCACGACGACAGCAAGTGTAGATCCGGAACCACCAAGCCCTACCGTGTAAATTTCAATGAACTGTTTACTGATAATGTTCGGAACATCTCCAGTCGAGGTATAAGCCGTCAAGTTCTCCACAGATAATGTGTTCCAAATCGGGTCCATCACCGAGTTGACGATGACCTGACCGTGAAGTCCGAAGAACCAAAATAGCTGAACGAAGAAGATTGCAATCAACGTTGGAATGAGACCATTCCCCAATGTCACAAGTGGTTGCTGAACGACGTTGAAAATGACGTCATGAAGATTCGTATTGAATAAGTTCGTCACGATGATGTTGAATGTTAAAAATACAGTCAAGGTTAATAATGCAGGAACAAGTGCTGAGAATGATTTCGCAACAGCTGGCGGTACTCCATCCGGCATCTTAATCGTCCAGTTCTTTTGAACGACAAATCGATAAATCTCACCGGACAGGAATCCGGTAATCATCGCAAGGAACATCCCTTTCGCTCCAAGGCGATCCAACGGAAGGACATTCCCGACTGCCTCTGACATACCGTCAACTTCAATCAAGAAAGGCGTTAAGAGAAGGAAAGACACGAGCGAGATCGCTCCTCCGAAGACAGCCTCGACTTGATAACTTTTCGATAGATAATACCCGATACCGAAGACGACAAAGATAGACATAATCCCCATCGTTGCAGATGGTGCGTTTCCGAGTGATGTTTTAAATACACTGAGTGTACTCTGGGACATGAAACGGTCGAGGAACGGCAGGTTTGCAATGACGACGATGATTGACCCAAACATGGTAATCGGGAAAGCGAGCATGAATGCATCTCGCAATACTTGTAAATAGCGACTGTTGTTTAAATAGGTCGCCATCGGCATGAGCAGTTTACTGATCATGTTGAACATCTTATTGTCCTGTGACATATGATTCACCCTTCTTGATTAGGATTTACAATCTTTTGTTCGACCATTTCGACCAAACCCGCTGTCAAATCAAGCATTGTTTGCGTAGACATTAAATGGTCCTCTGCATGAAGAAGCAATAAAGAGACGTCTGTTTTTTCTCCATTCGCTTCTCTTTGGATTTGTGAAAAGTGTGTTTGATGTGCTTCTTTTAATTGTCCACGTGCCTCATCAATCTTTTCTTCGAACGTTTCATAAGAACTCGTTTTATACAGTTGAATCGCTTCCTGAATCGTACTTCTCGCATTGCCACTGTGCAAAATCATCATGAATGCCATTTGCTCCAAGGTTAACTCGTCTACCTGTTCCACGTTGTTCACCCCATTAATTTCATCGCTTGTTCGTATGCAGCTTTTCCATTCGCCGTGCCGTATGCCATCATATCGATCACTTCAATCGGTGTTGATGTTTGCGCTTTCAATTTATCCAACAAGAAACGCATTTGTGGACCAATCAAAATCACATCTGCCTCGTCCATCTCGGTTACGACCTGATCTTGACCGACTGCCCAAATCTTCGCCTCATCCCCGATTGATGTGGCATGATCTTTCATCTTCGTTACGAGTAAACTCGTCGACATCCCTGAACTACACGCTAATAAGATTTTCTTCATGTGTCCTCACTCCTTATTTGAAATCGGTTACATGTTTTATTATACACATGATTTATTTCATGTCTATACTTGATTTAAACTTTGTTTAGTTTTTAAATTCATAAGTGTATATCAAATTAACAGGAGGACAGGATATGAGCGCTATTCTTTTAAAACCACACTATCAACAGCGACTTTGGGGAGGGGAGCGTCTGAAGCAATTTGGTTTCGATTTCAATGACCCTTCGATCGGTGAAGCTTGGACGGCTTCTGCATTAGAAAAAGGTAGTTCAGCCGTTGCTTCCGGACCCTACGTTGGTCTTTCTTTGCGTGAACTCTATCAACAATATCCAGAGTTGTTTCAAATTAAAGCGGACGTGTTTCCGCTACTGATTAAATGGATTGATGCGAACGATGATTTGTCTATTCAAGTTCATCCTGATGATTCGTTAGCGGAACAACTCGAAAACGAATCATATGGAAAAAATGAATGTTGGTATATTCTCGATGCTCCAGCAAATGCGACACTCATTTACGGTCACTCCTATGCCACCTCAGAAGACTTCAACAAAGCGCTTGAAACAGGCGATTTGGAACACGGCTTGATACGAAAATCGATTCATGCCGGTGATTTTTTCTATGTCCCAGCTGGAACGGTCCATGCATTGACAAAAGGGGTATGCGTACTGGAAATTCAACAAAGTTCGGACACAACCTATCGTCTATACGATTACGAGCGACTGGATGTGACGACCGGTCGTCCACGTGAACTTCACGTAGAAAAGGGCATTCTCGCTTCTTTCGTCCCTCACCTTGGCTATAGTGAACCAATCCGTCAACTCGATCACTTTCGAACACGTTTGACGAAGAATCCATTCTTCTTCGTGGAAAAATGGCATGTTACAGCGAAAGAAAAGATTTCGACCGACACGTTCCGGTTACTATCTGTCGTGCAAGGAACATTAATCATTGATGAGATGGAAGTACCTACGGGAGGTACACTCCTTCTCCCGGCCAATGAGTCGTTCTTGATTGAGGGAGAAGCGATTTGTCTAGTGACTGGTGTTCCTTCCGATGAAAAACAAGCTGTCCGAATCGGGATTGATTTAGGAGGGACGAACACTCGGATTGCGGCTGTTTCACTCAAAGGTGAAGTACTGAAACAACTCACGTTTAACACGCAGCCTCAACTTCCTTTCGAAGAGACACTACAATCTATTGAGACTGCGATTAATCAATTCAATGTTGAATTCGATATCCAGCATGTTGGAATTGTGGCTCCCGGTCCACTCGATTTGAAACAAGGGATGTTTTTAACGCCTCCAAACCTCCCGAATTGGCACAATCAAAAAATCGTTGAGCCTTTAACACAGCGCCTCGGCTTTTCTGTCACCCTTGAAAACGATGCGAATGCAGCAGCTCTCGCAGAAGCTAAATTTGGAGCAGGAAAAGGATTCGATGCTGTTTTTTATGTAACAGTCAGCACTGGAATCGGTGGCGGTTATGTCTATAAACATCAAATCATTCGAGGGGCGAACGGCAGTGCCGGTGAAATCGGAAATATGATTATCCGTTCGAACGGACCAGTTCACCCTGTACTGAATCGAGGCTCTCTCGAATCACTCGCAAGTGGTACCGCGCTCATGAGTCGCGCAAGCGAAAAAGGATATACAAACGTCCCTTCGCTATTATCAGATGACGAGTACCGCCATCACTTCGTCGAGGAACTGGCTAGCGGACTAGCTAACATCATTCATACCGTCGATCCTGATGTGATTGTATTAGGAGGCGGCGTCATGATGTCGGCCTCATTATTTTGGAACGAATTACAACAAGCAGTCTCGAATAAAATGTATCTACATGCTAGTGGAAAAACGCGTCTCTGCCTCACTCAATTGTCAGGAGATGCGGGTGTGATCGGCGCTGCCTTTGTCGAAGCATAATGAGGTTTGAAAAAAACGGACATTCATCGTGAATGTCCGTTTTTTTGTATACAGAAATGTGAAATAAATCAAAATTATACTTTGCGAATCATCTACAGTTTCTTTTCTAGATTGAGTTAGATTCGTTTACTTTAGCGTGGTAACGTGAAATGATAATGATAACAACTCTTTAAAGTGAGGTGACGGTGTGTCTACCACAGAGCACGAACAAGCGACATCTATTTTGCATCACCTCTTTACCGCCTCTTCTTTTGTCGGAATCGATTTCGGTTCTGGTCCGAACCATCATCTTCTCTATTTCAGTCGTCAAGGACTGGAATCTTGGATCTCCATTGAGGGACCGTGGCATGTCCATGCGACGCAAAATACGTTTGACGAAGGTGAACAACTCGAACAGCTCATGCGCTTAAGAAGAGAGCGCATCCATCAAGTACGCCTCGGTGACGAACACCCTCACCTCGAACTGGAATTTGAATCCGGATCCCTTCTCTTCATCAATGGATATCAAGAACACTTTGAGTGCTGGCAAGCAGGGGACGCGAGACCACTTGGTGGAGACGCCTATCTGTTGGTCGCGATGCCACAAGGGGAGCTCGCAATCTTTGCGGATGGAGACGACGAATGAACACTTGGATGGAAATTATCTTGTATATGTTGATTGCTGGGGGCATTAGTCTCGCGATCATCTTATTGCGAAAAATCACGAAAACATGAAAAAGCGGCCGAGGCCGCTTTTTCATTTGACTGATTCTTCTTCGTATAAGCTCGCACCTTGTGAACGAATCACCTCTTGATACCAGAAGAACGACTCTTTCCGTTTTCGTTCTAACGTACCGGTACCGTCGTCATGTCGATCCACGTAAATGAAACCATACCGTTTGCTGTACTCACCTGTCGAGGCACTCACTAAATCGATACACCCCCAACTCGTGTATCCCATCACTTCGACTCCATCGTCGATTGCATCCATCATCCCTTTCAAGTGATCACGTAAGTAATCGATGCGATAGTCATCATGAATCGTTCCGTCCGACTCAATTTTGTCATAAGCACCTAGCCCGTTTTCAACGATGAATAATGGGAGCTCATAACGCTCATATAACTTGTTCAAGATGACGCGGAGTCCTGTCGGATCAATTTCCCATCCCCAGTCACTCGCCTGTAAGTATGGATTCTTGACCCCGCTCATAATATTACCTTCCGCCTCATCCTGACCTTTTTCAGCCTTTTCAGTGCGCGACATGTAGTAACTGAGTGAGAAGAAGTCGACAGTATTCTCTTTGAGGATATCAAGGTCGCCATCTTCCATATCGAGTTCAATGCCATTGTCTCGGAAGAATCGTTTCGCAAAGCTCGGATATTTGCCGCGTACATGGACGTCTCCGCAGAAGAAGTTCATCATCCGTTCTGCATCGTGAGCATACCAAACATCATCCGGGTTTGAACTATACGGATAAACCGGAGCCGCAATGAGCATACATCCGATTTGCATCGATGGGTCAATCTCTCTGGCCGCCTTTGTCGCAAGGGCACTTGCGACCAGTTGGTGATGCAATCCTTGATAGGTGAGCTGTAACGTATTCTCTTCTTCCCGAACCGCAATCCCTAGACTGAGCATCGGCATGAACTGTGCCCCGTTGATTTCGTTGAACGTCAACCAGTATTTGACCTTCCCTTTATAACGTTCGAACAAGACACGACTGTATCGTTCAAAGTATGTGACTAAGCGACGGTCTCGCCATCCCCCATAATGCTTCGCAAGATGTAGGGGCATCTCATAGTGGGAGATGGTCACGAGTGGTTCAATGCCTTGGGCGACTAATTCATCGATCACACGATCATAGAATTGGAGTCCCTCCTCATTCGGTTCCACTTCATCTCCGTTCGGGAAAATTCGTGACCACGCAATTGACATGCGGAACGTCTTGAATCCCATTTCCTTAAAGAGGGCAATATCTTCTTTATAACGATGATAGAAGTCGATTCCTTCATGGTTCGGGTATGAATACTCTTCATGTAATTCAAAATCAAACGTCGGATCATGGATAATCTTCATTCGCTGTTTTCCGCCTGGCATCACGTCAGCAATCGAAAGTCCTTTACCACCTTCTTGATAACCACCTTCTAACTGATTGGCCGCAGTAGCCCCGCCCCATAGAAATTCACTTGATACTTGTTTCATACTGTCTCCTCCTTTGTTATACAATGACACGCAATACGCCATGATTGGCTTCAACCACACCTGTGTAAACCGGTAAGACATCGAGATAATGTTCGGTGTTTGTTACGATAATCGGGGTGATGGTGTCATACCCTTCACGAGCGATGGCATCTATATCGAATCGGACGAGCAGTTCTCCTTCTGTCACTTTCTGACCGTCCGTAACGACCGTTTCAAAATACTGTCCATTTAGCTTGACCGTATCTAATCCAATGTGAATCAATACTTCCACACCTGTATCAGATCGAAGACCGATTGCATGCTTCGATGGATAGACCGTGACGATTTCTCCGTCAAACGGTGCATATACCGCGCCTTCTGAAGGCATAATCGCAATCCCTTTCCCCATCGCCCCGCTTGAGAACACTTCATCACGAACCGTTTCAAGCGACACGACTTCTCCTTTCAATGGAGCCGATACAGGAAAGCCGACTTGTTCAGAGATTGATTGTACAACCACTTTTTCTGTCGACTCGACGGTCGTTTCTTCTTTGTGGAAGACCATCGTCAAGACGAGAGCGACTACTGTTGCAACCGCCATTCCAATAAATGCGCCGTAAAAGGCTAAATCGACACCCGTTGGAGGAATCATGACTGGGATGCTAAAGATTCCGAGGCCTCCCATCGCATAAGCCGCCGTACCGAACAAACCTCCTACGACACCACCAGCCGCTCCACCCGCAACCCCAAACACAAATGGTTTTTTACGGGGAAGCGTCAAGCCATAGATAGCCGGCTCCGTAATTCCAAACACACCTGCAATCGTAGAAGAGGTTCCGAGACCTTTCACTTTTGGATTTTTTGCCTTTAACGTGATTGCCAAAACAGCACCGACCTGACCAAATGTTGCCATCAATACACCGACAACGATCGTATCCATACCAACAACCGATAAGTTGTTGATGATGATTGGCACAAGCCCCCAGTGAAGCCCGAACATGACAAGCACTTGCCAGAACGCACCGATGAACGCGATGGCGATGGTTGGGCTCAACTCATACAAGAACGAGTAACCATTCGCTAAACCTTGACTCGCATACGTCGCAACCGGTCCAATTGCTAAAAACGTCAACGGGACAACGAGTAACAACGCCATCATCGGTGTTGTGAAGTTTCGTACAGCTTCATGCGTATGACGGTTAAAGAATGTTTCGACTTTTGAAGACACATATGTCGCCAAGATAATCGGGATTACTGAAGACGCATAACTCATTAAGACGACAGGTACGTTAAGGAACGTTAGAGACTCACCTGCTCCTTGAATTGCCACAATCGATGGATAGACAAGCGCCCCACCGATGATCATCCCAATATACGGGTTTCCACCAAACTTCTTAGCCGCCGAATGTCCTAAGATCACAGGTAGGAAATAAAATAGTGCATCCGCCGCAGCATTTAAGACGACATATGTGCCCATTTCTTCTGTCAATAATCCAAACGCGACAAGGATGGCGAGCAACCCTTTTAACAGACCACTACCTGCCATCGGTCCAAGAATCGGCGTAAAGATTCCGGCAATCACATCAATCAATCGGTTGAATACTCCTGATTTTTCTTCATCATCAGTCGAAGATGTCTGGAAACCACCAACGTCAACAACCTCTTTGTAGACGTATGGTACATTGTTCCCGATGACGACTTGAAATTGTCCTCCACTTTGAACGACCGTGATGATGCCATCTTGTTCCTTCAGCGTAGTCGCATTTGCCTTTGATTCATCTTTTAATTTGAAACGCAGTCGTGTCGCACAGTGAAAGACACTTTTGACGTTATCTTTCCCACCGACATGCTGCACAATCGTCTCTGCCAGTTGTTTATATTGGTCCATCTTGTTCACTCCTCATGTTTTTGGATAAAAAGAAAAACCTAAATCACTACACAAATAAAGGTGTAGTCATTTAGGTTTGGCCTGCGTCATCAGTAACCATCCTTAGGATCGACGTTCTTTCATTAAGTTTTCGATATGAATCATCATATACAGCCGTTCGTCCATCGATACGTCGTAATGATATTTCGTCGCAATCAACCCGGCGATTTTTTCAACGCATTCGAACGCTTCCGGGTATCTCTGCTTCACCATCAGGAATAAGGTTTCGTCACCCGTTGACTTGACCTTCTCTCCTGATGCAAGGCGCTGCACAAAATATTTTAAATGTGTCAAAAAGCGTGCATACGCGTATGACTCTTCGTCCAATTCGATTTGAAAATGATACGTAATGATTGTCAGAATCGCTTGCGTGGCTCTCGTCATCTCGGTAACAAGATGCAGGTTCTCACCTTTGACACCAGACATCGTCGCATTGACGAGATGTAAGGCAATCGCTACCGCCTCATCTTCATCCAGGTTGACCTCGTGCCGCTCATTGATCAATTTTACCGCTTCTTTGCCGACAGCGAACTCCGGAGCATAAAATCGTTTCACTTCCCAAACGAGAGGGTTACGAATCTGGATTCCATCCTGATACCGACTAAGCGCGAAATGAAGGTGGTCCGCTAGCGTCACATAGAGCGAATCATGAATAGGTTGTTTTAATCGCTCTTCGGCTAATCTGACAATCTGTTTCACCGTCTCCATCTCATCCGTCGGCATTTCATTTAAAAAGTGAACGAAACGCTCATAACTTTCTTTACTCTCGAGCGTAAAGATTTTTTCGATTCGCGTCTGGTCAATCGGATCGCCTGGCCGTTTTTGAAATGCAATCCCGCGCCCCATCACGACCTGTTCTTGACCGTTCGCATCAATTGCTACGACGTTATTATTGAACACTTTTGAAATCTGCATGGTCTCCTCACCTCACTCTCATTCGACTGAACTAAAAAGAAAAAAACCTAAATTCACACCAACGTCCAACATACAGTCGTGGCGTCAATTTAGGTTTTGCCTGCATCACCAGTAACAATCCTAAAGTGGATTTTCTTCTTTTCGATATAAGCATACTCCCTATAAATCTTGACGTCAACATAAAAAGTAAACCGCTTACATCGTGACCGTTTTTTACTCTTCAAACAAGATTCGCTGCATCCGCTCTGGCGCATCCAAATAGTCACGCATGACCTTGACATGTTCCAGATCATCAAACGCTGTCGGAGTAAGCCCCGTCTCCACTTGCAAAATTATCGCACCTGGATACGACATCAAGATGGGGGAGTGGCTCGCAATGATGAATTGACTGCCGGATTGTACGAGTTCATGCATGCGCGCGAGCATCGTCAGTTGGCGCATCGGTGACAATGCGGCCTCTGGCTCATCCAAAATGTAGAGACCATCTCCACGAAATCGGTGTAGCATGAGGGAGAGAAACGCTTCACCGTGTGATTGTTCATGAAGGGAACGCCCACCATACGACTCATAAAATCGTTCAAGATCAGGACCTGATTTCGCCATTTCGTCCACATAACTCGACAGCTGGTATGCCGTCTCGGCGCGTAAGAAAAAGCCATCCTTTGGTCGATACGGCCCTCGAATCGGACGCAACGCCTCATACAACGAGCTATGTGTCGACTCTGTTTCGAATTGGAAGGACGGCGCTCCGCCTTCCGGATTGAATCCGGCCGCCACCGCCATCCCTTCAATCAACGTCGATTTCCCACTCCCGTTCTCTCCAACAAGAAACGTGACAGGATGATGAAACGTCAGTTCATCGAGTGTCTGAAAGATTGGTAACGAGTACGGATAACCCGTTGAATGAATGCGTTCCCTCTCTAACCGTACCCCTCGTAAAAATAAAGTCATGTCCATCCGATCCAAAACGTCGCCCCCTTATCTGAATCGACCCCGTAAGAAAGTCCTTGTGCGTCAAGAAGTAATTTCGTGATAGCGAGACCTAAACCATGGCCGTTGGAGCGATCTCCTTTCACATACATATCCCATATCGCATGCTGAATGGAAGGATCAACCCCGTTTCCTTCATCGGTCACTTCTAATCGCTTCGGGGTTAGAGTGATAGTGATTCTTCCCCCGACAGGGCTCGCCTCATACGCATTGCTTATGAAATTCGAGAGCACTCGTTCCATCGCCAATCGATCAGCTTGGATTGATACCGTTTCGAGTCGGAGGTCGAGTGTCACGTCTTTTTGTCGGAACCACTCAGACATGCGTGGCGTCAACAGACGAACCAATTCATCCAGTTGAATCGATTCCATTTCAAGGGGAATCGAACCTGCGGACAATTTAGAGTATTCGAGCATCTGATTGACGAGTCGGTCAATCCGGTCCACTTCCTCGGTAATGCTTTTACCGGTTGTGGCCATCTCTGTTTCATGGACGACACCGAGCTCTAATAGTTCCGCCTCGTTTCGAACGATAGCGAGCGGTGTACGCACATCGTGTGTGACCCCAGAGATAAATGATTTTTGAAGCGCCTCTTTTTCTTGAAGTGATGTGTTCATCTGTCCGATGGTGACGGTCAAATCCCCAATCTCATCGTTCGTCACGCTCGGCAAGCTAATATCGTGTCGCCCCTCCATAATGGATGCGGTCGCTTGTTTCAACTCGACGAGCGGTTGCGTGAGCCGACGACTCATCCAATACGTGACAGCGATTGCGACAAGTAGGGCCAGAATAAACCCACCCGCTAAGATGAGGTAGATTTGCTGGAATTGTGGATTTGAAAACGGAACGGGACTATACGTCACGATTTGAATGTCCCCTCCTTCTTTCAGATACGTCAAGAAGCGGGTACCATTTACACCCACTTCGTCCTGAATCTCTAAATCATTCGGATCGAGGTTGATTGGCATCATGCGATGCATCCGTCCGCCTCGTTCGAACTCGATCCGCTGCCCATTTTGAAATACAAGCACGTCAAGTTGCCCTGGGATTCCACGGCCCTCTTGAATGGCTTCATACACAATCGCCGCCTCGCGCTCCAATTGTGCGTACGTCTCCTCTTCTGCGAAGCGTCCAATCAATAATGACGTGAGTCCGAATGTTAAAAGTGCCATCACTGCAAGTGGTAGAATGGCCGTCCAAAGTAACTTCTTCATTAATCGATTCATGACAGTTCCTCTAATCGATAACCGACCCGGTGCACCGTCTTCAACTGTTCTTTCAAGGTCGGCGATTTGTCACGCAGTTGTTTAATGTGGGTGTCGACCGTTCGTGTATCTCCGACGAATGCGTAGTCCCACACCTCATCGAGCAAACGGTTCCGGTCTAACGCCTCCCCGACATGTTTCCAAAGATACAGTAGCAATTCATACTCTTTATTCGTCAGTCGAAGCGGATGTCCGTTCTCTTGTACCATTCTCGATTTGACGTCGATGGTGAGCGCCCCGAACTGAATCATATCCGTCTGTTTCACGAGACGCTTCAATCGAATCTCCAACTCTTTTAAAACGATGGGTTTGACTAAATAATCGTCTGCGCCAAGTTCCAATCCGAACACACGATCATCCGCCTCACCACGAGCCGTCGTCAGGATAATAGCAGGTGCGGGCTGTTGCGCTTTTAATGTCGGAATCAAGGTCCAACCTTCTCCGTCAGGGAGTCGAACATCCAATAAAACTGCATCAAACCGTTGATGCAACTGTTGTTTCGCCTCACTCAAAGTCATCGCCACGGTCACCTCAAATCCGGAATATGTTAAAAAGCGGAACATGCCGTCCGCCAGTTTTAGTTCATCTTCCACAACGAGTACGTTCATCTCATATCGCCTCCACATCCATTATATCGTACCCATCAAACGTCCCACCGTTTCCCAAAGACAATTTGCAGAAATCTTGCAACTCCCTCACAACTTCCGAAGCGTTCAGTCCTACAATTGAAGTAACAAAGGAGGAGATACACATGAAATCAACAAAACTAGCAATCGCCTTAGCTGGTCTATTGGCCGTCTCAGGCACAGGCGTATATGCCGCGACGAATGACACGACGACTGATGAATCGACAACGACAGCATCCACACAATGCGAACGTGGTGAACGAGGGCCTGGTATGTTCGGTGACCGAGAAGCAGGGCATGCCGCTCTCATCGAAGCGCTCGGTTTAACGCAAGAAGAAGTGGATGCGGCTCGCGAAAACGGGCAATCTCTCCCTGAACTCGCAGAAGAAAAAGGGATTTCAATTGAAGCGTTCATCGACGCCATCATGACGTCGCATGAAGAAAAACTCGCAACCGCTGTGGAAGAAGGAAACTTGACGCAAGAAGAAGCCGATCAAATCCTTGCGGACCACGAAGAACGGTTTGCCGATGTGACAAGTTACGATGACTTGGAAGATATTCGTGGTATGCGCGGTGGACGTGAAGGTGGTCACTATGGTCACGGTCCACACCATGACGACTCAACTTCTTCAGATGACGATGCTTCAACAGAGAGCGACAGCAACGTAGAAAATCAAAGCAATAGCTTATAAGTCAAAAGGGCAGCCACTCGCGGTGGTTGCCCTTTTCATATGACGAGCAATAACAGCGCATAACTTAATAAACCAATCAAAAATGCACCAAAACTACTCTCTCGCTCAGCAGGCAATTCTTCTTTCATGACGTTCAAGATGACGCCACCTGCTAAAAAGGCGACAACAATCGATAAACCGAGATCATTCACTTCCGCAAAGGTACCAACTGCCCACCCTATGAGTACAGCAAGCGCTAAGAAGATGCGCCCTTGTCGATCATAAAGTTGCTGATGGTGCTGACGCAATCCTTGATCGACCGTGACAAAGTGTATACCAAGCGCTAAAAAATAAAGAAACATCGTGCCATTGGACTGAAATTCACTTTCTGCGAGCACATATCCGATGCTAAACGTATATAACGTGAATGAACCAATGTGAATCCAAAACACATACGGTTTTTGTTTACGCTTATTGGCCGTTGCAAATCGTTCGAGCCCATAAAAGACAGCCAGTCCTAACATACTGATGATTAAGATATGGTTCTCGAGGGAAGCAAAGACGTTATTTCTAATCTCTCCTTCAAGTTCGCGTTGATATTCATTTAACTCTGGCAACAGATGAAGAAATACATAAGCAACGGCAATCCCTCCAGCCACTGATAAAAAACGGCTTCTCGGCACTTCACGCACGTGAATGAGTTTTCCTGAAAAAAAGTGAATCACGGCAAAACCGAGTGCAAACCAAAAACTTAACTCGAACACATAAGCCCCTCCCACATTAAGATTTCTCTTTATGTGCTCTTACCCTTTCACCGTATGCTACATTCATTTACGTTTAGAGTGCTCTTGTTTCTTCCTTTGCCGAATCTCTTTCTCCACTCGTCGTAACGCTTTTTTCGATCCTCGAGCAAAGTCGTGAGCTTCCTTACGTTCCTGATACGTCGTGAACAACGTATCTAAATCATAGTCAGCCGGATAGAGTTCTGTTGCACGTGCTTCAAGACGAACGCGGCGGCTCGGCAACTCTACATATTCCGCATCTACGAACACGCGGACATGTCGACGCGATGCATCAAACGAATAGACAAGACCGACTTGATTCGTCTCTAACAAGCGGACACGGTCACCTGTTTCAAAGTGCTCTTCCTCTTCAAGTGGTACCATTTCCACTTCTCGCACAATTTTAGAATCATCGACTTTCGTCATATCATACGTTTTCTCGTTCATGTAACGGGATGCCTGTTTCAGAATCGATTCCGGTAACTTCATCTTACGGGCGATAAAGAGGGCGTTGCTATCGCCAGACTGTCCCATGAGCAGTCGGTATTTTGGTTCAAGCGTTTCTGGGTCAAACTGCATCGCAGCGTTCATGAAATCTGGGTGGGCTTCAGAATAGGATTTGATTTCACCATAATGTGTCGATGCCACAACGATTGCGCCCCGTTTATATGCCGCTTCTAAGATGGCAATCGCAAGAGCGGCTCCTTCGTTCGGTTCCGTCCCGCTCCCAATCTCATCGAATAACAAGAGCGATCGTTTTCCAGCGGTCTGCATGATATTCGCCACATTGTACATGTGTGCAGAGAACGTACTGAGTGCCGATTCCAAGTCTTGATTATCTCCGATATCGACGAACACCTCATCGAATGTCGAAATGATCGTATCGGTGTGAGCTGGAATATGCAGTCCCGTCATCGTCATGAGACTAAGGAGTCCAATCGTTTTCAAGACGACCGTCTTCCCTCCGGCGTTCGGTCCGGTGATGATCAAGCCACGATAGTCTGTACCGATGGCAAAATCAAGTGGCACAGCGCTTTCTAAAAGTGGATGACGTACTTGCTTCAATCGGATGCGACCGCTCGCATTGACGTGTGGTGTCACCCCGTCAATCGACTGACTGTACTTCCCTTTTGCGAAGACCATATCGTACTGGGCGATGACATCGAGCGTCGATTCGATGTCAGGAAGGACTTCTGTCACCGCTCCCGTCAACGTCGCTAGCACTTGATACACCTCTACCGCTTCTTCTGTACGCTTGACGACAAGTTCAGCGTTTAACTTCGCAATTGCTTCCGGTTCGATAAAGACCGTCGTCCCTCGATTCGAGGTATCTACAATCGTCCCTGCCACTTTATGCTTATAAGAAGCTTTGATTGGAATGGTGAAGCGGTCCTGTTTTTTCGTGACAAATCCGTCTTGGATCATCTCGCGATTGGCGGCGCTCTTTAAAAACTTGGTCAATCGTTCCTCGATTCGTCCTTCTAAAATGTTGACTTGCTTACGAATCCGCTTCAACTCTTTCGATGCTTCATCGACGACCTGTCCGGCTCGAATCGCTTGTGTGATGTCTTCTTCTAACGTTCGCCATTCGCCCATACCGGCAGCATAAGCCGAAAGAAGCGGTGCAAAGAATTCATGCTCGAGCATGAATCGCTTGAGTTTGCGTGCCCCTCGTAAAAACTCGGCGACCGCTTCAAGTTCTGTTGCCTCGAGTTGGATGCCTCGTTGCAGTTTTCCGATAATGGTCTCCATGTCAGACACACCGATGAACGGGACGTGTGACGTCGCATCTAAAATCGCTCGGGCTTCGGATGTTTCTTGCAGGCGCTTCTTCACCGTTGTAATGTGGCTCGTTGGGCGTTGCTGTCTGAGTAATCGTCTCCCGAATCCGCTGATGCAGAAGCGTTCTACTTTCATCATCAATTCGTTGTATTGTAATTTTTCAAATGTTTGTTCGTTCATATTTCTCTCTCCTCAAATGATAGAATCGAGATACCGCGCAAACAAAAAAGCGTCGGTCGATGACGACCAACGCAAAAAGACAGACGGGTGTCTGGCAGTTTTTGATGGGCGGTATCTGTAACGGAACATGACGGCATGACAAAAAGACGTGTCATCCGACATTTTTCAGTTCGTTAGGCAGATACAACCTCACTCATCAACATGCAACACCTTTCTTACTTAGATTCGCCCTTACTATACAATAGATTCGTTCCCTTGTAAAATTTTAGAGAACGCTTTCAAAAAAAGACTTGTGTCTCAAACCAACACATGTTATGTTGAACGTGAAGAAACGAATAGTGATCACATGTGACTGATTCGATCAGGCATGGGGTAAGACGTACGGTGCATGCCACCCGTCTATACTCCATGCCTGTTTTGTTTTTCGGTGTTTTGTTTCAAGAAAGGATGTAGTAGACATGCTATGGAATAAGTTAATGAATCGACACAAACCGACACTGCACTCACCAATGGAAGGAGACGTCATTCCACTCGAACAAGTTGCGGACCCGGTCTTTAGTGAAAAAATGATGGGCGATGGCATTGCCATCACACCAACAGACGGTGCCGTCGTCTCACCGGCTGATGGAGAGATTGTACAAATCGCTCCAACAAAGCACGCCATCGGTATTCGGACCGAGGATGGGGCTGAGATTTTGATACACGTCGGACTCGATACCGTTGAACTCGAAGGTCGACCGTTTGATCTTCAAGTAGATGTGGGCGACCACGTCAAGACGGGACAGCTGTTACTCACAGCAGACTTGGCGCAAATTCATCAAGCTGGTAAGGACACGGTCACGCCAATGGTCGTGACGAATGGTGGCGCACTTGCCCATCATTACGCCTTCACGTTCACGAAGGAAGCTGTTCCGGGCAAGACGATTGTCGCCCGAGTGGAAGCGTGACTCCGGAATAAGGAGGACACATGATTAAAATCAAAAAGATTCTAAACAACAATGCGGTCATCGTCTCAGACGAGGGTGAAGAAAAGATTGCGATTGGCCCTGGCGTCGCGTTTAAAAAAGCGAAGAACGACATCGTCAATCCCCATAAAATCGAAAAGTTGTTCATCATGCCAGAGAATGACAAGTTCCAACAGTTATTGAGCCGGATTCCCGTTGAACACTTCACCGTTTCCGAGGACATTATCTCTTATGCGGAAAAACGTCTCGAGACATCGTTCAACGAACATATCCACATTGTCTTGACCGACCACATCTCGTTCGCCATCGAGCGGGAAATGGATGGCATCTCATTACGCAACAAACTGTTGAACGAGATTAAAATCCTCTATCGGAATGAATATGAGATTGGACTATGGGCGATTGAGCATATCGCTGAAAAGCTCAACGTCCAAATGCCGAAAGACGAAGCTGCGTTTATCGCGCTTCATATTCATACGATGAAAGTGAAAGGAGGTGATTTACGCAAGACGGTCAAACAGACAACAATTGTCCGCGACATGATTCAATCGATTTCACGACGACTCGATGTATCCATTGAAGAAGATGACTTATCCTACCAACGATTATTAACTCATTTACGGTTCGTCATGGATCGGGTCAACCATTACGATCATCATACGATTGATGAAGACATGCTCCGCATGATTCAGACGAAGTTCACGTCTGCCTATGCGTGTGCATCAGATGTCGCAAAAGAAATGGAAGAGACCTATGGCATCGTCTTGCCCGAGTCAGAACTTGGTTATATTACGCTTCACATCCAACGTCTACAAGATCAACACCATCAAAAAGGAGGAAATCAACAATGATGAACTTTTTCCAACGTCTCGGACGTTCCCTCATGTTACCGGTCGCCGTACTACCGGCTGCTGCCATTCTCATGGGGATTGGTTATTGGATTGACCCAGTCGGCTGGGGATCTGAAAACATTGCCGCTGCATTCTTAATTAAGGCAGGGGCCGCTATTATTGATAACATCCCAATTCTGTTCGCAGTCGGGGTCGCGCTCGGAATGGCTAAGAACCGTGACGGTTCAGCAGCACTAAGTGGACTCGTTGCCTTCTTGACGGTCACAACGCTTCTCTCCGCAGGAACGGTAGCATTGTTCCAAGGAATCGACGTAGAAGCCGTCAACCCGGCATTCGGTAAGATTGGGAATGCTTTTGTCGGGATTCTATCCGGTCTCGTCGCCGCTTCCATGTATAACCGCTTCAGTCAAGTCAAATTGCCAGATGCTCTCGCCTTCTTTAGTGGGAAGCGTCTCGTACCAATCATGACAGCCTTCTCGATGATTCTTGTATCGGTCGCTCTTTACTTCATCTGGCCGGTCGTCTATACAGGTCTCGTCGGTTTCGGTGAATCGATTTCAAAACTTGGCGCATTCGGTGCCGGACTTTACGGATTCTTTAACCGCCTCTTGATTCCAACCGGCCTTCACCACGCCCTCAACTCTGTATTCTGGTTCGACGTCGCAGGAATCAACGACATCGGAAACTTCTGGTCAGGTCAAGGTGAAAAAGGTGTAACGGGGATGTACCAAGCAGGTTACTTCCCAATCATGATGTTCGGTCTCCCGGCCGCAGCACTCGCGATGTACCACACAGCGAAAACGAAACGGAAAAAACAAGCCGCTTCACTTCTTCTCGCAGCGGCATTCGCTTCATTCTTCACAGGTGTAACAGAACCGCTCGAGTTCTCATTCATGTTCCTCGCTCCAGTTCTTTACCTTGTACACGCAGTCCTTACAGGAATTTCGCTCTTCGTTGCAGCAACGTTCCAATGGACAGCTGGCTTTGGATTCAGCGCAGGCTTGGTCGACTTTATCTTGAGCTCACGCTTGCCGCTTGCGAACCAACCGTACATGCTCATCGTTCAAGGTCTCGTGTTCGCAGTCATTTATTACGTCATCTTCCGCTTTATGATTGTGAAGCTCAACTTGGCGACGCCAGGCCGTGAACCAGATGAAGTCGTCGATGCGGTTGCAAGTGAGACGGCAGACGGTGAAGCGAAAGTCGCTCCGGTCGCATCAGCTTCAGGTAGCGAATACTCAGCAATGGCACATATGATTTATGACGGTCTTGGCGGTGACAGCAACGTCACAGGCATCGAGTCGTGCATCACACGCCTACGCGTCGATGTCAAAGACATGGATACGGTCAACCAAGATCAAATCAAAAAAGCCGGTATTCCGGGAATCAAAGTCGTCAGTCCAAACCATATTCAAGTCATTGTCGGCACAAACGTTCAGTTCGTCCTCGATGAGATTGAAAAAATCCGTAGCCACCGCGCCGGATAAACGTCGAAAGCCACCTCATTCAGGTGGCTTTTCTTGTTTGGCTGTATATTGTTTATAAAATTGAATGAAATAGTAGAGGAAGATCCACGGTAAGATGTACTGTGTGAGCCACATGAAAACCTTAAGTACTGTATGTACAATATATGGCCCTAGCCCAAATAAAAATAATGCGACTAGTAAAGCGCCGCCTAAACCTATGTATATCTTTTTATTCAACTCATCCATCCCCCTTATTTTCCCAGTTCAGTGTAACATAAAGAGCCTGCCGCAACCGGACAGGCTCTGACTACATTTGACGAAGTCGGGAAATGCGTTCGACCGGATCGGGATGTGTTGAGAATAGACCACTCACTTTTTTCTTGAGTGGATCGGAGAAGTAAAGTGGTGCCGAGGCACTCGACGCTTGCTCGACCGGGGTCTCGACGTTCGCAATCTTCTCAAGCGCTGAGGCGAGAGCATCCGGGTTGCGGGTCAGTTCCGCCCCACTCGCATCTGCCAAAAACTCACGATTCCGTGAAATCGCCATATTGATGAGCATCGCGATGAGCGGTGCCAACACCAACAAGACGAGCCCGATGATCAAAAGGATGGGATTCTGGTTTTGATCGCGTCTTCCACCGATACTTCTAAAGAACAGCATGCGCGACCCGATATCGCTCATGATGGCAATCACCGAAACAAGTGCGAGCGTGACCGTCGAGAGCCGCACATCATAATTCTTAATATGCGCGACCTCATGCGCGATCACCCCTTCTACTTCTTCTCGCGATAATCGATCCAACAGTCCCGTCGTGACGGCGACAGCCGCCTTTTCTGGCTTCAATCCCGTCGCAAATGCGTTTGGCGATGGGTCGTTGATGATAAAGATGCGCGGCATCGGCACTCGCGCGACCATCGCCATGTTTTCGACCGTATGCCATAGAAAGCGGTGCTCTTCCACCGATGTCACCTCTTGTGCCCGATTCATCTTCATGACGATGTTCGTACTCGACATGACGACGATTCCCACATAAAACAACGAGAAAATCGGTGTGAAGATTAACCCCGGAATCGCGTCTCCATAGTTGACGTAGGAAATGGCCGCTCCGACGAGAAGAACGAATAGGACAAACCCTGTGACGATGAAGACCGTCTTCACTTTATTCTTTCGAATCTGTTCATAGAGGAGCATACGCGCCACCTCGATTCATCAAAATGAGACGCGAACGTTCTCGCGCTCTTCGGCACGTGCCTCGAGCATATCGCGCTTTTCAAAATGATGGACGGAGGCGATGATGTTCATCGGGACCGATTCGATTTTCGTGTTATATTTCATGACCGTATTGTTATAGAGTTGACGCGAATACGCGACCTTATTTTCCGTCTGTGTCAATTCTTCCTGCAACATCTTGAAGTTCTCGTTCGCTTTCAAATCCGGGTACGCCTCACGAAGCGCGAAGAGATTTTTCAGTGCTCCACTCAATTGATCGTTCACTGCCATCTGGTCCTGACGATTCGACTTTTCTCCGAGCTGGTTTCTCAGTTCGACGACCTTCGCAAGCGTTTCTTGCTCGTGTTTCGCGTAGCCTTTCACCGTCTCGACCAAGTTCGGAATCAGATCATACCGCCGCTTCAACTGCACATCGATTTGAGCCCACGCCTCATCGACCCAATTTCGATACTTGACGAGCCCGTTGTACATCGAAAAATAGATGAGTACGAGCACGACAACCGCTACAATCGCAATAATCCACCCCATGTTGGCACCTCATTTCTTCATTTTCTCCTGTATTAATTCCCTTTACTCGTATAAGATAAGCTTAACTTTCATAACAATTTGTAAATGAATTCATTTCTTGACACGGTAACCACAAAGGAGTGTTCGCAATGATCGTCACGCATGCCGAAGTACGTTTGACCGAGTTGTTCGAAGAAATGGTATCCCTAAGACGCCATTTTCACCAATATCCTGAACTGTCTTTTCAAGAAGTCGAAACACCAAAGATGATTGCCTCGTATCTCCGTGAACTTGGGATTGAAGTACGTGAGCACGTTGGCGGCAATGGGGTCGTCGGTCGAATCAAAGGCGGTGACGGTCCGACCATCGCATTACGTGCCGATTTTGACGCCCTTCCCATCCAAGATGTGAAAGATGTCCCGTATCGTTCAAAAGTGAACGGGGTCATGCATGCGTGTGGTCACGATGCCCACACGGCGACACTTCTCGTTTTAGCGAAAGTATTGACTGAGATGAGCCTTCCAGGAGACGTCGTGTTGATTCACCAGTTCGCAGAAGAATTGGCTCCGGGTGGTGCCAAACCGATGATTGAAGACGGCTGTCTCGACAACGTGGATTATATATACGGTGCGCACATTTGGACACCACTTCCGTTCGGAACGATTGGCGTGAAAACAGGTCCTATCATGGCTGCGGCAGATCGCTTTGAATTGATCATTACAGGAAAAGGTGGACATGGCGCGATTCCGCAACATACAGTCGATGCCCTCATGGTTGCCGTGAACGTGGCGAATCATCTCCAACAGGTCGTCAGTCGGCGAATCGATCCGCTCGAACCTGCCGTGCTGACCATCGGTACGCTCCACTCCGGACAAGCATTCAACGTCATTGCCGAAGAAGCCAAATTATCCGGTACCGTGCGTACATTCACTCGGGAGACGCAAAAAAAAATCATCTCCGATATGGAGCGGATCATTCGTTCCGTCTGTGAAGCGAGCGATGCTGATTATGAATTGGAGTATATAAAAGGATATCCTGCTGTCGTGAATCATGTGACCGAAACGGAACTCGTCCGTGAGAGTGCGGTGGAGGTCGTTGGTGCAGACGGTGTCATTGAGATGGCACCACTTATGGTCGGGGAAGATTTCGCTTATTATGTCGAGCACGTTCCTGGTAGCTTTTTCTTCACAGGAGCAGGAAATCCCGAGCTCTCCGCAATCTTTCCGCATCATCATCCCCGCTTCGACGTGGATGAACGAGCGATGTTGCACACAGCCCAAGTCTTGTTAGGAGCTTTACAACGAACGTGGATGGTACACGAAAAAGAGGGCTGATGCATCGCATCAGTCCTCTTCAGTAATTGGTTCTTTTAATTCTGAAACAAGCACTTGGTCGACACGCTTTCCGTCCATATCCACGACTTCAAAGCGAAGACCGTACGCTTCGACCACATCGCCCCGTTTCGGAAAATCACCAAGTGCGTAAATGACGAGTCCTGCGAGCGTATGATAGGAGTTGCGCCCTTCGTCGAATCGGTCATCCCGAATCTCGAACGTTCGCTTCAAATCCTCTATTCCGAGTAACCCATCCGCCAAATACGATCCGTCCTCGCGACGAACCACTTCTGGTGTATCCTCTTCAATCATCACCTCTCCGACGATTTCTTCCAAAATATCGAACAAGGTGACCATACCAAGGAATCCGCCGTATTCATCTAAAACAAAGGCGATTTCCACACCATTTTTCTGCATCATTTGAAGCACTTGGCTCGCCTCTCGTTGTTTTGGAACGATGAGCGGCTGTTTGATGCGCTTCAAAATCTGTGACTGCTCACGCAGTGTCGGCAACGTCAAGATGTCACGTACATCGATGTACCCGACAAAGTCGTCAAGCGAGTCGCGCCCGACCGGTAACTTGTTATGTTTACTTTCATAAATCGATTTCTTAATATCGTCCATGTCATCTTCTAAGTCGACCCATTCGAGCGTCGTCCGTGGTTGCATGAGCTCATAAATCAATTGATCATGAAACGCAAAGACCCGTTCGACTTGTCGAACTTCTTCATGAGCGAACTGTCCTTGCTGGGCGCCTTCAAACAAGAGTTGTTTGATCTCGAGCTCAGTCTCCCCACTCGTCTGTTCCGCCTTCAACCCTAACAATTTGAACAAAAAGAGTGTCGATTTCGATAAAATCCAAATGAACGGTTTCATCACTTTACTGAATAAATCGAGCGACGGAATGATTGCCATCGTTACTTTTTCAGGCGAGACGAGCGCAATCCGTTTCGGGACCAATTCACCAATGATGAGCGACAGATACGTAATAATCGTAACGACGGCCACATAAGCAACGGTTCCGGCATACTGCGTACTCATTCCGGCTTGTTCAAATGCCGATGCGAGCGGTGCCGAGAAGCGTGCGCCCCCGTATGCCCCGTTAATAATCCCAATCAATGTGATTCCGACTTGAACGGTCGACAACAAATCTGTCGGGTCTTTCGAATAATGAAGCGCAATCTTGGCACTTCGTTTTCCTCGATTTGCTTCAACCTCAAGTTTTGCAGGTTTCGATGAGATGAGCGCAATTTCTGTCATCGCAAAAATCCCGTTCAACACAATCAAAAACAAAACAATCAACAAATCAATCACTATGGAAGAATCCACTTTTTTCATCACCTCAGCTAATTTTTAAAGCATACTGCTTCATTTTATCAAAAAATCGTTACCAACCTGTACCCGTTTTGCTCAGAAAAATAGCCACTCCTCAAGAAGTGGCTTCGTTGACAGCTTGTTTGGCGATAGCCGCCGTCTGAGACTGTTTAAAGAGAATGACCCCGACAAGAAGGATGGTGAGCCCTACAATTTGTCCGGCCGATAACGTGATTTGAGGCATCCCGAAGGCGCCATATAAATCGACGACTAACGCCCAAATGAGTTGTGACACGAGAATGAGTGACACAGACAATGTGGGTCCGAGTAACTGGATGCTGCGCATGACACAGTACACGACACCGACACCAAATAAACCACCGAGCCAATAGATTGGCGACAAGTCACGTAATCCAGCAAGATTTCCTCCAAATAATACTAACGGGATGATGGATCCGACCAAACCAACGATAAAGACCAATACGGTGGTGGCCCAAGCCCCTAAATTTGTATTCATTTTCGCGTTGACCGCCGCCTGTACGCTAATAAACGCCCCAGCCACAGCCGAACAGATGATACCAAAAATCATATAACTCCTCCTTACTCATAAAACATGCCGTTCGCACGTTCTTTCAATCGTTCACTATTTAAAATGATGACTTCTTTTCTCGTTCGTTTGACCAATCCTTCATCCACGAATGCCTGCAACGTTCGGTTCAAGTGACGATAACTCGTCCCTAGCCACTCTGCGACTTCTTTCCGTTTCAGTTGACTCATCTCCGCTTGAAACAGTTCATTCCCAGATTCACTGAGTGAGATCAAGTAACCGGCCAACCGCTCTTCGAGAGTCGACATGAGATGATTCGACGAGGCGTTTGCCTCGATGAATAATTTTTCGGACACGCCTCGTAACAGATGCTCCGTGAATTCGACCGTTCGATTATATCGTCGAAGCGCCTCGAAAGGGATGCGCAGACACGTCACGGGACCGACCGCTTCAACCGTATGCAATACATTGCGCCCGCTCGCATATTCGATATCTCCAATCAATGTTGGAGCAGCCTTCAGACGCAACAATCGCAATTTCCCTTCTTCACTGAGCGTATAAATTTTGACACGCCCTTCAAGGACGACGAATAAAGATTCGATGTGCTGATCGTTCGAACATAACATGGTCCCAGACGCATATGTCACCACGGACGAAGACTCAAGCGTTTCATTCGAAAACAGATGATTCCACTGCAATCGTTTCAGTGCATCCATAATATCCATCATGTAAAGTGAACTCCTTAAGAAAATGTATAGATTCCGATTCCAACAACCATCAAGACGAGTCCCATGACCTGTCCCGTGTTCATCGGTTTCCGTTTGACACCAAACCAACCATTCAAATCGATGATGAAGGCTCCTACTAATTGTGCCACAAGCAATACACAAATTGCCCATGTGACCCCGAGTTGTTGAATCGCCGTCAATTCGCCGAAGACAACGAATACCCCGAACAATCCTCCTAAACTATAATACCAAGGCACACGTTTGAAGGCTGTCATGTCCGCATCCCGCTTGAAGAAGTAAATCGCGAGTGCTAACAGAAGTCCGACAAAATGAACGATGGTGACGGACATCCATGCGCCTACCGCATCTCCTAGTTTTGCATTAAAGATTCCTTGAAGGGCGATGAACGTCCCTGATAAGATGGCAAATAAAATTCCCATGTCATTCCCCTTTCTCTTCGTCTGACTTTACGAAAAGAGAGATGACTTGAATAGGACATATGTCCAAAAAACAAAAAAGCAACTTCGACATTCGAAGTTGCTTCACACGATTATCCGAGTAACTTAACAAGTTCTTTCCCGACCGCTTCAGAAGACTGAGGATTCTGACCCGTGACGAGACGTTCGTCAACCGCCACATTCACCGCCCAGTTGTCAGCTCCCTTGAACTGCCCGCCTTGATTGCGTAGTCCTGTTTCAAGTAAGAACGGTACGGCAGAATCGAGTTGCATCTCTTTTTCTTCCGCATCGGTGAACCCTGTCACCTGTTTATCTTTAACGAGTGGCTCATCGTTGCTGAGTTTCACATTGACCAATCCAATTGGTCCGTGGCAAACTGCCCCGACAATATTTCCACTCTCGTATACATTGCGAATGACACGTTGTAACGTTTCATTTTCTGGGAAATCAACAACTGTCCCGTGACCTCCCGGTAAGAAGATTGCATCGTACGACTCGTCTGCGACTTGATCGAGACGGGCTGTGTCTTTAAGCAATTCCTGTGTGTTGAGAATGTCTTCTGACAAACCATCTTCTAAACTATTCGCATCGATTGGCACGTCTCCACCTTCGATACTCGCGACCGTCACTTTATACCCTTCTTTTTCGAACAATAAATAAGGGACGGCAAACTCTTCAAGCCATAATCCCGTTGCATGACCATTTGATAATTGATTTGCTGACGTTGTGACAATCAGTACATGTTTCGACATACTCAATTCCTCCTTCAAGAAAATCAACATACGACTCTAGTGTTCCCGATTCATCATCTGTTAAACCTGATGACCTGTCCGCTCATGACAAGGCGTAACTTTTTTTAACCTGGTTATTTATTCATCCTCCCTTTTTCTTACCACCCTCTATACTGAGGAAGAATTGCAATTCCAACCCATGAAGGAGACGTGTGCTATGACGAAACGAATGAACGACTGGGGATTTCTCATTGTCGTCGCCATCATCATCCTATTGCTTGTGCTTGGTCAGCTGCCGTTCTTCATGTAATCTTCACGTATATTCTTTACCAGTTGTAGTATGATTGCCTTGTAAGCACTTACACCAAACCTGATATGAAAGGATGGAGTTCACTATGTCAGAACGCATTTTCATCAGTCCGGCCAAGTATGTGCAAGGGAAACAAACGATTGATCGCATCGGAGAGTTTGTCGCTCACTTCGGTTCCAACGCTTTACTCATCGCGGATGACGTCGTATGGGAGTTGATCGGCGAACGGGTGACCCAGTCTCTGCAAGCGAGCCAGCTCAAGGCGACGAAAGCTGATTTCATCGGAGAAGCGTCGAAGCACGAAATCACTCGAATCGCTACAGACGCTAAGAAGCATGAAACAGCGTTTGTTATCGGTCTCGGCGGTGGGAAAACGCTCGATACAGCAAAAGCGGTCGCAGATGAATTGGATGCGCGTATCGTCATTGTACCGACCATCGCCTCTACGGATGCACCGACGAGCGCATTGTCGGTCATATATACAGATGAAGGCAATTTCGAAAGCTACCGTTTCTATAAAAAGAATCCGGATCTCGTCCTTGTGGATACGGAATTGATTGCACAAGCACCGCCACGCTTCTTAGCGTCAGGTATTGCCGATGCATTGGCCACATGGGTGGAAGTGCGAAGTGTCCTGGCATTCGGAGGCAAGACGATGGCTGGCGGTGTCCCGACACTTGCAGCGGAGGCGATTGCCGAACGGTGTGAAGAGGTTCTATTCACATATGGGATTCAAGCGTATGAAGCTGTGAAAGCAAAAGTCGTCACACCTGCGCTTGAAGCTGTTGTGGAAGCCAACACCTTATTGAGCGGGCTCGGCTTTGAAAGTGGTGGCTTGGCTGCAGCCCATGCCATTCACAATGGATTCACCGCACTTGAAGGAGACATCCACCATTTGACGCACGGTGAAAAAGTTGCATTTGGAACACTCGTGCAACTCGCACTCGAAGGACGCCCTCAAGAAGAGTTCGAGCAGTATGTTGCCTTTTATGTGGCACTCGACTTACCGGTCACACTTGAAGATATCAAATTGAAAGATGCATCTCGAGACGATATCTTGAAGGTCGGGAAAGCGGCCACGGCAGATGGCGAAACGATTCATAGCGGTTTCGATGTTACACCTGAAGAAGTTGCTGACGCCATCATCGCTGCGGATCGCTATGCACGTCTTTATAAAGAACACCTATAAAAACAGCGAGAGGAAGCTCACACGGCTTCGTCTCGCTGTTTTTTGTTCAGGAAGAATGATGAGAGAATTCCTACTCCCATACAACTGACCGTCAAAAGGAAGAACGTCAGCTGGTTCATATAGATGATATTCGTGAACTGGTTCCATCCTTCTGCGTACGACTCATTGGCTGATAAACGAATTCCTTCTCGAAGAGACGTCGCCTGTGATTGGTTAGTCATCCAAGCTATACCGGCCATGACGAAACTTCCGATCGCTAAACTGACCTTTCCAAACGGTCGCACAGAAGAGACGACTCGATATGTCAAACGAATGGTGATCCAAATAAACAATAAAAGAAACGGCCATCCAATCAAGAGAACAATCCAGTATAGATTCCCTTCACCCGGTGTTTCCGAGTAAGGGGTCGTCAGCACTTCACCGAGCTTAAAGATTCCAAACGTGATCAACGTCACGATAAACCATGCTTTTATCAATTTCTCCATCTCAACACCTCGTCCTCAGTATAGCAAAAACACTGTATGCGTCTGCATACAGTGTTTATTCTTTCGGTCGGACGACGTAATAAATCAAAATGACGAGCCACGTCCACACTCCTGTGAAAATCCCGATAATCCCGACGATGAAAAAACCAAGCGGAATCATCGATTTCGTTCGATTATAGTCCTTCCACATATTCGATAGCCCTTTGATATTAAAATACAAAAAGGCAAAGAATAGGACGAGCAATAAAAGTGGTAAACCGACTAAAGCTTCCATTCGCTCACTCCTCTCTACGATCTCATTCGTTATTTTAATTGTAATGGATTTCTTGCTCACCTTCATCGGGCCCAAGCCGTATCCTCTTCCGACCTAAAGATGGATAAAAGATGCACAATCTATCAAGAAAACGGGAAAAGGAACATCATCTAACTCTCGAGGAGGCATTTTGCCATGAAGTCCTTGCGTATCTTGATCGTTTGTTTGCTGTTGTTTCAAGTGTCGCCGGTGACAGCGGCATCCTCGTCCCCACAACCAGGTTATACGATTAAAACGACGTATTTGTACGGTCGTGCCATGCAATCTTCTCCAATTCTTAAGACGCTACGAACGAACGTCCCGGTCCGCTACACGACCTATAACCGGAGCTGGTCGAACGTCTATATCGGAAATACGAAGTACTTCACTCCCTCTACCAACTTGAAAGCCGGCATCCCTAAAATGCCTTCTGCAGACCGTTTACGACTAGTCAACAAGGCGAATGCACTCCCGTCCACTTACCGTTCCCCACAACTTGTCACATTAACCATTCCAACTGTTTATCAAAAAGGGAGTGAACGGACCTTGATGACAGCGGAAGCAGCATACGCTTTGGCTAAACTATATTACGCCGGTCGGAAGCAAGGTCATACGTTATACGCCCTTAGCGCCTACCGATCTTACTCGACACAAAAGTCACTCTATGCCTATTACGTCAACACACGTGGGGTCGCATATGCTTCAAAATATGTGGCACGTCCCGGTCATAGTGAACATCAAACGGGTCTCGCCGTTGATATGACGAGTCAACGCATGCGTCTAGGCCTATATGAATCCTTCGACCGATCGCTTGAAGGGAAATGGATGCTTCAAAACGCCCATCTCTATGGATTTATCGTCCGCTATCCAAAAGGAAAAGAGAAAATCACGGGATACAATTACGAACCTTGGCATTTGCGTTATGTCGGTGTCACTGAAGCGACGATGATGAAGCAGAAGAACTGGGCGTTCGAAGAATGGTGGAGCAAACGTTGAGTGAGCATCCTTTTTCAGGCATTTCCCTGTTCACGTTATAATGGAGTCATCTTATTCGTATAGGGGGAAATGTGGGATGTGGATTGTGATGAACAAACTAGACGTTGAAAAAGGAAAGGCCGACGCGGTCAAAGCACGCTTCGAAACGACAAAAGGAATCGAAGCGATGGATGGCTTTGTCCGTATGCAAGTGTTGACGGATACGTCTGATGAGGCGATGGATCATGTCGTCATCATGACCACGTGGCGTGATGCAGACAGCTTTGAGAACTGGCGCGACAGCAATGCTTATAAGCACGCCCATAAGAAACGTGATGACGGGACTTCAGAAGTGAAACCAATCGTCCTCGGCAACACCGTTACCCAATATGAGGTCGCCATTGAACATCTCGCCTCAACGGAGCGCGTTCAATAAATCTTGAGGACGGATGATGCCGAGTAGCGGTTCATCCGGATTTCCGGTCTCTGTAATCAGAAGGGCGTCATATCGTGCGCCCTCTTTCATTTGCGTAAAGCAGTGCTGTGCCTCGATTACGGTCGCATCCTTTCGAATGAATCGATACCGGTGCATATGCGGATCGTGGTGGAGCACGTGCTTCACCCGAACTCCTTTGAGTGACAAGTTGGGCCCGTCGATTGTTTCGGCTAGCCAACTGGTCACTCCTTTTTTCGTCAACAGTCCGCGCCAAGACCCATTGTCATGATATACAGGGAATTGCGAATAATTTTTATCTCGAATCTCGCGGAGTACTTCCGTCAAAAAATCTTCCGACTGAAACGTCACCACCGATTTCGCAAACAATGGAATGACGAGACGTGGATGAAGGAGCTCTCGCTCTACTTCTAAAATCAATGCAACAAGCGACTCGTGTGGCTCCGCGATAATAAAATCAGGTTCACGCCGCTCATGGACGATGGCATTTCGTAGTTGACTCATCTGATGTAAATCTTCTTTATACCGGTCGATGATTGGATTTTGTTTCGCTAACCGATTCACCATGTTACTAAAACTGAAATGTTGCCCATCTCCCATCTCTCGACTCAAGTAGTCCTCGATTCGATGATAGGATGCCAAAAATTCTTCAGCACGACTCATGTGATCACCCTCCTTAACGATACATGTATACCCTCTTTTTTATCATTTGAGCAGGAAACCGTTTATTCATCCCGAATGACATAGAAATCATCTTAATTATGGAGGAGGGCTATCATGGCGACTTCGATTCATCCCACATCACCAACTTCACCGCAACCCACGTTTCGCGCAGGACTACGCGCCGGCATTCCCGTCGCCATCGGATATATCCCGATTGCGATTGCCTTCGGTCTTTTGGCACAATCTTTCAACTTGCCGAATGCTATCACATTATCGATGTCCTTTTTGATCTTTGCCGGGGCAAGTCAGTTCATTACGGTACAACTTCTGATGGCCGGTTCGATGTATTGGGAAATCATTTTGACGACGTTCATTCTAAACTCTCGCCATTTTTTAATGTCCGCCTCACTATCCCAACGGATTGAGAGTACATCTCGAAGACTATTGGCTACCATCGCGTTTGGTGTGACCGACGAAACGTTCAGCATCGCCTCTACTCGTCAAGAGGCCCGTTCCGGTATGTTCGTGCTCGGGTTGAATACAATCGCATTTCTTGCTTGGAATGTCGGGGCGTGGATGGGGGTCTTCCTCGCCTTCGGTCTTCCAAGCACATTACAGGCGAGTATGGGGATTGCGCTATATGCGATGTTCATCGGGTTACTCGTTCCATCATTAACGACTCGTCCTGTCTTCGTCGTAGCAAGCTTAGCTATCATTATTCAAGCCATACTCCATTGGGTCATCACCCCGTTCTTCTCAATCTCAGATGGGATTCGAATCATCGTCGCGACCGTTGTCGCAGCCGGAATCGGTGCTTTCGTATTTAAGGAGGAAGAGGTCACATGATATCGTTGTTTCTACTCGTTCTAGGATTGGCACTGGTCACGTACCTCCCTCGCCTCATCCCGCTACTCTGGCTAAAAGAATTGGCGTTACCGGCATATATGAAACGATTTCTTTCCTTCATCCCGTATGCGGTATTAGCTAGTTTGATTTTTCCTGGGGTCCTCTCCTCCACGACCACTACCTCGTCCGCCTTATTCGGAGGAGTGGTTGCTACAACGCTTGCGCTACTCCGGGTCAACCTCGTCATTGTTGTCATTGGAGCTGTATTCGGAGTATATGCCTTTCAAACTATATGACAAAGGAGCGGCACACGAGGTGCTGCTCCTTTTCTTATGCTGATATGGCCTGACGACGAAGCTGGACGAATACGTCCACAAATTCCGCGTCCCATTGTGTTCCACGACCGTTCTCTAAAATAGAAAGTGCCTTTTCCACTGGCATCCCTGACCGATAGGGTCGATCTGATGTCATGGCATCATAAGCATCGGCAATCGCCATGATTCTTCCGAATAACGGAATGTCGACCGCATGTAAGCGGTCCGGGTATCCTTTCCCATCGATTCGTTCGTGGTGCGATCGAACTCCGGCTAAAATCGGTTGAAGCGATGCAGGTAAATGAATTTGACTCAAAATATGGATGCCAATGGTCGGATGTTCTTGAATTTTTGAAAACTCTTCGTCTGTCAGCTTCCCTTCTTTTAGTAGGACGTCATCTCGAATTCCAATTTTCCCGATGTCATGTAGAAGTGCCGACTTGTTGAGTAAATCGACTTGTGCATGCGGTAAGCCAATGGCGCGAGCAAGCTCAACGGAATACATCGCGACACGCTCCGAATGACCTGCTGTGTAGGGATCACGTGCATCGAGCGTTGCTGCGAATAAAATGAAGAGGCTGTCTAACAGCTGTGCGTTTTCTTGTTCACGAGCAGTTACCGTCTCAACCATTTGATTGAATCCCCCAATCAGTTGGGCGAACTCATCTAAGTACGGATTCTCGATTTTCTGAAGTTGTCCCGACTCCATCTGTTCGATGCCGGACGTCAAAAATCCAATCGGACGTTTGATGTTGTCATAGAGTAAGAAACTGCATAACACCGCAATTCCGACGATGATGACAAGAATCACGAGCGCCCAATTCCAATACGTATCCGTTCGAGTCGAAGTCGACAATTGGACACTCGACGCCAACATGAACAACATGATGGGAAAGATACCCGTAATGAGCATACTGATCAATAATTTAGTTCGGACACTAAATGATCGATACGTTGCATGAATAGGCAGATGATAAAGTTCGAGATGCCTTTCTTTCATGTATACAAGTAATGGCTCAACCGATCGAACCGTCAAAAAATATTCAATTAAGGCATGTAGTACCGCAATCATGACGGCCCCGATTGCAGCCAAGCCGATCAAACGATAAGGTAAGTCAATCCACCCCATCTGAATAAAAACGGCGGTTAAACCAATTGACGGGATGGATAATCCAAACAAATGAGGACCTAAAATCCGTTGCACCGTTAAAATCGGGAATCGACTCGCTTGTTCGAATGCCGACGTCAATTCGTCAATCGATGGGGATTCGATCATAAAAAGCTGTCGTATCGGTCGAATGTGGCGACGGTATAAGAGTAGTTCTGAGAAAATCATAACTATCCCTGACCCCAACATGATGCCTAACAGTAGTAAAATCTCTCGAATGGACAGGTCAAGCGTTTGAAAAATAAAGACACCACCTACTCCAAAGACGGCCAAACCTGAGCCGATGATATAGTTCATCACGAGCGTCCGTTGAAAACGTTCAAACATTCCCCTCACCCCTACACTCTTTTCTTTTACTATCGACCAGATTTATGCTTGAGTTGAACACAAAAAAACGGATCTCCTTGTAGGAGACCCGTTCAAGCATCGATTATGGGCGTAACGGACCATCGTTATCATCAAGTGATCGATTGTCCTGATCCGGAGTGATGTTTTCATGGAACGGATTCGGTTCCGGTCCATCAACATGGTCAACTTTTGGATTTTGAACATCTCGCTTCAACTCGTGTTTCGATTGTTCCGCTTCATGTTTCGACTGCTCCACGCCTTGCTTCGCTTGTTGTTTTGCAGCTTCCGCTTCGCGGCTCATCTGTTCTTTCTCCTGCTCGAGACCTTCTTTTGAAACTTCCGTTTCATCAATGCGTCGCTCTGCCTTTTTCAAATAACGTGCAGCCGTCTCGCGACCACCAAGACCGAAAGCAAGACCGAAGGCAAGGGCAACAGCTCCAAGAATAAGAAGGAATGCTGTATTGACAATCATCGGTGCGATGCCGAGCTGACTAATTGCCATGAAGAAGACGAGTCCGAGAATCGCATACTTCGCTACGTAGCGAAGCGCACTCGGTTGTCCAGCTCCATCAACAAGTACACTTCCAACTAAACGCTCTGCCATGTTCGCCAACCAGAATCCGACTGCCAAGATGATGAGTGCTGCAATGACCATCGGCAAGTAAGCAAAGATGGCTGTCGCGAGGGATGCCATGAACTCAAGATTCGCGACTTGAAGCGCTTCGGATACGAAGAGTAAGATCACGATTACTTGGACAATGACACCGACCACTTGGGCAATTGACATCGAAGACGCACGTTCCCCGAAGCCCATTTTTTGAGCCAACGAGTTGACGCCAAGATTTTCAAGAAGTGATACAACGACCCCTTTCAACCATTTTGCAACGAACACCCCGACGAGGACGAGGACGATTGCAACGAGAATGTCTGGAATCATGACAAGGACATCATTGAGCATCGCAATCGCCGGTTCCGAGATCCCTCGAATATCGAGCGCCTCAAGCGCCGAAATCGTCACCGGAATCATGATGAAGATGAAGACGATTGTACCGATTGCCTTCGCAAGACTCGATCCTTTCACGTAATCAGATAGATGGAATCGCTCTGCCAAGCGATCTAGTCCTGCAGCTTCGAGGAATTTCGTCAAAATGTCGCGAACAATCTTCGCCACCACATACCCGATTGCGAAAATGAGCGCTGCTGCGACAAGTTTCGGAATGAACCCGAGGAAACTGTTCAATAAATCTTCGAATGGTCCGCTGACCCCACGAAGTCCAAGGGCGTCAAGTACAGCCGGTAATGCCAATAAGAGCACGAGATAGAAGACGATGTTCGCGACCGTGTCGACCCATTTCGTTTGGTTGACGCTTGTCGACTCTTGCCCCGTTTTTTCCATCAACTTGCTCAAATTCAAACGATGTCCCGCCATTTGAATCCCTTTTTTTAACAGGGTAGCGATGACCCAGGCAACGAGTAAAATCAAGCCGGCTTTGATGACACCGATGATCAATCCAGAGAATCCTTCATAAATCTGACTGAATGGCTGCGTAATGGCTGGAATGTTCATGAATTCAAAGATAATCAGGAATGCGAGGAGTAATACGCCAAAGAACACCACTTTTCCAATAATGCGTTCAGGCGTCCACTTCTCTCCTTTCTCCCCATCTTTTTTAATACCCACCCGCTCATCGAGTCGTGCTTTCTTCAATGCTTTACGTGTCACGTTTTCCAATACTTTCGCCAAGATATAACCGACTACGAGAATAACAATCGCCAGCAAAAGCTCTGGTAACCATGACATGAACGTATTGAAGTTATACGTTGTATTGTTCATCGAATCTTCCTCCTTTTGTGAATAAATAGAATGATGCCAAACTGCAATGCTATTTATTACATACCTATATTTCAAAATCATCAAACCTGAACTGTAAGTCAATTCGTTTACATGACTATTACGATTCATTGGAAATGGGTACGTTAGTTTAAGAGAGAAATCGTGCCAAATGAAGTCAAATATGATACGAATAACAAGAGACGTCATGTTAGGAGGAATTTAGGATGAATATCGCTCTAGTGGCTCACGACAAGAAGAAAGATGATTTAATCGTCCTCATTAAAACGTACGCGCATATTCTAAAGAAACATCAGTTGTTTGCGACCGGTACAACGGGTAAGCGGATTGCGGAGGCGACCGGCTTACCTGTTCATTGCTTCCGATCAGGACCGCTTGGTGGGGACCAAGAAATCGGTGCTGCCGTCGCACGTGGGGAGATGGATATGATCATCTTTTTCAGAGATCCATTAACTGCTCAACCTCACGAACCGGATGTGAGCGCATTGATGCGTCTTTGTGACGTCTACTCCATCCCACTTTCGACGAACATGGGTGGAAGCGAAATTTTGATTCGAAGTATCGAGCAAGGTGATTTCGAGTCACTTAAACTTTCTCATAACGACGAACCTCCGGCTTGACCATGACAAACCGAGAAAGGAGAGGAATCTCCCTGGAACCGAATATGATTCACGACCCGAACGTCCAACAGTTCTTTAACGACGTGCGCCAGCGCCTCATCGAACTACTTGGAAATGAGGCAGAAGCGGATCGCCATCTACTCGCACTTGCTGGATATATCCGGCATGCAGAGAAAAGTGGTCAGTCGCTCGAAAGTCTTTTAAACCAAGATCCTCAGGAATACGCTCGTTTCCTCATTGAACAACCCGAAACAAATGAAGAATATCGTCGACGCTATCACGTGTTGATTGATGCCTCGGATGAATTAAAACCTCATGAAAAAGCGCAGGCAAACCGGGAATTCGATTGGGCCGTCAATCAATTGGACGAAGCCAAGCTTTCGTTAAAAGAAATCGAAGTGCGCGACCTTGCCTTCCTCGCCTACACAAAGATTGAAGCACTCAAATCGTCTCGTACGATTTGGAACCGCTTCGGCTGGCTACTAGGTATGATTTTGGCATTTGCCTACGCCAACTTACTGCTCGTGATTGACGATGTCTTTAGCGGTCGACTATTCACCGCCCCCATGTCGACGTATCCAATTGATTATCTGGCCTTCCTGTTACCCGTCCTCGTGACCGGTGCTATCTTCGGCATATTGACCCGTTTTCGACATTACATCCAGACGCTCGGTCGGCGTATTGCGTTCGCCTTGCTCATCGTTGTCGTCTACATCATGTCTATCTTTCTGATTCAACCGCTCTTAATGACAATTGGTTGGTCATTCATCATTCAGTTGACCCCACTCTACGCGCTCATTTTAATGGCGATCAGTGGCTTTATGGCC
This sequence comes from Exiguobacterium sp. N5, assembly GCF_025842465.1. Classification (GTDB taxonomy): domain Bacteria; phylum Bacillota; class Bacilli; order Exiguobacteriales; family Exiguobacteriaceae; genus Exiguobacterium; species Exiguobacterium profundum. The sequence goes on from NZ_JAPAEP010000002.1 coordinate 198,415, forward strand.
ATCTGGACATTAATCGAGTTCGTCTGGAAGAGTACACGTTGTTCTCTCGGAGACGATACGCTCATGCTTTATTACTAACCACGCCACTCCTCTTAGGAGATGGCGTTTTTTGTTTCGATTATGGCGAGAACGGAAATTACTCCTATTGTGACGCTTGTTTTAGATTGGAAATTCTAAAGGGGGTATTCGATGTCAGAACGAAAAATGATTGGCCTGTTCCAGACAGAACAGGAAGTCATGCACAAAGTGGAAGAGCTGAAAGCTGCAGGGGAAGCTGAAAAAAATATGCATGTTGTCGCCAAGCGGGACGGGGAAATTTCTGCGTTACGTGATCACACGGATGTAAATGCCGAGTCCGGTATCCGTGACGTCAATTGGCTTGACCGTGTCAAAGCATTCCTACACGGAAGTGACCGCATTCGTGATGAGTTACGGAATATGGGGCTAAACGATGCCGAAGCGGAACAGTATTATGATGCAATCGATGAAGGACAAATTTTACTCTACATCGATCGACACTCGTACGACCGCTATCCGAACATGTATAAAAAAGACAGTGAGCTCGATCATGATAAAGGGGAAAAAGCGGATGGGATCGCCTTTGACGCGAAACCATTTAACGATCACGACGAGAATCCACGTGGTACAAAGGATGATCCGATTGTACGCGGTCATTCTGGATTAGAAGATCATCGCCGATTATAAGGAGGAACGACTATGAATGAGAAACGATTTATCAGCATGCACGACACGCAGGATGCAGCACTTGGGAAAATCGAGGAGTTGCGAGCGAAAGGTTATGAAGACTCACACATTTATGTCGTCACAAAACATGAAGACAACGTTTCGATTTTGAGACGTGATACAGATGTTCATACGGAAGCGACCCATCAAGCGAGCTGGTTCGATAAGGTTCGGGCGTTCCTCAGCGGTCATGAAGACGTGCACGCTGGTCTACGCAACATGGGACTGAGCGAAGAGGAAGTAAAACGTCACTATGACGATGTAGAAGCCGGGAAAATCCTCGTTTATGTGGATGAAGACTTTGAACTTCGTCATCAAGACGGGGTGACAGTCGATTCGAAACCATATCAAGACGCATCATCGACTCATCTCGGTAGTCATACTGACGATGGATTGGAAATCGACTCAAAACCTTATCGTGAGGCTCAGACCGTCGACCCAAGCCATCCCGTAGACCCGGAGCAAGATAAACTGGATAAAGAAACGAAGAATCCAGATCGCGAGGAAAAACTACGTGGTCTCGATGATCGTGCTTATCGAAATGACGTAGAAGATCCGGATAATATCCGACGTTTCTAACATAGTAACAAAGAGCCTGACGCACCCGCGTCAGGCTCTTCTTACGTCAAACGATTCTTCGGTTCTTTCCCTTCGAGCACATTTGTGATGGCATCTCGATTCAATGCCATCATCGCCAGACGTGTCCGAATCGTTGCACTCCCGATATGCGGTAATGTCGTCACGTTCGGAAGCGTCAATAATGGATGACCGAGGTCGATTGGTTCTTTTGTGAATACGTCTAATCCCGCTCCCCAAATCTTCCTCGCTTTAAGTGCTTCATATAGCGCTTTTTCATCGATGATTTCTCCACGAGCCACATTGATGAAAATGGATGTTTCCTTCATCTTGGCAAACTCTTTAGCCCCGAGCATTCCCCGTGTCTCGTCCGTGAGCGGTGCGAGAACGACGACGAAATCGGATTGTGTCAATAGTTCATCGAGTTCCGCATAGGTGAAGCCATACATCGACTCCGACTCATGTCGCCGTGTCCGGTTATGGTATAGAACTTCCATGTCAAATCCTCTTGCCCGACGTGCGACCGCTTCACCGATTCGCCCCATTCCGATGATACCCAATTTCGCTTGATAAAGGTCCATCCCGACGTAGCCTATCGGCAGCCAGGACTTCCACTCCCCGGCGCGCAAGTCACGTTCCGCCTCTCCGAGACGTCGTGCCGTCATCATCATGAGACCAAACGTCAAATCTGCTGTCGTTTCCGTCAAGACATCGGGTGTGTTGGTGACGATGACGCCATTCTCTTTCGCTGCGTTCAAATCGATATTGTTATATCCGACCGCCAAATTGGAGACGACCTCTAAATGTGTGGCACGCTCAAACACTTCACGGTCAATCGTGTCGCTGAGCATGGTCCAGAGCGCATGCGCAGATGACGCTTCTTCTAAAAGAACCTCTCGCGGCACACTTTCCCCTTCATGCTTCCACATGCGCACATCGTATTGATCGCGAAGCGGTTCGACTGCCTCTTCTGGCAAGCGACGCGTAATATAGATTCGTTTTTTCATTTTTCTCCCCCTCTCTACACTTACTTGTAGTCTAACAAATGGGAGGCGTTAAGAGGGTTGATCCGCCTTCGGTTTTTGCTTCAAAAACTGTTCAAATAGCGATCCGAACTCTTGATTTAACAACTGTTCAATCGTTTTCGATGAATCCATAGCATTACGATAAGCGATTTCGTTAATTGCGAGTCCGATGGCCCACGTGATCCCTGATGCGACGGTCGCATTGATGACACCGGCCGCTGCGTTCGCTCCCGGGAAAAACTTCATGACGTTCAATAAGATCGTTTTCGATAACGTGCGACCGATTTGTGGAATGATGGTACTTCCAATGAGCGTCTTCAACAAATCATCACTCGCTTTGACACCCCAATAGCGAAATAGATGGACGCTCATCGTCACCTGAATCGGCGTCAATGCCACGGCATCAGCAAACGGGAGCGGAACCGCAGCAGCCGTTCCTGCGCTCGCGACATAGCCAGAGATGATTCGATTCGCCTTTTTACGCTTTAGCTTGAGCATCGCTTCACTCTCTGCATGAATCTCCATCAAGAGCCCTTCCTGCAAGGAAGCATCTAGCTGTTCAACCGACCACGCAATCAGTCGTTCCCAATCCACATATTGACGCAACGCTTCATCGTTCAATATTTCCGAAGAAATGCTGACTTGGAAGATCGCTTCTTCCGGAAGGATTCCATTCAGTTCATTCCGTAATGCCGTCAGTTCCTCTAAATCGACTTGATCGATTTGTGTGAATAGGACAGCGACAGCGGTCGATTCACGTAGACGGCGAATCAAGGCCTTGTCGAGTGGTGTGACACGCTTTGTCGCAGCGTTGATGGTATACCAGACGAGATGAATTCGTTTGGATGCCTCTTGCCGCTTTGCGTTCTCCACAAACCCGATGACTTCCTCTTCGTAATGTTGTTGCCGCGCACTCCCGATCTCATATCCTTCGCTGTCGAACAAGGTGACTGCGATATCATCACTCGTATATTGATGAATTCCTCTTGTGACCGGTTCCCCGGCTGCTACTTTCGTCAAATCACGTCCAAACACGTAGTTCACAACAGAACTCTTTCCTGCTCCCGTTGCTCCCGCGATGAGGATGTTTGGTTTTTTGACATTGCCCCGTAGTCGCTCGAGCTCTGCCTTTAAATCATAATCTTTAAAATCAAATCGTTTCGTCGATTCCATTTACGTTTCCCCCTTATGAGTTGAGCGTGCGACCAAGCTGACCCATCTCGCGCTCAAAGCCGCGTCGAATCTCTTCTTCAATCGTTTGTCTTACAGATGCATATTGTTGCTCGATGGCCTTTTTAATCCCTCGCTCTGCCGTCCGACGCTTGAATGCCCAGTAGATGAAGTGCACTCCAGGAATCATTCCGAGAACCATCTTTCGAACTGTTTTTCCGAACGAGTAGTCAAATCCGAGCTCAACTCGTCTCGTTCTAAACAAAAGGTCTGCTTGCTCTCCGACTAGCGGGTATCGTTGCATGAGTTGGATATAATGACGCACCCCTTCTGCCATCGCCTCTTCCGTCGTCAAAGCGGCCTCTTCAAGCGTCTTTTCTAAATCTTTCTCTATTTTTCTAGCTTTCCAACTAATCATCGCTTGCGGGGTCAGCATCCGAATCGTCTCTGCAGAAGCGATACTCCGAATTCGCCAATCCTCTAACTCTTCAAGAAGATGATTCGTCAAGTTAATGGGAAGTTTTCGCTCGATGTCTTTCCATAGGTTCGTCCGATTCCGATTCCATACCTCTTCGTATCCTCTTACCGGGACGTGTTTTCCTGTGAGTAACTTCTTTTCGACACTGTTGACACGGATGATGTTCTCTTCTTCAATCGGTAGTGCACGTAACAATACCCGTTCCATCGCCTCTGCCTTTTGTACACTCATCGGGTCGTCTTCATTGTAGTTAGTCAATATTAGAGCGACGTTGCTCCCCCGCTCATATAAAGGTTTTAAAATCGCCTCGAGCTCATATGCCTCGACACGTCCTGACTGCACCGACAACAAGTAGTAAATTGTATGAAACCACTCCGCGATATCGAGCGCGCCTTCACGCTGATGGACGATGGATAAGATCGCTTGATGCCACTCTTCAGAGCGGTCTGCTTCGAGCCCCCACGTATCAAAAAAACGAAACAAGATACCCCGCTCTAAATCGTAATACTCATATTCGTGAAGTCCTTCTGCGGTGACCGGACTTCCAGCACGCGATTCGGCGACGTCATGTCCATATATATAGTTGATAAACGCACTCTTTCCGACACCGGTCTTTCCGGCAATCAAAATATTTGAGACGAGCCCTGTCCGATCCATACGTTTCCTCCCTCATTCGTTGTATAGTTCAATTATACCGAACGGACCATTTTCAAACGTCCATCGAAAGGATGATTCTCATGCTTCACCATGTTGAGCTTTACGTTTCAAACCTACACGACAGTATACGTGCCTGGGAATGGCTCCTCTGTGAACAACTTGATTACACGCTCTATCAATCTTGGCCAGAAGGACGGAGCTATCGATACCGTGAAACATATCTCGTGTTCGTTCAAACGGAAAAGACTCACCTTGCGCCACCGTATCACCGAAAAAAGACTGGTCTCAACCACTTGGCATTTCATGCGTCTTCCCTCGCACAATTAGAAGAAGTTCGGCAACAGCTCGCATCACACGGGTTTCGTGAATTGTACGCAGACCGCTTCCCCCACGCAGGAGGCCCAAACTATACAGCACTATTTTTTGAAGACCCGGACCGCATCAAAGTTGAACTCGTGGCAACGATGTGAACGGTTTCTTGAGAACTTCTTGAAAGTTTGTGAAAACAATTGCAAACTTCACGTTGACCTCCTAGACTGAAAGGGTCTAAAGGAGGTCTTTTCATGGAAAAGCAAGTCGTCGATTATATGGAAGAAGCCGCATTTAAGAAATCATCATTGCTTCAACATTCATTTCCTCAATACATGTTGCGATCGATAATCGCTGGCTTTTTAATCGGAATTGGAGTCGTCTTCTCATTCACCGTCGGAAACATGTTCATCGATGTCCCCGGAACGATGCTGATTGCGGGCGCCAGTTTCTCAGTGGCACTCGTCTTCATCGTCTGGATGGGGGGAGAATTGTTTACGAGCAACACGATGTATCTCTACACTGGTGCAAAACGGGGACGTGTCGCTTGGTTCGACCTCGCAAAAATATGGGGACTCAGTTGGGTCGGTAACTTGATCGGTGCCGTCATGCTATCGCTTCTCGTCATCGGAGCTCACAGCATGGGTGACGTGTCGGGTGACCATTTGCTTGCTGTCGTCGCCGCGAAGAAAATCGGTGGAGACGCCCTTGCTATTTTCTTGAAAGGAATCTTATGTAACGTGCTCGTCTGTTTGGCCATCTTCATGCCACTCAAAACGAACAATGATGTCGCGAAGATTATGCTGACGATGCTTCCGGTCGTCGTATTTTTCGCCGCTGGATTCGAGCACTCGATTGCGAACATGGGCGTTTTCGCTCTCGCGCTCCACTATGTACCGTCGGACCTCGTCACCTTTAGCGGTGCCCTTTACAATCTATTCTTCGCCACACTCGGTAATATTGTCGGTGGTGCGTTGTTCGTTGCCGGAAGTTACTTGTATTTGAACAAATCGGAGACGGAACAAACCGTCAAGCCGATACGTTATCATGCATAAAAAGACAGGGACCCCGATTAGCAGGGTCCCTGTTTGTTGCATTTCACGAATTATGATTTTGAAGCGTCGGCTGCTGCTGCTTGAACAGTACCTTGTGCCACTTCGTCTTCTTCCACATCCCAGCACTCTGTATTCTCGATACCGAGTTTACGAGCCGAGAAGCGTGGGTTGAGACCTTGAGCTCGTTGCTCTTCGTAATCTTTAAGAACTTTGAAGGCAACGCCACCGAGCAATGTGATTGCCGCGATGTTGATCAATGTCATCCCTGCCATGAAGAGGTCAGCGAGGCTCCATACGAATCCAAGGCTTGCGACCGCTCCGATGAAGACGAATGCCATTGTCGCAAGACGGAATCCAAGAACTGCACCTTTGCTCTTCTTAATGAATTCGATGTTCGTTTCACCGTAGTAGTAGCTTCCTGCGATCGAGCTGAAGGCGAACAAGAAGACGCTGACAGCGATGAATGCTGGGGCAAGTGCTCCGATTTGTTCAGTCAATGCGTTTTGAAGAAGGACAATCCCTTCACCATTTCCAGCAGCGTAGCTGTCTGAGAGAAGGATGATCGCTGCAGTTGCTGTACATACGATCAACGTATCCAAGAATACACCGAGTGCTTGAAGGAAACCTTGTTTCGCAGGGTGCGATACTTCAGCAGCAGCTGCTGCGTTTGGTGCAGAACCCATACCTGCTTCGTTCGAGAAGAGTCCACGGCGTACACCCATTGAGATTGCAGCACCGATTGAACCACCGACTGCTTCGTTCAAACCAAATGCGCTTTGGAAAATCATAGCGAAGACGCCTGGAAGTTCAGCAAAGTTCACAGCGACAACGTAGAGTGCGATGGCAAGGTAGAGAACAGCCATGACTGGTACGACGATCGCCGAGAAGTTCGCGACACGTTGTACACCACCAAAGATGACAAGACCAGTAAGAACAACTAAGATTGCTCCGCCGATCGCCGCATCGATTCCAAATGCGTTATCGAATGCTGCAGCGATTGTGTTCGATTGAACAGAGTTGAAGATGAGTCCGAATGTGACAGCAATGAGAACCGCAAATACGATTCCAAGTGCACGGTTGTTCAAACCTTTTTCGATGTAGTAAGCTGGACCACCGCGGTACGCGACATCGTCTTTCACTTTGTATACTTGAGCGAGCGTGCTTTCAATCATGGCTGTCGCACCACCGAGAAGGGCGACGATCCACATCCAGAAGACCGCTCCTGGTCCACCAAGTGTGACCGCTACCGTGACCCCGGCAAGGTTACCTGTACCGATTCGAGTCGCGGCACCGATAAAGAATGATTTCATTGAAGAAATACTCTTCCCGTCTTTTGAAAGTGTAACGTCCGATTTATCTGTCACCGTACGTAACATTTCTTTTAAGTAACGGAACTGCATAAAACGTGTTCTGACCGTGAAGTAGATCCCGGCTCCAACGAGAACGGCGATCAATACGTACGACCATAAGATGTTGTTCAAAAAGTCGACGCTTCCTTGTAACATACCTTGAATCGCTTCCATGAATAAGTTCCTCCCTGTTGTGTGAATCTGAAGTTGAGAATTTTTTATGATGTCTTAGTTCTGAATTATACAAAGATTCTGACAATTATCAATAATTTTTTTATAGGTCATTTCACTCTTTTTTCACATCATATAAGCGAGATTCCTTATTTATAAGCACTTAAAGCGCTTACATAAAAATGTTTAGAAATATTAAATCATGATTATAATTCACAATAACGAAATGAATAATCAAAAAAACAGCCACTCTTTTCGAGTAGCTGCGAGTTTAAATACCAGTACGTTTCTTCTGGTTATTTGGTTTTTTCGTCAATTGGCTCGTCAACGGTTTCTGTTTTGTACCATGTAAACCCGTGGGAACCTTCGTTTGATTTTGCTTCTTCTCTGCCAGCTTTTGTTTCATCGCCTCTTGAAAAGATAGTTTTTTCTCACTCATCTTACTCACCTCCAGCTTCGATCACTTTCACACGACCGACCTGCCCATCGCTCAAACGCACTTTGATTCCGTGCGGATGACGTGGCGAGTTCGTCAATATATCTTGAACGACGCCTTTCGTCAACTTTCCGCTTCGTTGATCTTGTTTTAAAACGATTTGGACGTGGAGTCCTGGGCGAATGTCAGCACGTTTCGTTCCATCCATACCCGACACCCCTTTCCATTTAGTCAATCTCTATCATATGCTCTTTTCCCTCATTTGTCACAGCCTATTCCAGATGCCAATTTGTCGCATCGTTTCTGTCATGTAACTTTGATCGGTCTGAAGCGTCTTCTTAGGAAACGGATCATGCAATCGAACGCTGACCCCTCGATGCGAAAAGGTCACATCCATGACATACTGTCCTTCCACATCACGGAGTGCGGCCGTCCCTTTCAACGAATGAAACGCCTTAGCGAACGCCTCTCCAAAATCGAGATACGCTTTCACGTAAATCGTAACGCGTCGCTCATCAATCATCAATTCCAACCGTTCGCGATCGGCACCACCAATGACCATGCGTACGACCTCGTTGTCATTAGAAAATTCAATCGTATGCATCCTCGTCCCACCCTTCATTCAAAAGAGGTACCCTCCTAGGAAGGTACCTTTCTATCATAAACGATATAACCGTGCTGCGAATGGTCGAAGCATAAACGTTTCCGTATCAATCGTCTCGGGGTCAATCTCATTCGTCATGACAAGCGTGGCGCCTGCAATTTCCGGAACGGTCACTTCTGCCGGATTGGCGGTCAAGTTGACGACCACGAAGAAGCGGTTGTTCTCAAACGTACGCTCATAGACGAAGGCTTGCTTATGTTCAGGCAAGACGTCACGATAACGACCATACGTAAACGTCTCCTCAGCTCGACGAAGACGGATCATCTCCTTATAGAACGACAGGATCGAATGCTGGTCGTTTCGCTGTGCCTCGACGTTGAGCGTCTCATACTCTTCGTGAATCGGCATCCACGGGGTCGTCGTCGAGAAACCAGCATAAGGTGAGGCATCCCACTGGATTGGTGTCCGGACGTTATCACGAGATGTGCCCCATACTTGTTGCATCGAGTCGATTTCACTCATCCCGTTCGCGATGCGTTCGAAGTACTCGTTTTTCGTCGCGACATCATCATAGTCATGAATGGATGGGAGCGGCACATTCTTCATCCCGATTTCTTGTCCTTGATAAATGAATGGTGTCCCGTGCATGAAGAAGTACATCATCCCAAGCGCCGTGGCACTTTCACGCCAATAATGATGCTCATCCCCGACGAGCGAGACCGCTCGCACCATGTCATGATTTTCAATGTATAACGCGTTCCACCCGGTTTCGCGTAATCCTTGTTGCCATTTATCGAAGATCCGTTTCAGCTCGACGACATCGAGCGGGGCAAGACGTGACCGTCGCATGATATCGACATGATCAAAGTGAAAGGCCATATTCATCGCACCATTCTCAGGTCCCATCCATTGGTCGGCTTCTTCCGGCTCGATTCCGTTCGTCTCCCCAACGGTCATAATGTCGTATTTGGAGAACGTTTCTCGCTTCATCTCTTGTAGATATTCATGGATTCCATCGATATTCGAGTACATCGAAAACGCCGTAACGATCGACTTCCCGTCCGGAGAAGGTAACATCGTCTCCGTCGGCATCTTTTTAATATGACTGATCGCATCGACACGGAATCCGTCGACTCCTTTATCGAGCCACCAGTTGATCATGTCATAGACAGCCGTCCGAACTTCACGATTCTCCCAGTTCAAATCGGGTTGTTTCTTCGAGAAGACGTGCAAGTAATATTGATCGGTCTGTTCATTATATTCCCAAGCGGACCCGCCAAAGATACTCGCCCAGTTACTCGGTGGCATCCCATCTTTCCCATCTCGCCAAATGTACCAATCCCGTTTCGGATTGTCTTTCGAGCTTTTCGATTCAAGGAACCATGGATGTTCGTCCGACGTATGGTTGACAACGAGGTCGAGCAACAGTTTCATCCCTCGTGCATGCACCGCCTCTAGCAAGGCATCAAAATCCTCCATCGTCCCAAACTCGTCCATAATGTCTTGATAGTCACTGATATCATATCCGTTATCATCATTTGGCGATTTGTACATCGGACAAATCCAAATGACATCAATTCCAAGGTCTTCTAAGTAATCGAGCTTTTCAATGATTCCGCGAAGATCACCGATTCCATCCCCGTTCGAATCGTTGAAACTTCTTGGATAAATTTGATAGGCGATGGCCTCTTTCCACCATACACGACTGATTTCTGTTTGTTTCGTTTGGCTGAACAACGTCTCCATACGGCACCGTGCCTCCTACAATAAGGTATGATTCACATCTACCATAGCACTAGTGCAAGCGTTTGCAAAGAATGAGCCCACAAAAAAATGCAGTTTTACACTGCATTTTGATGGCGCGCCCCAACCTGTTCACAGAAGGTCGTGATCAGCTTCGACAAATACTTCCAATCATGGTCCATCGTCGCGACGTGATACGAGTTAGGAAGCACCGCGTATTCTTTTTTTCCTTGTAACTGATCGAACAACCAGATGGAGTCGGAAGGCGGTACTACGTTGTCGACAGCAGAATGGATGACATATGTCGGCACATCAACCGCTCCGACGTGCGGTCGCACCTCGTCAATCAGCGAAAGCAATTCCCGAATCGCTCTTGTAGGCACACGGTCATAGACAATCTCATATACGTCTTTTGCCAAGATGTCGGGCGCATCTTCGTCGATAAATCGACACTCGGTATCCGACGCATGACACGTATATCCTGGTACCGATAACGCGGCATTGATTGTCACAATCGCATCCGCCTTTCCTTCAAGGGCAGCCTTGAGTGCCAACGTCCCACCCATTGACTGACCGACGACAATGACCGTCTGACACGACTCGCGTAATCGCTCGATTCCTTTCGTCACACTTTTATACCAACATCGATGCGTGGAACATCGAAAGTCTTCCGGATGTGTCCCATGCCCTTTCAAGCGCGGGGCATACACCGAAAACCCTTGCTTCATCAACTCAATTCCGACGTCCTGTACACTCTGAGGTGTCCCGTTAAAGCCGTGACAAAGCAAAATACCGATTTCGTTTCCTTCATAATAAAACGCGCCTGCTCCAGGAATGACTTGGTAATTGACTGCTTTCATTAGTGCCTCCTTTAATTCCAACTTAACCGATACAATTAATTCGTGTTAGAAGAGTGTAAGAGTTCTTAAGCTACTCGTCAAGTTCTTCCGACTACATTTACCTTGTAATCAAAATGTAATCATAACTTCGTGTTTAGTGGATTGAGTTCTGACGTCTGCTTGGTTATGTTTAACATGTAGTAAAAAACTTGGGAAATGAACGTGTTATTTTTGACAATACACGAATAATTTTTCAAGGGTTTCGTCACAAGAAAAGTAATGTAAGCGTTATCATTTTGTTTTTTTGAAAAAGGAGGATATAAATTCACTTATTTATAACGACACGAGTTGGGGAAATCGGATTAGACCATTACATCTAAGGGAGACTTACACATGGGGAAACCAACACAATCATTTAAGGCAGTCACTGGCCTCGCCTTATCAGCAGGACTCATCGTCAGCAGTATGACGCCGATTGCGGCAAACGTAAACGCCGAGACGTTGAACGCATCAGACCTCTTCATTTCAGAGTACGTAGAAGGATCGAGCAACAATAAAGCAATCGAGTTATTCAACGGAACGAACGCGACAATCGACCTTTCCGCTTACAAAATTGAACTGTATTCAAACGGAGGTACGACTGCCGGAAATACATTGAATTTGACGGGCACACTCGCACCAGGAGCTACATATGTCATTGTGAACGGCAGTGCGTCGGACACATTGAAAGCAAAATCGGATACGGTGAGTGCCGTGACGAACTTCAACGGGGATGACACGATCGTCTTGAAAAAAGGAGACACTGTTCTTGATGTCTTCGGTCAACTCGGCTTCGACCCAGGGACAAAATGGGGAACGACCGTTGCGACTGCTGACCAATCGCTCATCCGTAAAGACACGGTCACAAAGGGAGACAGTGATGGCAGTGATGCCTTCGACCCGGCTGTCGAATGGTCATCGACACCACAAGACACGTTCGACAATCTCGGGTTACATACGTTCCAAGGCGTCGAATACGGAGATGGCGGCACAACGGAGCCTCCTGCACCAATCACACCAATTTCAATTGCTGATGCACGAACAAAGGCAGAAAATGAGACGGTCACCGTAAAAGGAGTCGTCACGGCTAAATTAGCGAACACCATCTCCATTCAAGACGCAACAGGTGGTCTGTCTATCCGTCCGACATCTCTTTCCGTCAACGTCGGGGACGAGGTCGTTGTCACAGGGGTCGTCGGTTCGTACCGTGAGCTTCTTCAATTGAACAGCGCTGTCGTTGTTTCAAAACAAGCAGCAACACTTCCTACTGCCCAAGTCTTGACAGGGGAACAAATCAACGAGGACGTCGAATCCGAACTCGTTACCGTCAAAAATGTCACACTCACAGGTAGCGGTCAGAACTTGACGGCGACGGACGGAACGAAGGAGTTCGTCGTTCGCGACGAGCGAGGCATCCTTGATTTACAGACGGATGTGAACTATTCATCGATCACAGGAATCGTTCAACAGTTTGACGATACGTACCAAATCATCCCTCGTGACCCGGCGGACACGGTTATCGATACGTCCGTTCTTCGGCCGGCTGTCGCGAAACCAGGTGCCGGTACATTCGTTGGTCCACAAGACGTGACGCTCTCGACAACGACAGCAGACGCAGAGATTTTCTATACACTCGACGGCTCTGATCCAAAAGAGAATGGGCTTCGTTACGAAAACCCAATCCGCATTGAAAACTCGACGACGTTGAAAACGGTCGTGAAAACAGGCGACTCGTTCAGCGCCGTCTCAACATTCTCTTATAAGATCACAGACAAGATTCGCATTCACGACATCCAAGGTGCGAACCACACGGCTCCGATGAACGGACAGACGGTTGAAGGGGTAGAAGGAATTGTCACGTCTACGTTCGTCTCGAGCGGGACGACGTATTACTTCATTCAAACTCCTGACGCCGAGGCCGATGACGATGCACGGACATCTGAAGGGATTGTCCTTTACGGTGGACGTTCGATTGCTGGCATTCAAGTCGGTGACCTCGTCAAAGTGAACGGAAAAGTGAGCGAGTATGCGATTGAAGGATACAGCGACCGTCAACAGACAGATATGAAGATGACACAAATCGATACACGTAACGGAAAAGTTGAAGTCGTCGCGAGTGGTGTCACCCTTCCGACTCCAATTACGATTGATGCCTCAAACCTTCCGACCGAGTTTATCGACAGCGACAACCTCGCCGTCTTCAATCCGGAGAAGGATGCCATCGACTTCTGGGAGAGCCTTGAAGGAATGCGTGTTCAAACGAACAAGTTGAAGTCGGTCGGACCACAAGAATACGGTGATTTGGTGACTGTTCTCGAGGATACGCCAACGGAGACGTACAATGGCGGCGTCTTATTGAAAAAGAACGATGCAAACCCGGAACGCATTCAGTTCCGTCTCGAACCGAACGCGGAAGCGCGTGAATTCGATGTCGCGACGGGCGACCGCTTCAATGGACCGATTGTCGGTGTTGTCGGCTATTCGTTCGGTAACTATAAGATTCAAGCCTCACTTGAAGACATGAAAGCTGCCTTCGTCAAAGGAGATGCGCAGCGTGAGAAGACATTCATCGAGGCAGAAGAAGATCAATTAACGATTGCATCGTATAACTTAGAGAACTTCTCGAACAACATCAAAGAAACATCAGATGAAAAGGCACTCAAACTGGCGAAAGCGTTCGTCAACGAATTGAACAGCCCTGACATCATCGGTGTGACGGAAGTACAAGACAACGATGGACAGGATAAAGGAGCAGGTTCTGCCGCTGACCAGAGCTATCAGCGCTTAATCGATAACATTGTCGCTGTTGGTGGGAAGACGTATAAATACGTCAACATCGACCCAGAGAACAACCAAGACGGAGGCGCCCCAGATGCCAACATCCGTGTCGGCTTCTTGTACGATCCTGAGCGCGTGTCATTGACGGAGGGAATTCCTGCTGGTGACGCGACGACGGCCGTCGGATACGCCGATGGGAAATTGACGCACAACCCGGGACGTATCGATCCGACGAACGAAGCGTTCGATCGTTCGCGTAAACCGTTAGCTGCTCAATTCGACTTCCAAGGCGAGAACGTCATCGTGATCGCGAACCATTGGAACTCGAAAGGTGGCGACACTGGTTTCTTCGGTTCACAACAACCGGTCGTACTCGGAAGTGAAGTGCAACGTAAGAAAATCGCACAAGTCGTCCACAACTTCGTGGCGGACGTGAAGACGAAGAATCCAGAAGCGAACGTCGTCGCACTCGGAGACTTCAATGATTTCGAATTCTCGGATGCGCTCCAAATCTTCAAAGGCGACTTGATGACGAACATGGTCGAGAAAGTTCCTGCTGTCGACCGCTACTCGTATGTGTATCAAGGGAACTCACAAGTACTCGATCATATCCTCGTCTCGAACCGCTTGGCCGCTTCTACGAAAATTGACATGATTCACGTCAACTCGGACTTCACTGAGATGTCAGGGCGTGCGAGTGACCATGATCCAGTACTTGCACAAATCGACTTCACACCGGAACCAGAAGTGGAATTGACGCGTTACACTGTAGAAAACCATAAAGCTGCTCGCCTCGTCCTTCAAGAGGATTACATCGGCGTGACAATCGGAAAAGGCACGAACTTCAAAAATGGCATCTTCGTTCGTGGCGTATACACGGAATTGACAGGAGAACCGTTGAAAAATGTCGTCGTTCAAGTGAAACCGAAAGAAGCCGGTGCCATCATCGACTTCAAAGGCGCGACGGTAAAAGAAGTAATCGTTGACGGGAAAAACCTTGCTGAGATTCGCGGGGCAAAAAACGTCCAACGCATCACATATACGAAAGGCGCTTCTCCTTCATCCATCATCATCAAGAAATAACATGTTGAACCGCAGACACATCGTCTGCGGTTTTTTGGTTTCACCTCTCTTGAAGCGGGGATAAAGAGGAAGATACTGAATATCATGGAGGATGAGACCGATGGAATTGTATAACGGAGATTTATATTGGCCAACGACCGAATCAGAGGACGTCGTGTTAGAAAGACCTGACAAAAAAGAGCATTACGACGTACTCGTCATCGGAGCCGGTATGTCCGGAACGTTGACGGCTTATACGTTACAACGAGATGGCGTCGATTTTGCGGTGCTCGATGGGCGAAAAGTCGGTACCGGAAGCACATCAGCAAATACCGGTTTAATTCAATATTCAAATGACATCATGTTACATGAACTGGCAGAAAAAATTGGAGAAGCGGCAGCGGTACGCTTCTATCAATTATGTCTCGACGCGGTCGAATCGCTCGACCAGGTGGCGAAAGATGTCGATGCATCCGATATATATATTCGACGGGACAGCCTTTGTTTTGCGAGTGAAGAGGACGATGTTGCCAAATTGCAACGTGAGTATGAGATGCTAGCCAAACACGGTTTTGATGTGGAGTGGTTGGATCGTGAAGCATTACGTGAACGCTTCCCATTTGAAAAACCGGCGGCCCTCATCACAAAAGGCGATGCCGAGGTCAATCCGCTCACGCTCAGTCGTCAAATCATTCGCCATTTATCGAAACAACACGTCCCGATTTTTGAAGAGACGTCGGTGGATGAGGTCGTGTCTGATGGTGATGGATGGATTGTGTTCACCTCGAACGGGACATTTAAAGCGAATAAAGTCATCTTTGCGACAGGTTATGGGCCAGCTCCCCTACTCGACTCCCATCGGATCGATTTGAATCGGTCATACGCCATCGCAACGAATCCAATCGCCGAATTCAGCGAATGGGAAGGACGCGCGCTCATTTGGGAGACGAAACGACCATATCTCTATTTGCGCACGACTCCGGACGGGCGGATTATCGCTGGCGGACTTGACGAAGACCAGGCCGAAACGCCGCACGATGAGGCGCTCATGAACGATCGGGCGGAACGAGTGAAAGAAAAAATCGCCGAGCTCTTCCCGATGTATGACCTAGAAGTCGACTATGCTTGGGTCGCCTTGTTTGGAGAGTCGGTGGACCAACTCCCGTTCATCGGGGAGCACCCGAATCGACCGAACTTGTTTTACTTGCTCGGATATGGGGGAAATGGGACCGTGTATAGCATGCTTGGCTCTCGTATTTTGAGTGCTCTCGTTCGTGGTCAGTCGCATCCCGATGCGGACCTCGTTCGTTTAGATCGAACGTAATCCCCGACATTTTGGGGATTGTTACATAATTGAAGGAGTGTTTTTGGATTGAAGAAAAAAAGAAAATCAAACAGGGTGTACCGACTACGTCGTCTTGCCGTATTCCTTGTCCCTCTCGGTTGCGCCTTCTGGTTTTGGCCACAGGAATCCGTCCCCACGACGCAGTTAAAGGCTGAACAAGCATCCATTTCCGAGGAAATATATACGATTGAAGAACGTACACCAATCGAACAAGACGGTGTCATTCGATATGAATACGACATCGTCGTACACGGGAACCCGAGTACGGATGAGCTTCAATCCGTCAGCCATGACGTCATCGATGACGTAAAACAGTCAGATCAGTTCCAGGCCGCCTTGTTACGATTTTATGATGATGCTGCCTATATCGGGACGGAACCGCCACTCGGTGAAGCCGTATTCGCTCCGGAAGGCGACTATGGACTCGCAGACTGGGTGGAACCCGGTCAAACAGACGACATGATATTCGGTTGGCAACTTCGAGAAAAAGAATGGACGACCAAATTGACCGATACAGAGATTCAAATTTGGAGGTCATGGCAAGATCAATATACGAAGCAGAATCCTGACGACCCCGATGCGAAAGCGAAAGTGACGCGCATCATTGCCACTGAATACGAACTCGACCCTAAAGTGGTACAACAAATCGTATTGAAACAGCATGTATGGGCCGCATTATAAATGTTTGTGTGAAATCTCTCTTTTTTGAAAAAGAGGGATTTTTTTATTGGCGTTAGGGAACACCGATACAGTAGGTCAAATGGTGACTTACGACGGTCAGTCATACTTAAGGGAGGCAATCACATGGGGAACAAGAAAGAAGCGCAGTTAAAACAACATACGATTGATAACGAACAACAAGCTGGCTTGACGACAAATCAAGGTCTGAAGATGGCGGAAGACGAATTCTCGCTGAAAGCAGGACGTCGTGGTCCGACATTGATCGAGGATTTCCATTTCCGCGAGAAGATGACCCATTTCGACCATGAGCGGATTCCGGAGCGAATCGTCCACGCGCGCGGCGTCGGGGCACACGGGGAGTTCCAGGTGTATGAACCGCTCGCCGAGTTCACAAAAGCGAACTTTTTGAATGACCCTTCGAAGACGACACCCGTATTCGTCCGTTTCTCGACTGTCCAAGGCTCACGCGGGTCCGCGGATACGGTCCGTGACGTCCGTGGTTTTGCGACGAAGTTCTATACAGACGAAGGGAACTACGATTTAGTCGGAAACAACATCCCAGTCTTCTTTATCCAAGATGCCATCAAGTTCCCGGACCTCGTCCACGCTGTGAAGCCTGAGCCACATACGGAAGTGCCGCAAGGGGGAAGCGCGCACGATACGTTCTGGGATTTTGTCGGACAAAACCATGAAACGGCTCACATGGTCATGTGGGCGATGAGTGACCGGGGGATTCCACGTAGTCTACGCATGATGGAAGGGTTCGGGGTGCATACATTCCGTCTTGTAAATGCGGAAGGAAAAGCTCATTTCGTCAAGTTTCATTGGAAACCAAAGCTCGGGGTTCATTCACAAGTATGGGACGAAGCCCAAAAAGCAGTCGGGAAAAATGCTGACTTCCACCGTGTCGACCTTTATGAAGCAATCAATAAAGGCGACTATCCTGAATGGGAGCTCGGCCTGCAGCTGATCCCGGAAGAAGACGAGTTCAACTATGACTTCGACATCTTAGACCCAACCAAACTGTGGCCGGAAGAAGAGATTCCAGTGAAACTCGTCGGAAAGATGACACTTAATCGAAACGTCGACAACTTCTTCGCGGAAACCGAACAAGTCGCCTTCCACCCGGGTCATCTCGTCCCAGGAATCGACTTCTCGAACGATCCGCTCTTGCAAGGTCGTCTGTTCTCGTATACGGACACCCAACTGTCGCGTCTCGGTGGACCAAACTTCCACCAGATCCCAATCAACAAGCCCGTTTGTCCGTTCCACAACAACCAGCGGGACGGGATGCATCAAATGGCCGTTCACAAAGGTCAGACGAGCTACCATAAAAATGCGCTCAACAATAATCAGCCGGAACCTGTACCAGCCGATCAAGGTGGATTTGAGCACTATCAAGAGAAAATCGATGGTCATAAGATTCGGGGACGTAGTGACAGCTTCCTTGATTTCTATTCACAGGCGAAGCTCTTCTACAACAGCATGACCGATGTCGAAAAACAACACATCCAAGATGCCTGCAGTTTTGAGCTCGGAAAATGTGAGTCGGACATGGTGAAAGAGAACGCCGTCGATTTATTGAACCGCATCGATCGTCATCTCGCTGAAGTCGTCGCCGACAACTTAGGAGTACATGTGCCCGAAGAGAATAATGAGGTCCAGTCAGATAAGACGTCCCCTGCTCTCTCGATGGCGAACACAATCAAAAAGCCCGATACGAAGAGCGTCGCCCTTCTCCTTGCCGGTGACGTGGATGCGAATCAGGTGAAACAGTGGGTGCAGACGCTCGCCGATCACAACGTCAACTACAGCCTTGTCGGCAAGAAGGCGTATATGCTTGGTGACCTGAAGGTGAAGGAGACGTACGATACGGTCGACTCGAGCCTTTTCGATGCCGCCTTCTTAGTGAGTGCCGCGACGACTGTCGAGGATGATGTGCTCGAATTTATCGAGAACACGTACAAGCACTATAAGCCGCTCGCCCTACACGTACACCATAAAGAGGCACTCGCCACATGTCGCGTGAAGCAAGACCAGTCTGGTGTCTTCACGTTTGACGAGCATAACCTCGATGGATTCAATGCGTTCATCGATGGGATTGCGACTGCCCGATTCTGGGACCGTGCCTAACGATGTCACTTGACTCGACTCGATTCCCGAGTCGAGTTTTTTCATGTCTGTCATTCACTGCATGCAGTGCATCATCTCGGACAATCCTAATTTGATTTGGTATACTCTTTTAGTTATGTTTATTAACTATTCGAATTTGAAGAAAAGGAGGCGTCACGTATGATGCAACAACCTATTCAAAAACTTTGGACGAGAGACTTTTTAATCATCTCGCTCATCAACTTCTTCCTGACGCTCATCTTTTTCTTATTGATGGTCACCATCGGGGTGCATGCCGTCGAGTCGTACGGGGCGACCACGAGTCAAGCAGGACTCGTCACTGGCATCTTCATCATCGGGACGCTGACCGGGCGCTTGTTCATCGGTCGACTGATTGATTCGATCGGTCGGAAGAAGACGCTTTATATCGGGCTCGTCTTTTTCACCGCCACGATTTTATTGTACTTCGTCCATTGGGGTGTCGGTTTCTTATTACTGACACGGTTCGTACACGGACTCGGGATGGGATTATCGAGTACGGCAACTGGAACCATCGTCGCGCAAGTCATTCCCGCGACTCGAAAAGGTGAAGGGATCGGTTACTACAGCATGAGTTCTACTCTGGCGACAGCCATCGGGCCCTTCGTCGGATTACTTCTCAGCCAACACACGAGCTTCACCGTCATCTTCGCTCTTTGCTTTGTGATCGGGGTCATCAGTTTGGCGAGCACGTTCTTTGTGAATGTGCCTGAGGTCGACGCACCTGAAGTCGTACGTGGATTCTCTTTAAAATCGTTCGTCGAACCAAAAGCGCTACCGATCGCCTTGATTATCGGGATGGCCGCACTAAGCTACTCGAGTGTCTTGTCCTATATCAACTTCTATGCGAGTGAACTCGACTTGATCGAGGCGGCGAGCATCTTCTTCCTCGTCTATTCGGTCGCAGTCCTATTATCACGACCGATCACAGGAAAGTTGATGGACGCGCGTGGAGCGAACGTCGTCATGTATCCGGCAATCGCCATCTTCGCGATTGGACTGCTCGTGCTCAGCCAGGCGAACAGCGGTTGGATGCTTCTACTTGCCGGTGCGTTAATCGGATTAGGCTTCGGGAATATCCAATCCGGGACTCAAGCAATCGCCGTCAAGGCCTCTCCACCCCACCGAATGGGGATGGCGACATCGACCTTCTTCATCGCACTTGATGCCGGTCTAGGGTTTGGTCCTTATTTCATCGGGTTGTTGATTCCATTGACGGGCTTCTCGACACTATATTTGATTCTTTCAGGCGTCGTTCTCTTTACCATTTTCTTGTATTACGTCATGAATGGACGGAACGAACAAAAACAACTGAACGAAGCTGCTTGACGGGGTGTACGTACATCCCGTCTTTTTTTGAAAGTTCACACATTTGATCGAATGATGCGGTAAGATAAAAATGACGTGTAAAAAATAGAATGAACGAAATGAGGGAGACGAGATGAAAGCTGACCAAACACTTCAATCCAACGCATCGATTTTACTACGGACGTTCGATAAAATTTCAGACTATGTGTTCTTTATGGAAGTCGATGGTTCAGCATATCGCTACGTCTTCGTAAATGAGCCTGGGAAACGGGCCATCAATTGGTCGGATGCGGATGTCGGCAAGACCATCGATGAGTTGGTCCCGACCGAGACCGCTACACTTATTACGCAGTATTACGATGAAGCGATTCGTACAAAAAAGAGTGTCGTCTACGAAGACTACCGTCTTGCTGACTCCTTTTATACGGATACGGTCGAGGCGGATGATGTATTGACGCTCCCCCTTCATTATTTCGAGTCAGAAGTGACTCCGATTTTCAATGATGAGGGGCGCTGTACCCATATCGTCTCCGTCGTTCGTGAAGTGACGGAACGGAAGCGTCGCGAACTCGAATTGTCGATCTTAAAAGATCATCACGAGTCGCTACGACGGTATTCTCCACATGGCATCTTTGTACTCGACCATCATTTAAACATCAAATCTGTCAACCCGGCCGTCACGGTCATCACCGGTCATACGGAACAAGATATGCTTCATCATCCGTTCCTGCATTGGCTTCCCGAGAGTGAGCGGTCTCGAGTCAGGAAAGGGTTACAATTCACGCTGTCTGGGATTCCACACAAGTATTCCATTTATGCTGAACATCAATCCGGGGAACGACTCGACTTAACCGTCCTCAACATTCCAATCGAGGTCGGCGGTAACATTACCGGCCTGTTTGCGATCATCATCGATTTGACGCCAGAGAAAAATGCCGAGCGTGCCACGGTCGAAAGCGAACGTCGTTACCGTCAGTTGATTGAAACCATTCCGGAAGGCATCATTGTGCATCAGGAAGGACAGATTATATATGCGAACGCGATGGCACTCGCCACAATCGGAGAAACCTATCTAGAGAGTGAATCGATTTTTTCATTCATCGCAGAAGAGTATCATCAGTCCACCCGTCAACGACTTGCCTCTCTCGAGCTCGGAGGCCCCGTCCAAGACACGGAAATGGTCATCATGACACCGAGTGGAGACAAGCTCCAGATGGATATCAGTAGCCTTCTCATCGATTATGAGGGCGAAACGGCCGTCTTAACGATTTTGCGTGATGTCACGGAGAAACGTGAAATGGAACAAGCGTTAAGACAGAGTGAGTTACAATATCGATTGATCACAGAAAACATGAGTGACCTCGTCTGCATACTAGAACGGGATGGTACTGTTCGTTATGCGTCCCCTTCTCACCGTACCGTACTCGGTTTTGCGGCCGGATATTACGAAGGGAAGAATACGCTCGACTATATCCATCCGGACGACATCCAGATCGTCCGGGAGCAGTTGAAAGAAATGAAGGAAGAAGACATCTCCTTGACCCTTGAGTTTCGTCATTTCCATGCTGACCAGCGCTGGATTTGGCTCGAAACGAAAATTCAGGCCATCTATGATGAATCCGGACTTCTCCTACACTATTTGACGGTCAGCCGAGAAATCATGCAGCGAAAAGCACTAGAGAAGCAACTGAAGCATTTGGCGTATCACGACACGCTGACCGATTTACCGAACCGTCGTTTCTTCCTCGCTTACCTCGAGGAAGCGATCGATCGAACCGAATTCGAGCAAGGTGAATTGGCCGTCCTCGCTCTTGACGTTGACCGATTCAAACAAATCAACGACACGTTCGGTCATGATGTGGGCGATGAGCTCTTGCGACAACTCGCTCGTCGATTGACATCCGTGCTTCGCAAACAAGATATGATTGCCAGACTTGGCGGTGATGAGTTTGCCGTTCTCATTCGCTTCAACGATCCCTGTGCCCTACATCGGGTTGCAGAGAAAATCATTCAAGCACTACAGCGCCCATGGGAAATCGACCAACATACGTTCATTACGACTTCAAGTGTCGGGGGTGCTCGATTTGTAAAAGGGTTGTCGACCAAACAGTTACTAAAACGTGCCGACCTCGCTCTCTATGAAGCCAAAGCAGGTGGACGAAATCAATATGCACTCGCAAAGGACCACCAATAAGTGGTCCTTTTTTCACGTGAAACACCGAAAATAAATCCTAAATCCGAACATTAAACATCAATTGATTTAATTTTATTCATTTTTAAGATAAATTAATTGAATTATCCTTTGACTTTAAACTCTATTCACGTTATATTACCGAATGGGCGAAGTTTTTTATTGTTCAATACGTTAATGTTCGTGAATAGGGGTGCGATATATGGATAAAGTATTTGATTACGAAGATATTCAATTAATTCCTGCAAAATGTATTGTCGACAGTCGTTCGGAATGTGATCCGACCGTCGAGCTTGGTGGCTTCACGTTCCGATTACCGGTCGTTCCGGCTAACATGCAGACGATTATCGATGAAAAGGTCGCATTGATGCTGGCTAAGAACGGATATTTTTACATCATGCATCGCTTCAATCCAGAGACGCGCCTGGCGTTTATCCAAGACATGCATGAGCGTGGTTTGTATGCATCCATCAGTGTCGGCGTGAAGGAAGAAGAGTATGGGTTTATCGAAATGCTCAAATCGACCGGTCATACGCCAGAATTTATTACAATCGATATCGCTCACGGTCATTCGAATGCGGTTATCCGAATGATTCAGCATATCAAACACCATCTTCCTGGATCCTTCGTCATCGCGGGGAACGTCGGGACACCAGAGGCCGTTCGCGAATTGGAGCATGCCGGAGCGGATGCGACGAAGGTCGGGATCGGTCCTGGTAAGGTGTGTATCACGAAAATCAAGACAGGTTTTGGTACCGGGGGCTGGCAATTGGCTGCACTTCGCTGGTGTGCCAAAGCAGCGACGAAACCGATTATCGCGGATGGGGGCATCCGTACACATGGTGACATTGCGAAATCGATTCGCTTCGGCGCTTCGATGGTCATGATTGGTTCATTGTTCGCCGGACACGATGAATCACCGGGGGAAACGTTCGAGCAGGACGGGAAACAATTGAAAGAGTATTTCGGTTCTGCTTCTGAGTTCCAAAAGGGTGAGCGAAAGAACGTCGAGGGGAAAAAAATGTTTGTCGAACACAAAGGGGCACTACAAGATACATTGACCGAGATGGAGCAAGACCTCCAATCGGCGATTTCTTACGCGGGTGGTGACAGTCTCGAGGCATTGCGCACCGTAGACTACGTCATGGTGAAAAATTCAATCTTCAATGGGGATAAAGTGTATTAAAAAGGCGACCTCGTGTCGCCTTTTATAATTGCTTCATCATCATATAGTAATCCGATCCCGGCGGATAGTCCGGTAGCACACCTATTACCGTGTAACCGAATCGCTCATAAAACGGTTTCGCTTGAAACGAGAACGTCGTCAATTTCACACGCGTCGCACCGAGCGACTTCGCTAACGCCTCCCCTTCTCTAAGCAATTGGCTACCGATGCCCTGACCATGAAAGTCTGCATCGACCCAAAGACGATCCAAATCGAACCATCCCCAATACACACTCCCATATAAGCCGGCGATTACCCGTCCTTCTTGCTCCACTTTCAACTGAATGGTCGGCACGTGCGCCTCGCGAATGTCACGATGGTAAATCGAACGAACGTTGTTATACTCACGTAATTGAGTGGTCAAAAACTGTTGGAACGTCTCGTCTTCCTCGTGAATCCGCGTGATAGTGTAAGTCATCTTCCCACCGTCCCGTTCACAAAAAACGTAATCAACTCGTTCTCTTCCTCGGTGATCTCCCGATTGACGAGTGAAGCATATGACTGCGTGATTTCATCAATATTTCCTGGGAAATCATTCGAAATGGTGGCGATTCGTCTTAATGCAAGGCAATCTTCTGCGAAAGATTCACGACTCACCATCTCACCGTGTGACCAGACAATCTGTTTAGCATCAAACGATTCCAATACATTCAACAACCGCAGGGTTTCTTCCGGAGTCATTCGCCATGTGGGAGAATAGATGTCTGCGTATAACGCGTCTCCTAAAAATAATACCCGTTCTTCTACGATGTAAAGGACAACCGCATCTTTTGCGTGGTCTCCTCCGACATGTCGTAACACGACGTGAACGCCACCGAGGTCGAGTGTCAGCGATTCTTGAAACGTCAGCGTAGGTAATACGATTTTGATATCGCGCGCGTCTCCATATTCTTCACGGATTGCTTCCGCGCAAAATGCGATTTCAATCCCTTCCGCCACCCGCTCATCGAGAGAGACATCATCCCAAGCATATGGGACAAGTTTTTCCATCCCCTGTTTGGTCGCTTCACTCGCAATGAAGACCATTCCTTCAAGTGCAGGTAAACCGAAGATGTGATCCCAATGCCAATGCGTCAATGCGACCATCGACGGCGCACGGAGGCCTTGTTTTTCTAGCTGTTCTAAAAAGAATGAGGCGTGCGAAACGGAATTGCCCGCATCGATGAGTAGCGTATGCGTATCGCCGATAACGGCACCGAGAATTGGTCGATCGGTACGGTCAACGGGTGTCATATACCAAAAACGTTCCGAATGTTTGATTAAGGTTTGCATGTACGAATCGACTCCTCCTCTAATAAATTCGTTAATTCTTCAAATGAATGCCGATTATCATTTTGAATCCGAGCGTGCCGAAGAGGTAATCGTTTCAACAGTTCAAGCTCACGTCGTTGGCGTTCCACTAAAATCTCAATCGTTCCGGCCATACCCTTATGCGCATGGTTCACACCATAGGCGCCGCTCGTATAATACTCGACAAAACCGCTTTGCCATCCCATCGGTCGTTCATCATATACAATCGGAAAGATGCGTGCAACGTCATCCAATGCCAAATAAACGACCATCGGATCAATCGGTTTTAGGATGTCTGCGACCTCTTGAACGTATGCTTCCATGTCCGCTAACGGAACATCTTGGGCAACCATTCCAATGGTGAAAGGATTTTGGAGCAACGCACATTCAAAGATGATGTCCTCTTCCTCCCTATCTAACTTTTGAACATAACGCCGCCAGCGTTCGCACATGATTCGTGTGTGAAGGGAGAAAGGTAACTCGTAGACGTCTGTTCCGATCCGTTCTTCATCACCATCATAACGGACGAGCCACCCTTTTTCGATTTCATCGAGAATGCGACCGGTTGATGGTTTGTCCTCGACCCAATAGACATCATGCATATCCACGGGGTGTGACGCATCTACTTCCGAATAGAACTTGCCATTCCGTTTATCTCGCAGCCTCTCGGCAAATGTAGACTTTCCGCTTCCTGGCAATCCTTCAATCAGCCATAATCTCCCCATACTTAAATCCCCTTGTCATCTGAGTATCCACCATATTGGAACCACTGGTCTCCTCCATTGTTCTTTGCAATATACATCGCGGCATCTGCTTGTTGAAGAATCGAATCGACGGTGTCGGTCGACTTGACTAGGGTGACGCCAACACTTGCCGTAAGATGAATGACTTCACCATTCGATGCGTCTATTCCCTGGGAAATAACTTCATTGACCTGTTCAATCCCACTCAGTGGACCCGTTTGCACCAACATGAATTCATCGTCTGAAAAACGGTACACTTGACCACCAACATGCTGGACGAATTCATTTAATCGTTGTGCGATTTCAATTAACACTTCATCCCCTATCATGTGCCCGTACTGATCGTTGATTCTTTTAAAATCGTCTAGGTTGACCAGTGTCACTGTAATCGATGGCGTCCGGTGCATCTTTTTGTATAAATCGGTCGTGAGCGTATGACGATTGTACAGTTTTGTCAGTTGATCTTGTTTTGCGATTCGAATCATCTCGCGTTGTTTCCGTTCCTTTCGAATCCCATTCTCCATCCATCGTGCAAGCAACCGTACCGTCCCAGTCAACTCTTGCAACATTTCCTCATCAAGATGATCATTCAAGTTGCCTTGCTCCGCGAGAAGAACGACCCAGCCAAACACTTGATGCTCATGCGTCAAAGGAAAACTGACAAGCCTCGTGAATTCGATACCATCTACAATCAGATCACCTTCCTGAAGCGTTTGCGCGCCGACCGTTGTCAGTTGATGTAGGGAATGCAGTTCTTCTTCCCCCCAAGTCAAACGAGAGACCCCATGCTCTACTAGAAGACGATGCGAAGGCTCAATCGAGAAGATGACCCCGTGGGAGTAACCGACCCATTCCAATAAAATTTCTTGAACCCGGGCCAATTGATCTTGGAACGGTACACGCAATGCCGTCGCTTCATACAATGCTTCGATTGATTGTTGTCGCGTGATTTGTCTTCTCGAGACTTCCGTGTGCTCGATCTCTGTCATGACCCAATGCGTAAACGATTCGAGCGCCTTCAAATTTTCTTCTGAGAACGTTCTCGCCTGCCCATCCACTACGCAAAGTGTGCCGATGACGTGACCTTGCTTCGTCCGCAACGGTACACCTGCATAAAATCCGATTTGGTCAATCCAAGGACTGTCACTTTCAATCGCTGCTGCCGCAACATCTTCAATCACCAGCGGAGACTCTGATGTGACAACCCGATTACATAACGTCCATTCCCGTTTGAGGTGAGCGGATTCGAGCTCGATACCGACACACGATTTGAACCACTGTTGGTCTGTCGTCATGATCGAAATGAATGCGATTGGCATCTGAAAGGTTTGTGCGACCAATCGGGAGATTCGGTCAAATCGTTCCTCTTGTGGCGTATTTAAAATTTCCAATCGTAATATCGCTTTGAGTCGTTGCAATTCACGCTCATCTAGAGAAGGATGCAACAACTGCGCAGGCTGCTCGATCTTCGATAACATCATCTGATGGGAATACAAGATTCCGAGCGCCTCTTCTAACTCCGCGAGCGGCATCGGACGACTGAAGAAATACCCTTGAATCTCATCGCAGCCGAGCTGACGTAAGATCCGATATTGTTCTTCCGTCTCCACACCTTCAGCCGTCACCTCTAACTCTAGCTTTTTGGCCAACGAGACAATCAGTTTGACGATTTCATACTCTTTCATGCCGCTCTCCTGATCGAGTTGCGCGACGAACGACCGGTCGATCTTGATCCCATCAATCTCGAACAACTTCAAATAATTCAACGAGGAATAACTGACCCCAAAGTCATCAATCAACAGTCGAAATCCTTGTTGTTTGAGCGATTCGACCGTTTTGATCGCCGCTACCGGTTCATGCATCAACGTGTGCTCGGTCACCTCAAACTCAAATTGTTCTGGCACAAGACCATACGATGCAATGATCGCAACCAGTTCATTCATATGGTGTTCATGAAATAAATTCGGTGAGACATTCACAGCCACGCGGCGCCCTTCAAACTGCTCAGGTTGTGACGACACATCCTGACATACCCGATTCATGACGAATCGTGTCACGTCTTCGATCAAGAGTGACTGTTCAGCCACACGAATGAACGTTTCAGGTGAAATGAATCCGAGAACAGGACTCTCCCAGCGAATGAGTGCCTCAAAATGAATCGCACCGTCCATCGACACTTTCGGTTGATACACCATGTATAACTCATCTAGCTTCAACGCTTTGACCAGTTCCGTTTCGATCATCATCTCATCGATGTAACGCTGCACGTACTCATCGTGTTCATATAAACGAATCGTTTGATTTCCCGTCTGACGCGCTTCCAACAGAGCCGTGGAGGCGTTCATGATGACACGGTCGGCATCCGCTGTACCGGCACCAATCCCGATACAACTCGATAACGGGAATTCGGCCTCCGCCACTTGATACGAATGATCTGCAATCACGTCAAGCAAATGCTCGGCGTACATGTATGCCAACCGGATTGGAGTATGAGGTAACACCGCGATAAAGTCTTCACCGTCTACTCGACCGATAATTGAACCTTTCGGAAGCGTATTCGCCAATTGACGTGTGATGTCTTTAATCAACTGATTCGAGCGCTCCACACCTTGAAGCGACATCATCATCTTGAAACGGTTGATGTGAAGGCGCATGACGCTCGTCTCTTCGGTGTCATGTTGCTCGAACAACTGGTCGAGCTCCAATTTGACTTTCATCAGATTTGGCATACCGGTCAAATAGTCCATATGCTCGATACTCTTTAACAACTTGATCTCCGCCTCCTCGGATAAATCAGTTGTCAAACCGAGTACATAACGAACGAGTCCATCCTCATCTTCAATCGGTACAAGCATAGAAGAAGCGAATCGGGCCGTATTGGAGTCGATGTTCATTTGCGACATGAAGTAGACCGGCTCCCCTGTCTCAACGACCGCATCATAATGTTCAATCAATTCCTCGACCACTTCCGAGCGATACATCTCATGTAAATACCGCCCTTCTACATCACTTGGAAGCGAAGAGGCCACCTTCCCCTGTTCGCTCACATTTACGTAACGATAGCCTGCTTCTGTCACTTCCATTAGAAATACCATTCGATACAAGCGTGTGAACAGCTCGAATAGATAATATGGGTCGCCTTTCATCCGTTGCATCGTATCCCTCCACCCGTTCCTTTTTCTTATAGTGTAGTTGGTTTCGCTCAAACTATGGAGAAAACCTTTGAAAAAATGGGGAAACGTTTTTCTCTTATAAAAAAACACCCTCTCATACTTGAGAAGGTGCTCTTCAGGTTAAAGCAATTCATTCGCCAAGAGACGATAGACGTTCAGGCGATCTTCCTGCTTATGCTGGATGCTACAAATCATCGCCTCATCGAAACCATAGCGTTCCGATTCATCCCGTAACTGTTCCGCGATTTGTTTCGGCGTTCCTACGAGGTGGATGGCTCGGTTGTTGGCGATATGGATTTTATCAACCTCCGTGAGCGGATAGTCGTGGGCCGCTTCCGGACTCAACAGCTGTCTCAATTGACCACGCATCAAGAAGAGACGCGACAGATCAGAAGGTCGGGCCAAATATTCCGCCTCTTCTTCCGTCTCTGCCGTCGTGACCAAATACGTGACGCTGATGTCCGGTTTCTCCATAAAATCAGACGGCGTGAAATGGTGACGGTATGTGGCGAGCGTATCGGCACTCAATTGTCCGTTAAAGAACTGGGCAAACGAATAGCCGAGCCCCATCCGTCCGGCCTGCACGGCGCTGTTCCCACTCGAACCGAGTAACCACGCTTCTGGAAGGCTGACACCAGTCGGAGCAGCCGGTGTATTTTTATACCATCTTTCCTCCGGTGCCTCATCTTTAATCAATTGAAGCGTCGTATCGAGTTTCTCGTAAAGTCCATCCATCATCGGTTTCTGCCCTTGTGACATCGCATAGATCGCGTTCGCATCACCGCCTGGCGCACGTCCGACACCAAAGTCGATCCGTCCTGGGGCGAGCGCGCTGAGCGTCTTGAATACCTCTGCCATCTTGAGTGGCGAGTAGTGCATCATCATGATGCCGCCGGACCCGAGACGAATCTTGTTCGTCTTCGCTGCCAGATAGGCCGTGATGACCTCTGGAGCCGAGCTGGCGAACGACATGCCCCCATGATGCTCCGCCATCCACATGCGGTAATATCCTAACTCTTCTGCGACTTGTGCGAGCTCGACCGCACTGTTCAGCGCATGTTCTCCTGTATGACCCGACGTGACCGGCGCCTGGTCTAACACACTCAATCTCATCATGCATTCTCCTATCTCTATAATGAAGTTTCTAAATATCTTGAATTTGTTGGTCTCGCCGTCATCATACTAAATGGTTTGATGGAATACGAATGTTTTGCCTAGTATTTAATCTTGTATTTTTCAGAAAATTTCCGCATATTGTTGATAGCACCTGGTCCTATTTTTTATACTAAGAAAGAAATACGTTTTAAGAACGGCTGGATGTGTAATGGGGATACATAGACAGCACAAACACTTCGGGGAAATGGGGAATGCATCATGAATGGTTCATCAACACCAGACGGAAAGAAATCTTCTTTTTCGAGTCGAGACTTTTTTAAGTTCTTGATTCCATCACTCATCGGGATCATGTTTTTCATCGTACCAATCTCATCAGAGGAAGGCTTCACGATTCCAGTCGCCTTCTTATCCAATCTGCTGATTGACTGGATTGGGGATTTCGTCCCGACACTCGCCGTCATCATGATGGGGATTTCGATTGTCGGCTCATTATTACTCTTTACGGCACGTCCTGCTTTTATGATGGAGCGACCATCCATCAACGCACTGTTTAGCGTGACACCGTTTTGGTTCGTCATGCGCGTGATCGGTTTCATCGCTGGGGTCATGACGCTACTCACACTCGGACCAGAGATGATCACGTCAGAATTTACAGGGGGCTTATTGCTCTTTGATTTGATTCCAATCTTATTTGCGACATTCTTCTTTGCCGGTATGTTGTTACCGCTCCTATTGAACTTCGGACTTCTCGAGTTCGTCGGGACGTTCTTGATGAAGATCATGCGTCCGCTCTTCCGCTTGCCAGGGCGCGCCTCACTTGACTCGCTCGCCTCATGGGTCGGGGATGCGACGATCGGAATTCTACTGACGACCAAACAGTATGAGGAAGGTTATTACACGAAACGGGAAGCGTCGATCATTGCGACGACATTCTCCGTCGTCTCCATCACCTTCACCATCGTCGTCTTACAGTATGTCGAACTCGACCAATACTTCTTGCCTTACTACGGGGCCATCGTTTTATCCGGACTAGTCGCCGCTCTCATCATGCCACGGATTTATCCATTATCTAAAAAGGCAGACACGGCTTATGAGAAGACCGAGCTCAAACCGGAAGAAGAAGTACCCGCGAACGTGTCACTCGGTAAGTGGGCGTTAATTCAGGCGTTACAAAAGTCACGTTCGAGTAAAAGTTTCCTAGAGACGCTCAAAGACGGCTTCAAGAACGTGCTCGATATGTGGATCGGCGTCCTCCCTGTCGTCATGGCAGTCGGGACGATTGCGGTCATCATCGCAGAATATACGCCGTTCTTCACTATCCTCGGAAAGCCGTTCGAACCGATTTTGATGCTCCTTCAAGTGCCTGAGGCATCGGAAGCCGCTCAAACGATGGTCGTCGGTTTCGCCGACATGTTCTTGCCGGCCGTTCTCGGAAGCGGCATCGAGAGTGAGTTGACACGGTTTGTCATCGCTACGTTGTCGGTTACCCAGCTCATCTATATGTCAGAAGTCGGGGGCTTGTTGCTCGGTTCAAAACTACCGATCTCATTCCTCGACCTCGTCTTGATTTTCTTGTTACGTACCTTCATCACCCTTCCGATCATCGTCGGCATCGCACATCTTGTCTTTTAACGAAAACGACGCCCTTTCTCTTTTATGAGATGGGGCGTCCTTTGTATACTAAAAGAAAAGGAGGGAGACCGAGATGGAGCACCCATTTGCAGGACAACTCGAGGTTGCGAACAACGGCTATGCCGGGATCATCGACCCGGAAGCTTATGTGAACGATCGTTATCACGGACGCTGGACATTAAAGCGCGCTGTACAGATTGAAGGCGTGCCCGTCTTGCTCCAACGTCAGTTCGAGAACGGGAAGAACAACTGTACGTTGACGTCCATCACCGCCATCTTCCGTTTCTATCGAGATCATGGGTATACGAACATCCCAGATGATGTGACACAGATCCAAGAAGATGTGCGCGAGATCGCCTTCAAGCATCATTTCAAAGACGAAAAAGGGACGCCGCCGACTCAAATCGCCACCATCATCACGAAACTTTGGAAGCGATACGGGTACGACGGTCGAGGCAGTTCACGCTATCTTTGGAAATGGACGACGTTCGAGCGTGAGCTGAAAGCAAGCCGCCCGTTTGTGTTGAACATGGCGAACGGCTTCTATAAAAACCATTCTGTCACGGGAATCGGCTACTTGCAGTTTGAAAAACGGGGGTTCCCGGACGTCATCTTGTTAGCCGTGCTCGACAATCGTTCGAAGGACGTGCGCTACATCGACTTCAACGAATTCAACTTTTGGGGTAGCATCACGCGTGTCCATCCGCCAGCCACTCGTCCATAATCGTGTCAATCGCTTGCCCTATTTTTAACAGGTGCTCGCGTTTCGCGTATGACCCGTAATGTAGCCCGTTTGAATCACGACCATTCCCGAGCCCAACGAACACTTCTGACGGCTTCATATGAAGTCCGATCATCGGGATACCCGATTCGTGGAGTCCGATTTCATAGGTGACGGCGGGATATGCAGACAGTCTTCCGATTGTTGAAAAACCGCTAAAGGCACGACAGTTATCCCGTCCGAGCACGATGATACGGATTGGTTTGATGTGCGCAATCGTCCGCTCCAACAGTTCGATTGAGGTCGAATGTTCCATCCAGTGGCGCCCGGTCCTCATCTTCCCCATCTGTTCATACGTCGCAAATTTAAAAAAATCGACGTGGATGACAGCGTCCTGATGATCATAGAACGAACGCCCCATCCCGTTGAGGAGTGCCTCGAGTTTGGCGCCATCCGGTTTCCCGAACCAGTTCGTCGTCGCGCGATTCGACTCGAAATAGACCGATGCCCGTTCGAGCGTTTGTTGCAGCGCCTCTTCATTTCCGAGGTAATCGTCAAACGAGAGTATGTTCCGCCAATAGAACTTTTGGTGTTGCCCCGTTCTCGGTGTCCCGTCACGATGTAAAAACTCGCCGCGAGACGGATTCGTCCCGATGGTCAGCCATTGATCCGGACCAGGTCGACCGTACCAAAGGACAGGTGATGCCTCTTGAATCAATTCTTTCTCGAACGTTGTGTCGCACAGTGCTTGTTGAAATCGGATTGCGTCTTGTAACAGTCGTACTGCCTCCATGTCATCCCTCCTCTCCCGTTCGTTTCCCGCTTTCGAGAGTTTATAAAATGCGTTATAGTGAGAGGACGAAGCCAAACAAAGGACGTGTACACATGCGCATCAATAAATTCATCAGTGAATCAGGCAAGGCGTCCCGTCGCCAAGCCGACCGTCTCGTCGAAGAGGGACGCGTCACCATCAATGGGAAAAAAGCAAAAATCGGCGACCAAGTCAAACCGGGCGATGAAGTCCTCGTCAACGGTTCTGTCGCACGGGTTGCCCGAAACAACGTCTACATCGCCGTCCATAAGCCGGTCGGGATCACGAGTACGACAGAGAAAAAAGTAAAAGGGAACTTGGTCGACATGGTCAACCACCCGCTCCGCATCTTCAACATCGGTCGTCTTGATAAAGACTCGGAAGGTCTCATCCTCATGACGAATGACGGCGATATCGTCAACGAGATTCTCCGTGCCGAAGGCGAGCACGAGAAAGAATACATCGTCTCGGTTGATAAGCCAATCACACCAGAGTTCGTCGAGCAGATGGAAGCCGGTGTCAAAATCCTTGGCCAGAAGACACTTCCGTGTAAAGTCCGTCCGCTTTCAAAGTTCGATTTCAACATTACCCTCACGCAAGGACTCAACCGCCAAATCCGTCGGATGTGTGAGGCGCTCGGATACGAAGTATTCCGCCTCCAACGCGTTCGTGTCATGAACATCACGCTCGGGAAACTCCCGCCTGGACAATGGCGCGATCTTTCGAAAAAAGAGCGTGAGCAGCTGTTCCGCGAATTGAATTACGAACCGAAAGAATGGTACTAAAAAGCAGCCTGAGTCGTCTCAGGCTGCTTTATTCTGGTCGAAGTGATGAGACATGGTCGGTCTCACGACGAATGAAACGTTTGAGTTGAGCGCTCAAGTCGTCGAGCTGTCCCATCGTCGTCCTCATTCTAAATTTCATATGAACATGGTCAAATGAGTCAAACTGCCATTCATCATGAATGAAAATATCGATTTGGATGGTCCCAATCCGGTCAATCAACGTGAAAGTTAGATTGACTTGCAAATCATCCGAACCCTCTTCTTCATCGACTAGTCTCCATGTGATTGGTTCTTTGCCCCACGCTTGATTGAATTGATTGATC
The DNA here is from genome assembly GCF_025842465.1 of Exiguobacterium sp. N5. Classification (GTDB taxonomy): domain Bacteria; phylum Bacillota; class Bacilli; order Exiguobacteriales; family Exiguobacteriaceae; genus Exiguobacterium; species Exiguobacterium profundum. The sequence goes on from NZ_JAPAEP010000002.1 coordinate 232,945, forward strand.
TTTTGATGAAGATCTTCAAGACTCGCATCATCTAAATAAATCAACTGATTACTGGTGCAGGCAGAAGACCGAAGTTGAAGCTGAACTTGATAAAACAGCTCCGTTTCATCCATCCAAATCCGTTCCATCTCAAACTGAGTGTCCATCTCACTATACCAACTTTCATAGTTAACTAAGTAAAATCAATTTCCTTTTTCGGCTCATTTGGCACTGTTCTACACTTGTCATCTCACTCTTTCATGTCGACTATATCATGTCAATTTGATGAATCACTTAAACTCTTTACACAAAACGGGAATATAAATAATACAGATGATTTTAAAATGAAAAGAGGTGAATCCTCATGAATGGTGCAATCTTTCCACATACTTCAATCGGAAATGGAGTTAATCGGAATCTTAGAGTAATTAAAAAAGTAGGGCCTCCATAGAGACCCTACTTTTACTTCGCCGTCACGCCACCATCTACCGGAAGTTCGATCCCGCTAATATGATTCGCCTCGTCTGATGCAAGGAATAGGACGGCTGCTGCCACCTCATCCGCTTGTCCGAGATTCGGCAAAGCGATTTGATTCAAGAAATGTTGTTTATAGTCTGGATGCTCCATATGTGGTGCACTCATCGGTGTCACGATATACCCAGGATGCACCGAGTTGACCCGAATATTTTGCTTCCCGTAATCGACGGCCGCTGCTTTTGTGAGAGAACGGACAGCACCTTTTGAGGCCGTGTATGCCCCGGCACCTGCCATACCGGTCAGTGCTGAGATGGAGGAAATGTTGACGATCGACCCTCCGCCATTCTCTGTCATGAGCGGAATCGCATACTGTGTCCCTAACATGACCCCATCGATGTTGATGCGATACGTGCGCGCCCAGTCCTCTTCTGTCTGTTCCAAGAACGGTTTCGCGAGTGCGATTCCGGCATTATTGATGAGGATATCCAATTTGCCACACGTCGCTTCGACTTCTGCAAACACGTCTTCCCAGCTCGAGCGTGATGTCACGTCATGTTTCACCGCGATGGCTTCCCCACCTTGCGCCCGAATCGACTCGACTACATTGTTTACTCCTTGTTCATTGATGTCTGTCGCGACGACTGTTGCCCCTTCTTTGGCGAATAGACGTGCCGTTGACTCTCCCATACCGCTTCCTGCCCCTGTGATGACCGCTACTTTCCCCTGTAAACGCATTGTCCCAGCTCCATTCATTAAATTATGATAGTCTAACTATCATAATCATAATTGGATATGACATTAATCTCAACGAAACTGCTCGAAGACGATATACTAAGGACAGACAATGAGGTGATCGAATTGAGTAAACGACAACAAAACAAAGAGGAACGAGTTCAACTGATTATCCAAGAGGCAGAACGCTTATTTATAGAGAATGGCTTTGAGAAGGTTCAGATGCAGGACATCGCGGACGCTGCAGGAATTGGGGTGGCGACACTGTTTCGCTACTTCCCGAAGAAAGATCAATTGATCGTCGCGGCAGCCGTCAAAAATCTACAGCCGACACTCGAGCGATTTGAACAGTTTGTGAATGAGGAAGGCAACGCCTATGAACGGCTCGAGATCATCTTGAACCACTTTTTCGAGATGCAGTTGGAGCGGACGAACCATGCCCGTTTCCGAGAGGCATTCGAGAGCTATGCATCGCTCGTCGCCTCACCTCTTCCTGGAATCGAGACATACATCGATGTTCAACGACAGATCATGCAGACACTCGAACCCTTGATCGAAGATGGGAAACGAGACGGTTCATTCCGCTCGGATATCGATGTGAAGGTGACCGTCGTCACAATCATCAATACGTTCGGGACGTTCGGCAACAACATCATGTTGAAGTCGCACATCAGTTATTTAGAGGACGATATCGAACCGGCCGTACAATTGCGTGCTTTAAAAGAGATGTTCCTCGCATCCATTCGAGCATAAGAAAAGCCTCCCTTCGCTTGAAGGGAGGCTAGTTGTATACATAAAAAATGAGCACCTCTCACTAGAGGTGCTCTCGAAAGTCTACCGCGACGGACCACGCTCCACAACGTGCTCCTCAAGGGAATGTCCGCCGTCTTACATAGACCAGCTCATCGCATGTACTCAACTATATGCGAAACCTACGTCCTCGTCAATCTTTTCTTCAATCTCGGTTGACATCTTCCTAAAAATTAGGATAATCAATAGTGTTAGCACTCCTATATGCAGAGTGCCAAAATATAGACATCAAAAGGAGAACGATCATGACAAAGAAACAGTTTCAAACGGAATCGAAACGAATTTTAGAGTTGATGGTCCACTCAATTTATACACATAAGGACATCTTCCTGCGTGAGCTCATCTCGAACGCGAGTGATGCCATCGACAAGATGTATTATCGTGCCCTCTCAGACGAAAGCATCGAGTTCAACAAAGACGATTACTTCATCAAAATTGAACTCGACAAAGAAGCACGGACGATCACGATTCGCGATACAGGGATTGGGATGACAGAAGAAGAACTCGAAACAAACCTCGGAATCATCGCAAAGAGCGGTTCACTCGCCATGAAACAGGCGACGAAGATGGAAGAAGACCATAGCCTCATCGGTCAATTCGGGGTCGGGTTCTATTCCGCGTTCATGGTCGCTGACCGTGTGACCGTGCGGACTCGCTCGATTGACAGTGATCAAGGATACGTATGGGAGTCAGAAGGCACAGACGGCTATTCGATCGAGCCGACAGACAAAGCGGACATCGGTACAGAAATTATGCTCCACTTGAAGGCAGACACAGAAGATGATACGTATTCGTCATTCCTTGAAGAATACGAGATTCGCTCACTCATCAAGAAGCATTCGGACTTCATCCGTTACCCGATCAAACTCGATGTGACGAAACATCGTCAAAAAGAGGACTCAGAAGAGTATGAGGATTACAAGGAAGAAGAGACCGTCAACAGCATGGTGCCGATTTGGCGGAAGCGTAAGAGCGAGTTGACTGACGAAGATTACAAGGCGTTCTATCACGAGAAACGCTACGGCTTTGATGAGCCACTCAAGCACCTTCACTTGAACGTCGACGGGACGATTCGTTATCAATCAATCCTCTACATCCCGTCAACGGTTCCGTTCGACTATTACACGAAAGAATTCGAGAAAGGGCTCGAGCTCTACTCGAACGGCGTGTTGATCATGGAGAAGTCACCCGACCTCTTGCCGGATTACTTCGGCTTCGTCAAAGGGATGGTCGACTCAGAAGACCTCTCCCTCAACATTTCCCGTGAAATGTTACAGCAGGACCGCCAACTTCGCGTGATTGCGAAGAACGTGAAGTCGAAAATCAAAGGCATGCTTGAGAAGATGCTCCAAAACGAGCGTGAGGACTATGAGAAGTTCTATGAGTCGTTCGGTCGCCAATTGAAGTTCGGCGTGTATGACCAGTTCGGCGCAGCCAAAGACGAACTGAAAGACTTGATTCTTTTCCATTCTTCTTACGAGAAGAAACTTGTATCGCTCAAAGAGTACGTCGAGCGGATGAAAGAAGATCAGAAGTATATCTACTATGCGACAGGCGAATCGATTCATCGCATCGACCTCTTGCCACAAGCAGAACGTTTGAAAGAAGAAGGATACGAGATCCTCTACTTCACAGAAGAGATCGACGAGTTCGCCATCAAGATGCTTCAGTCGTATGAAGACAAAGAATTCAAATCGATCGCGAGCGGCGATCTCGGTCTCGATGACGCGGAAGCGAAATCGCTCAACGAAGACAACCAAGACTTGTTCGCACTCATGAAAGAAGAGCTCGGAGACCGCGTCAAAGAAGTGCGTGCCTCGACACGTCTCAAGTCGCATCCGGTTTGCTTGACGGTTGCGGGTGACGTCTCAATCGAGATGGAGAAGATTTTGAACGCGATGCCAAACGGCGGCGGCATGAAAGCGGAGAAAGTGCTCGAAGTGAATGCCGACCACGCCATCTTCCAGACACTCCAACGTGTGTATAAAGAAGATGAAGCGAAAGCGAAACAATATACAGACCTCTTGTATCAACAAGCCCTCCTCATTGAAGGGTTACCGATTGAAGATCCGGTAGCGTATTCGAATGCGGTGTGTGCGTTGATGGCGGAGTGACGGTGAAGGCAGAGGGAGTCCTCTGTCTTTTTCGTTTTTAATAAAAAAGCATGCTACACTCTATTTAAAAGAAAAACCTGGAAATGAGGTGCTTTATGCTGTTCGAAAAAAACAAAGTGTATAGACGTTCCTTCATCCATGATCAATATGGCGGAAGCCGTCAACGAGGAATCAGTACACCTAACAAACATAAACTTATTTTTATTTTTGATAGTGGAATGGATCAAGAATTTGGATATAAGAATGGCTGGAGCGAAGAAGATGGTTTGTTCTACTATAGTGGCGAAGGACAAGAAGGAAATCAAACCTTCTCCTTCGGTAACAAGGCGCTTCTCCATCACATCGAAAATGGTGAGGATGTTTATCTATTTGAATCTCTCGGAAAAGGAAATTATCGTTTCGTAGACCAACTTGTTTTGATTGGCTATGATATTCAATTTGGAATCGACAAACATCAAAATCAGCGAGAAGTCATCGTTTTTGCTTTCGAACCTCTCCACGTCGTACAGGAAGAATCTCACGAATATGCAACAACTATGAGGGACAAATCAATTGTGGAACTCGAACGAATTGCCAATCGTGACCCTAAGCGTGCGACTGGATTAAGCATGTCGATTCGAAAGCGCCAAGTGAGGGAACAGACAGCGGCTTTATATTATTATGTGCTTGCGAGAGCAAATAATCACTGCGAAGCATGCGGTCAAGCCGCACCATTTGATACTGAACAAGGGCCTTATTTAGAACTTTACTCATTATATAAAGAATCCGATGAGGGATTGGCTCTCCCTGAACAAGTAATAGCTACTTGCCCTAACTGTCATGCTCGACTTCGGAAAAGTAAAGACCGTGCTTTGTATCGAGAAAAAATCATACAGCAAATTCTTCAACCTTAATCGCTACTTGTGATTAAGGTTGTTTTATTGATGTAATTGATAATCCTCCAATTTCCGACGAGAAAATGTATAACCCTTTCCAAAATATTATCAACTATACTCATGATTTTTATTTTTCAAAATAAGAAAATAGCGAGAAAAATACCGATCGTTATGTAATCGTTTTCTTTGCTTTTATTAAGCCAAATACAGACAATCTTTTGATACACCTTATATTTTCAAAGCATGCAAACGCCTTGACAATTTCAGCTCGTTATATGAAGTTAGTATTACATTATAATTATTCTAGTCGAGATAGAAACACTAGAGTAAAAAACAAGGAGGACATAACCCATGTCATTAATCGGCAAAGAAGTACTACCATTCAAAGCACAAGCATTCCAAACAGGTGAATTCCTCGAAGTTACAGAGAACGACCTCAAAGGCAAATGGAGCGTTGTCTGCTTCTACCCAGCTGACTTCACATTCGTCTGCCCAACTGAACTTGAAGACCTTCAAAACGAGTACGCTACACTTAAAAACCTCGGTGTAGAAGTATACTCTGTCTCAACAGACACACACTTCACACATAAAGCTTGGCACGAAACATCTGAGAAAATCGGAAAAATCGAGTACATCATGATCGGTGACCCATCACACGTCATCTCACGCAACTTCGATGTCTTAAACGAAGAAGACGGCCTCGCAGACCGTGGTACGTTCATCATCGACCCAGATGGTGTCATCCAAACTGTCGAGATCAACGCTGGCGGCATCGGCCGTGACGCGAGCACGCTCGTCAACAAAGTCAAAGCAGCACAATACGTACGCAACAATCCAGGCGAAGTCTGCCCAGCGAAATGGGAAGAGGGTTCTGAAACACTCCGCCCAAGCCTTGACCTCGTCGGTAAATTGTAAGGAGCGATTGCATGTTAGAAGCAGCGATTAAACAACAGCTCGACCAATATCTCCAGCTCATGGAGGGCGATGTCGTCCTCCGTGTAAGCGCTGGGGAAGACAAAGTCTCAAACGAGATGCTCGAGCTCGTCAACGAACTCGCCAGCATGTCATCACGCATCTCGGTCGAACGCGCGACACTCGAGCGTACACCGAGCTTCAGCGTGAATCGTCCATCCGAAGAGACAGGAATCGTCTTCGCGGGGATTCCACTCGGACATGAGTTCACATCACTTGTCCTCGCCCTCCTCCAAGTGAGCGGGCGCGCGCCGAAAGTCGATGCGGATACAATCAAACAAATTCAAAATATCGAAGGCACATATCACTTCGAGTCGTACATCAGTCTCAGCTGCCACAACTGTCCTGACGTCGTGCAAGCGCTAAACGTCATGAGCGTCCTCAATCCGAACATCACGCACACGATGATCGATGGAGCCGCGTTCAAGGATGAAGTGGAAGCAAAAGAGATCATGGCTGTCCCGACGGTCTTCTTAAACGGAGAATCGTTCGGTAACGGTCGGATGTCACTCGAAGAGATCTTGGCGAAACTCGGTACAGGTCCTGACGCTTCTGCGTTTTCGGATAAAGACCCGTATGACGTCCTCGTCGTCGGTGGCGGTCCAGCGGGTGCGAGTGCTGCCGTATACGCGGCTCGTAAAGGAATCCGTACCGGAATCATCGCAGAGCGCTTCGGCGGCCAAGTGATGGACACGATGGGGATCGAGAACTTCATCGGTACCGCTTATACAGAAGGTCCAAAGCTTGTCGCAAGTCTTGAAGAGCACGTCAAAGAGTACGGCATCGACGTCATGAACCTCCAACGCGCGAAGCGTCTTGAGAAAAAGGACCTCGTCGAGATTGAACTCGAGAACGGCGCTGTCTTGAAGAGTAAGAGCGTCATCCTCTCGACTGGTGCACGCTGGCGTAACGTCAACGTCCCAGGTGAGGCGGAGTTCAAAAACAAAGGGGTCGCTTACTGCCCGCACTGTGACGGTCCTCTCTTTGAAGGGAAACGTGTCGCGGTCATCGGTGGCGGTAACTCTGGGATCGAAGCAGCCATCGACCTCGCAGGGATTGTCAAGCACGTAACGGTCCTCGAGTTCGCTCCTGAACTCAAGGCTGACCAAGTGCTACAAGATCGTCTTCACAGTCTCCCAAACGTGACTGTCATCACGAACGCTCAGACGACAGAAATCACGGGTACGGACAAAGTGAACGGCATCTCGTATGTGTCTCGTGAGACGAACGAGTCACATCATGTCGAACTTGAAGGCGTCTTCGTCCAAATCGGTCTCGTCCCGAACACGGATTGGCTCGACTCGGTCGAACGCAACAACTTCGGGGAAATCGTCGTCGACCGTCACGGCGCGACGAACGTCCCAGGTGTGTTTGCGGCAGGAGACTGCACGAACAGCGCCTACAAACAAATCATCATCTCGATGGGTTCTGGTGCGACAGCCGCACTCGGCGCTTTCGACTACATGATTCGCAACTAACAAAAAGACTCGCCCTCTATCATGAGAGCGAGTCTTTTTTACAGTTCAAACGTCTTCCCCGAGTCCGGGATGAATAAAATCGAGTCTCCACTCTCCGTTTCAAACCGATAGCCTACTCGAGGGGAGAATGGATTCCATTCTCCCCCGGTCGTCGGAACGCTCTCCATGTACGCCACGTCATTGTACGTTTTGCTCAACGTCTCTTCTGCCTCGGCTAACGAGTAGCTCGGAATCGAAAGCAAAATCGCCACCACTACACTCATCACTCCGACCGACGCCGCCCAAAGAGTCGATGTCGGCTTTCGAAACTGTGCCAAGACTAGCAGCATGATGATCCAGCCAATCGGTACCCCAAACGTCGCCGCATTCCCATACCACTGCGCATTGATCGTCAATAAACTGACGATCACCACACCGCCAACCATCCACCACCACTTCATGAACATCACCTCCCCTTTATCATCCCAAAATCAGGAAATGAATCAACGTTTTTTATTCATATTGATGTATGATAACTTATAGTGTATGATATACAGTATAAAGATAAACGAATGAAGGAGGCGAAAAAATGTCTGATGTAAAAGCCTCGTTGGTGACGGAGTTGCGGCGCGGCACATTGACGATTGCGGTGCTCAGTCAGTTGAAGACACCCCAATACGGCTATTCTCTCGTTCAAGCACTGCTAGATGCCGATATCAACATTGATCAAAGTACGCTCTACCCGCTCTTGCGTCGACTTGAAAAACAAGGACTCGTCACGAGTTCCTGGGATACGACAGAGAGTCGACCACGCAAGTACTACGTGCTCAGCTCGGATGGGATGGACATTTTGAATGAGTTGTACGTGGAATGGATGAACATGTCGAAAACGTTGACCCGTCTAATTGAAGGAGGAAATGATCATGAATCTTCGTGATGTGTATATCGATGAAGTCACCTCTCGAATCCCAGAGTCGATGCGGCAAGACGTCGCACTCGAATTGGAATCGACCATTGATGACATGACTGGAAATGACCCGTCTGAAGCGGCTTTATTTGAAGCATTGCGCCAACTCGGCGACCCTCAAATCCTCGCTGCTCGCTACGCGAACCGACCACTTTATCTCATCGGTCCTGCTCTCTTCACACAGTACGTGAACATCATTAAAATCGTCTTACCGATTGCCGTCACGGTTGTCACCATTCTCTCGATCATCGGTTATTTGACCAATCCCATCGACGACACGTCTTGGAGTCAATTCTTGATTCAAGCATTCCTTCAAACTGGTGCGGCTATCTTCAATGTCGTCGTTCAGACGCTATTCTGGATCACCCTCACGTTCTTCATCATTGAACGTGCTGTACCTGAGGGTGAAGTGCCTTTCTCTAGTTGGAAACCTGAGCAACTCAAGAAGGTAAAACCACGTTCGACCTCGATTTCTTTTGGTTCGATTTTGTTTGACTTTATCGCCACCGTTCTGATGGTCGTATTGTATGTCAACGCCGAGCAGTTGATTCGTGTTGTCACAGATAGTGAATCCTATCCGCTACTCAATGCGTCGGTCTTGGATCAATTCTTCCCGTTTGTCATCGCCCTGGCCGCCTTTGGGATCGCCATCGCCATTTACAAATGGCTGGTTCGACATTGGACAAAGCCGCTCGCCTTATGGAACGCGCTCTTCAATATCGTATGGATTGTCGTCACAGCGCTCATTATGCTGCAACCCGATCTAATTTCGACCGAAGCGCTCCCGTTGATTGCTGAGCAAATCAACGCCGACCTTGAAACAATCAGTCGTTGGGGCGTCTGGAGTGTCTTACTCACCATCATCATCGTGTGTATTCTCGATTTAGCAGAAGGTTTGATCAAAGCGTTTCGACGTTGACCTCACATTCAAACGTTTCATTTCCAAGGAAAGTGGAATAGCGGAGAAGAGAACGGATTTTGAATGGGGAGGCATTTGATGGGTATTCCAACAATCAAGCTACATGACGGTTATGAGATTCCGGCCATCGGACTCGGGACGGTTTATTTAAAAGGTGAAGCAGGGGTCGACGCCATCACGTGCGCCATCCGGAACGGATATCGACTCATCGATTCGGCGATTCGCTACGATAATGAAGGCGCGGTCGGTGAAGCGGTTCGCCAATCCGGCATCCCGCGTGAACAACTTTTCTTAACATCGAAACTGCGCGCGCAATATTATGACTACGATCAGGCGCTCGAGATGATTCGAGAGTCCCTATATCGAGCGAACCTCGACTATTGGGATTTGTTCCTCTTGCATTGGCCAAACCCGAAACAAGACAAGTACGTTGAGGCATGGCGTGCCTTGATTCAAGCGAAGAAAAACGGATGGATCCGCTCTATTGGGGTATCGAACTTCATGCCGGAGCACCTTGACCGCTTGATTGAAGAAACGGGAGAAACACCGGTCATTAACCAAATCGAGTTACACCCGTACTTCTCTCAAGTCGAACAGCGGAAAGCCGATAAAGAACGCGGCATCATCACAGAAGCGTGGAGCCCGCTCAGTCGCGCCCGCACGGTCATCCATGACGAAAAGATCACCGAGCTCGCCAAACAAAAAGGAAAGAGCGTGTCTCAAGTCATCTTGCGTTGGCACGTGCAGCTTGGTGTCATCCCGCTCGCCCGCTCGTCTAGCGAGTTGCACCAAAAAGAGAATCTCGACGTCTTCAACTTCGAATTGACGGATGAAGAGATGGAGACGCTCAATGCGTTGACGAAGCAGGATGGTCGCATCGATGACCAAGACCCGCGAGAATACGAAGAGTACTAAAAAAGATTGAGCCTAGATGGCTCAATCTTTTTGTTTAAAACGCCGGAATGGCCGTTTCATCATAGTTTTCTTGCAAGAACGCACGGACTTCGTCACTTGTGAGCGCTTCGCCGAGTTTTTGGATCGCTTCGTCATCCTGGTTGTCTTCACGTGCGACAAGCGTGATGGCGAAATCATTCTCGACGCCTTCTGTTAAGAGTGCGTCACTCTTCGGTGTCAAACCGAGCGGTGCAGCGTAAGCCGGTGTCATCAAGACCGCATCGACATCATCGTACGCGCGCGCGAGCATCAATAAGTCGACTTCTTCAAATTTGAAGTTTTTCGGGTTCGATGTGATATCGGCCTGTGTATAGTACGTGCCTTCTTTCTCTCCGAGCTCGATCACATCATGTTGTGCGAGAAGGGAGAGCGAACGGTCGATGTTCGATACGTCGTTGGCGATCGCAATCGTTGCGCCTTCCGGAATGTCTTCCATCTTGTCATAGTTTTTTGCGTATACACCATAGTTTGCGAAATAAATCGGTTCGATTGGAACGAGATTCGCATCGTTGCTGCGGTTGAACTCCTCCATGTACGGAACGTGTTGGAAGAAGTTCGCATCGACTTCTTTCGCCGCAAGTGCCGAGTTCGGTTGAACGTTGTCTCCGAGAACGACGATTTCGAGTTCGATGTCGTCTTCCGCGAGCTGTTCTTTCGCGATTTCAAGCATATCTGTCATCGGTGGGATGAGTGATGCGACTTTCAATGTCTGTGGTTCATTTGCTTGTTCCGTTTGTGTTTCTGTATCGTTCCCACATGCTGCGAGGACGAGTGTGAGTGAGGCAAGAAGAGCCATCAATTTTTTCATATTCATTTCCTACTTTCTATTTAGCGTTTGTCGATGATGCGTGCCACGGTCGTGCCCGTGAATTGAATCAACTGTACGAAGACGAGCATGATGAGAATCATATAGAGCATGAGTTCTGTCTGAAATTGTTGATATCCATAACGGATGGCAAAGTCACCGATGCCACCACCCCCGACGACTCCCATAATCGTCGAGTATGAGATAAAACTGATGATGGATGTAGTCAATCCAAGGACAAGACCGGACCGGGCTTCCACATATAGAAACTTAAAGATGATGTCTTTAACCGTTGCGCCCATCGAGAGTGCCGCTTCGATGACCCCGCGTGGGACATCAATCAACGACTGTTCGACGAGGCGCGCATAATGTGCAATGGCAATGATGGAGAGCGGCACTGTCGCTGCTGCTGTTCCGATGGCCGTCCCGATAATAAGCCGTGTAAATGGAATCAAAAACACGACGAGTAACAAGAACGGGAAAGACCGGACGATGTTCACGACCAGATTGAGGACGGAGAAGACGATTTGATTCTCTAACAATTGTCCTTTACGCGAAAGGTAAAGCCACGTGCCTAATGGCAATCCGACTAGAATAGCGGCGAGAATCGATACCCCGACCATAATGAACGTCTCGGCAATGGACTGCCAAATCTCTGATTGATAGCGGACCAAGATTTCAGGCATTCGCTTCACCTTCCTCTCGCAACTGTTCGACGAACCAACTTGGATTCTGATCAATGGTGACCACCCCTGTCGGCTCCCTCTCAATCGTCTCATGAACGGATCCGTCTGCCATGACGGTGACGCGATGACAGATTTGACGGATGACATCCATCTCATGCGTGACGAGAACGACGGTGACACCGAGTTGTTCGTTGACCGACTCGAGGACACGCAGCACTTCTGCCGTCGTATTCGGGTCGAGAGAAGAGGTCGGTTCATCGCAGAGGAGTACGCTCGGTTCGCTCGCGAGTGCCCTTGCGATCGCGACACGTTGCTTCTGTCCCCCACTCAACTGGGAAGGATATTTATCGCGATACGCTTCGAGTCCAACGAACCGGAGACATTCCATCACGCGTGTCTCCCATGATGATTTCGTCCGTTTGGCAAGCTTCAGTGAATCGAGGACGTTATCAAAGACGTTCTTATTCGCAACAAGATTAAATTGTTGAAAAATCATACCGATTCGATGTCGCTTCTTGCGTAGTTCCCGGTTGGAGAGTTCGGTCAACTGGTCGCCATCGACCGTGACGCTCCCAGCATCCGGTTTCTCCAACAAATTCATCAATCGAAGAAGCGTCGACTTCCCGGCACCGCTCGCGCCGATGATGCCGTAAATCTCCCCTTTTCGAATATGAAGCGATACATCGCGGACGGCCATCTCTTGTCCATAACGCTTATGGACGGACGACAATGTGATCATGGCGGACATCCTTTCTACATCTCGTGAGTGAGTCAACCGTTTATCATTTTATCGAAGTAAAGAGTCGGTGTCAGTTCATGTGCTCACATGAAAAGAACCCCCCTGCGGTTCAGAGTGGATGTCTTTTGAAATGTTCAGCAATGTGTCGTTTCATGGCGTCTCGATTTTCGGCGAAGATGCGATGGCGATGACCGTTCCCACCAGACGGATGTGGAAACCCACTCACTACGCGATCTTGATCCAAGAGCCCTCGCTCAACCAATAACTCCACGGCTCGCCTCACGTTCACGCCCATCGGTAGGATGAGTGCATCTTGAAGATGGGCCATCTCTTCTGCGAAGATTCCTTCTACGTATGGTCGAAACAGCTCTGTTCGAATCATATCCGGGCTCGATCCGTTATAGTTCTTGCCTTTATAGAAGACGGGATAAGGGAGGACCGCCGTGTTTTGAACGAGATGGTTCGCTGATCCAAACAAATCGAGGGATGATTCAATTCCCAAATGATGATGTAACTCCAAATCATCCAGCATCGTCACTAAGTTCTTTCGAATCGGACCGGAAAAACTGCCACGTTGTTTGACGGCTCGAAGCGCCTCTTCGTCTGTTGCATCCTTCAAGTCACGGATTGCCTCGAACGACTGACGCATTTGATACAAGCCTGGCGTGATTCCCGCGATGACGACTTTCGCGTTTGGATTGATGTATTCAAACGGTGCGTAATAGATCTCAAGTTGTTTCTTTTCATCACGGTCTAACAAAAAGTCTTCATTTTTCAACGTCTCTTCTTCTAAATTTGATAGCTGCAAAATCTTTGATTTATATGTGTGAAATAACGCTATTCGTGTCATATAAATAACACTCCTTTCGTCTACTTTCTCTATCTCTATTTCCCTAAATCTTTGTGTGAGAAAAGTTCATCTTTCAGACAAATGCCCTATAAAAATAAAGCGTTTTCATTCCATTTTTTGTGCTATCCTGACGATGTGATTGAGAAGGGTTTTCCATCAGGTTCGCTAAATTTTCACAAGGAGTGTGTTCAAACATGAGCGCAGTCATTGTCAATTCAGCAAGCAAGGCCAACATCGAAGTTGTCGAAAAGGAACTACGTCCATTACAAGCAGGCGAAGCGCTCGTCGATGTCGAGTACTGTGGCGTATGTCACACGGATCTTCACGTCGCAGCTGGTGATTTCGGAGATGTCCAAGGACGCGTGCTCGGTCATGAAGGGATTGGGATCGTATCTCAAATCGCCGACGATGTCACGAGTTTGAAAGTTGGCGATCGCGTCAGTATCGCTTGAATGTATCATGCATGTGGTCGTTGCGAATATTGTACGACAGGCCGAGAGACTTTCTGTCGAAACGTTCAAAATGCCGGATATAGCGTGGACGGCGGGATGGCTGAACAAAGTATCGTCGTGGCCGACTATGCCATCAAAGTACCTGACGGATTGGACCCTGCGCAAGCTTCGAGCATCACATGTGCCGACGTCACGACGTATAAAGCCATCAAAGTTGCCGACGTGAAACCTGGGGAGACGGTCGTCATCTACGGTTGCGGTGGACTCGGCAACCTGGCCATCCAATATGCGAAACACGTCTTCAACGCACACGTCATCGCCGTAGATTTGAACGATGATAAGCTCGAACTCGCCAAAGAGAGTGGAGCTGATTTGACGATTAACCCATCGACTGAAGGAGATGCAGCTGACATCGTACAAGAGAAGTTCGGTGGGGCTCATGCCGCTGTCGTCACAGCCGTCTCAAAAATCGCCTTTAATTCTGCAGTCAATGCAGTCCGAGCATGTGGGAAAGTGGTCGCCGTCGGTCTTCCTTCTGAAACGATGGACTTGAACATCCCTCGTCTCGTCCTCGATGGAATCGAAGTCGTCGGCTCACTCGTCGGGACACGTAAAGACTTAGAAGAAGCCTTCCAGTTCGGGGCAGAAGGGCTCGTCGTGCCTGTTGTTCATAAACGCTGTCTTCACGAGGTGCAAGACGTGTTCGAAGAGATGGAGCAAGAGAAAGTCCAAGGACGCATGGTCATCGACTTCAAAAATAAAGACTGCTAATCGGAACGGGGCCTCGTGCCTCGTTTTGTTCTAGATTGACGTTGACGGGGTATAGTTGCTTTTGTATAGTTAGGAACGTCTAAAAGCCGGAAATGAAAGAGGAGTGACTTGATTTGACTCCATCAACGTCAACCCGTCTACTTGATTTATTGTCAGAGCGAAATGATCAAGTTCGACGCATGAGTGAACAATCTTGGAATGAACAAAGTGATATCCAACTCTCGAACTCGGAGTGGTATATTCTCGCGACACTTTATCAGTCGAAAACAACAATTGCCGAAGTCACGCACAGTGTCCATATTTCTCGACAAGCGACTCATAAACTGATCAAGAACCTAGAGAGTAAAGCGCTCGTTCTCGTGACAGACCATCCACAAAATCGAAAAGACAAATGTATCGAGTTGACCTCGCTCGGTCACACTTGTTATGAGCAAAACGAGACGCTCAAAGCACAACTTGAGCAACGGATCCAAGAAAGCATCGGCCAAGAGGCGTTTGAACAACTGAAAACCATTCTACGCTTGGATTGGAAACTATGACCGTGTCAGCTTGATGGTGACACGGTTTTTCATATGCATACATGGACAAAAACGTCAACCGAGTTGACATTTCATCTTCTGAATGACTATGCTTAGAGGTAAGGAAGAGGTGATCGACTTGTTTAAAACTGGAGACTTAATCATCTACTCGACCCATGGAGTATGTCGCATCGACGACATTTCGGACAAAACGGTCGCAGGAGAGACGAAATCGTACTATACGCTTCACCCCATCAACAACTCACAAAAGTTGCAAATCAGCATTCCTGTCGATAATGACAACGTGATGATGTTGACGTTACTGGAAGCAGACGAGGCATCAGAGATTTTAGAGTCGTTCCGCTCGCCTGGCGTGGAATGGAATCCACATTCCAACAATCGCAATCGTGAATTTTTGAATGTCGTGCATTCAGGAAACCGTCACGAGATTGCCCAAGTGGTCAATACATTGAGCCGTCGACAAATCGAGGCGCTTCAAGCGAACAAAAAGCTATACGAACAAGATCGTAAAATTTTAGAGAATGCCAAAACGATTTTGGTGAAAGAGCTCTCCCTTGCCCTCGAGCGTTCAGAGAGCGACATCGAGCGCACGATTGGCGAGTACTTACATGAAAGCATGGCGACACTCACACCTTGACCTCTTCCAGTGGAAGTGGTCTTTTTTTGTTCTATTAAAATAATATACTTTTTTTTACATTTTTCGGGTATCCTAAAACAAATATACCTTATGATATAGGGAGGATGTTAGGATGCAACTGCACTCTAGTACGACCCATGTCACCGACACGCACGTCGTTCGGGCAATCGAAAACAATCTGGCCATCATTCGCTTTGATGAAAATCGCCGTGTCGCCTACGTCAATGAGATTTTTGCCAAAACGATGGGCTACGAAGTCAAGGAACTGATGGGACGCCCCCATCGTGATCTTTGCTTGCCCGAGTTCGCGAACAGTCCCCAATACGACCTGTTTTGGCGTAAGCTCATGCAAGGGTTGAGTTATCACGACAAGATTGAACGACGTGCCGCTGATGGTCATAGTGTCTGGCTAGAGGCGACCTACATGCCGATCTTCGATGATGCCCACCAGAACGTCATCGGCGTCTCAAAGATTGCAGCCGATATCACGTCACGGCAACAAGACGTACTCCACATGGCGAATAATCTTCAAGAGACGTCTGAATACTTATCTGCCCAGTCCCAAATCGGGAAACAAGACGGAGAACACGTACTCGAAAACGTCAAACTGATTGAACAAGAGTCGACTCAAAACCTAGAGCATTTACATGCTCTCCAACAAGAGGCGAAGACGATCACGGATATTGTCCGAACGATTCGTGAAATCGCTGCCCAAACCAACCTTCTCGCACTCAATGCCGCAATCGAGGCGGCACGCGCAGGTGAACATGGACGCGGCTTCAATGTCGTCGCGACAGAGGTGCGCAATCTTTCAAACAAAGTCTCACTCTCCATTACAGAAGTGAACAACAACATTGAAGGCATTGTGAAACGCATCGATGACGTGTCGATGAGCATCGGACGAATTTCTCATAAAGTCAAAGATAGCTCGGGACAACTCGAGCATACGGTCCGAGAGTTCGAAAAATTAGCAGATTCAGCCGCTACACTCGAACAGCAGGCAAAGACGTTTCTCAAAATGGTATGAGCGGCCCGATAGGAGGTCGCTTTTTTCTATACAAAAGACGAGCATACGATTGTATGCTCGTCTTGAATCAATTAATTGTGGACCATGTCCTTTTCCTCTAAACCGAGCGTGACCGCCGTCGATTCGTGAATCGTCTTGAATAAATCCGGGTGTTCCGACAGCTTCAATCCATACGACGGTACCATTTCTTTGATTTTCGCTTCCCACTCCGGTAAGTGTTGCGGGAAGCACTGCTCGAGCACTTTCAACATGACGTGCACGGCCGTCGATGCGCCTGGAGAAGCACCGAGAAGCGCCGCGACCGACCCATCTTCGGCACTGACGACTTCCGTTCCGAATTGAAGCGTTCCTTTTCCTTGCGGTGTATCTTTGATGACCTGCACACGTTGCCCTGCCACGACGATCTCCCAATCTTCATTCTTGGCATTTGGGATGAATTCACGGAGTTCATCCATCCGTTTGTCGTGAGATAAGAGTACCTGCTCGATCAAGTATTTCGTAAGTGGCATCTCTTTCGCCCCTGCGGCAAGCATCGTGATGACGTTGTTCGGCTTGACCGAACGAATCAAATCCAAGTTCGATCCTGTTTTTAAGAATTTCGGCGTGAAGCCGGCGAACGGTCCAAACAGCAACTCTTTGCGTCCATCGATAAAGCGGGTGTCGAGGTGAGGGACCGACATCGGTGGTGCCCCGACTTTCGCCTTTCCGTAGACCTTCGCATGATGTTGCTCGATGACCTCACGATTTTTGCAAACGAGGAAGAGGCCGCTGACCGGGAATCCACCGATTTGTTTCGATTCCGGAATCCCTGTCTTTTGTAAGAGCGGCAAACTGCCACCACCGCCTCCGATAAAGAGAAACGGTGCCGTATGCGTCTCAATCGTATTCCGAGACATGTCTTTCACTTTCACTTCCCAATGACCGTTCTCGAGGCGCTTC
Source organism: Exiguobacterium sp. N5 (assembly GCF_025842465.1). Classification (GTDB taxonomy): domain Bacteria; phylum Bacillota; class Bacilli; order Exiguobacteriales; family Exiguobacteriaceae; genus Exiguobacterium; species Exiguobacterium profundum. The sequence goes on from NZ_JAPAEP010000002.1 coordinate 250,646, forward strand.
ACGTCCTCGACGCTATGACCGTAGTTGAGCTCGACCCCGTTCGATGTGAGATGGTCAAACAACATACGTGTCAATGCGCCAAAATTCACGTCTGTTCCTGAGTCGATTTTCGTCGCGGCAATCGGTTCATCCGATGTCCGTCCGTCCATGATGAGCGGGATCCATTCCTGTAATTGACTCGGATCGTCTGATAAGACCATCCCTTCAAACAACGGATTCGTTGTGAGCGCTTCCAAACGGCGTTTCAAGAAATCGACGTTCTTCTCCCCTTGGACCATGCTCATATGTGGGATTGAACGAATAAAGGCTCCTGGATTTTCAATCAGTCCTTGCTTGACGAGGTGCGCCCAAAACTGGCGCGAGATTTGGAACTGCTCGTTGACGTTGACCGCTTTGGAGATGTCAATCGTCCCGTCTGCTTTCTCTGTTGTATAGTTTAATTCGCAAAGTGCGGCATGTCCCGTACCTGCGTTATTCCATTCGTTTGAACTTTCTTCCCCTGCTGCATCGAGCTTTTCGAACACTTTGATGTTCCACTCCGGTACGAGCTCTTTAAAGAGTGAACCGAGCGTTGCGCTCATAATCCCTGCCCCAATCAAAATGACGTCTGTTCTCGTTTGCGTACTGCTCATGAAAACCCCATCCTTATCCCCTGAATTTTTTGTCATACGATTGAAGAATCCCCATTCCTCAATCATATATTTTATAATCGTTATACCGATTATAACTCTTTTGTGATGAATGATAAGGGGTTTAGTGCGAAAAAATTCTTTAAGTGAAGTTTGAATTTATAATGAAAAGACGAATGTTATGATGGATGTAATCAAATCTCAAAAATGAGGGAGTATCAATGAAAAAAACAGTAAAAGTGGTAGCAGCAGTTATTGAAAATGAAAAAAAGGAAATTCTTTGTGCACTTCGTTCAACAACAATGCTAATTCCAAATATGTGGGAATTTCCCGGAGGAAAAGTCGAGGATGGTGAGAATCTACAAGAAGCACTCGAGCGTGAAATATACGAAGAACTACAATGCGAAATTACTGCGCATGAAATCATTAACGAACACGTTCATGAATATGAGTCTTTTATTATTCAATTGATTTCACTACGTGCTGAATTAAAATCAGGAAATCCCGTAGCAACAGAACATGATGCATTAATCTGGCTAAAGCGTGAAAATTTACATTCTCTTGTATGGGCACCAGCCGACATACCTGCAGTAAATGATGTGATTAATCAAATAACTAAAGCCGAGAACGTATAAGGTACGCCTCGGCTTTTTTTAATGTGTTTTCTCATGCAAGTAATCATATATCTGTTGATCGACACTCTCTTTTAGCATTAAATTCATCGTGACTACAGGAAGTTCTTGACCATTTTTATTTAGCATTGTTGTGTTTTGTATAGATTGTTGATCGGGTTTCACTTCACCTAAATAATAAAAATCTCCGCCTTCATCGTCATCTTTTTTCACAAATAGATGGATATCAATGTTTTCTTTCTCTGAATCAATAATTTTACGTACTTCTTCAGATTTTGTGGTTCTTCGACTTCGAGTATACCAATGAAATACCTCTGGACTAATAAAGGAATCACCATAATTAACACTAGCTTCAACGTCTTCACTTTTATGATACGTTACAAATATAGGACATGTATGATGCTTAACTTTATAACCATACATTGTAGATTGCTCTTCTTTTTCCCAATTTAATAATCGACATACATCTTTTCTCGTATACTTTTCCAATCTCGTTAACGGTTTTGTTTGATTATATCGTTTACTTCTTAGGATTGATGCTTCTAGTAAGTCGTTTAATAACTTAGCAAACCACTCATTTTGTAACATAGTTTGTATATGTGAAGATAATCGATACGTGTCACGATCAAATTCAATATACGGCTTATTACTATATTTCTTTCGGTCTGCATCGTTAAAGAAATTTAAAGATAATACATTCTCTACTGATTTGAGCGTTGCATCATCTACTCGAACATGATGATCATGTAAGTAGTTAATAAAATTGAATTTACTTATAGAGAGATCAGATACCAAAAGTTTTAACAAATAAATCTCATGTATTCTTTTACCTGATAAAAGTTCTTGGGTTGCCATAAGTAAAATTTGCTCTTCTTCTTTCGAAAGAGGAGGCACTTCACTTTCAACAACTCTTAAAAAAGCACCATAATGTCCATTTTTAGTTGCTATAACAACCGGATCCATTGAGTGATTATCTATAAAGTCAGTCAACATAGGTTGTCTACCTAATCGATTTTTCAAGTTCTGATATGCTTCTTTTAAAGTTTTTAAATCGGTTAATCTTGCTTGGTTGATTGATTCATAAATTCGTTCTTTAGCAACCGCTTCAAAATTAATAGTTGATGTACCAGAGATATAGCTCCGATCGATTACTTTACGACGAATAGAATCTTTATTTTGAGAACGATCACCTGAGAGAGCAATTGGAATTAAATAATTATTTTTATAGTTTGCTATAAAATCAATAACGGTTACATATCGTTTAGATTTATGCTTTCGTAAGCCCCTTCCTAATTGTTGAATAAAGATAATACTCGATTCAGTTTGTCGAAGCATTACAACTTGATTAATGCTTGGTATATCGATCCCTTCGTTAAATATGTCCACAGTGAGAATATAGTCGAGTAATCCCTGTTCTAGATTATTTACCTCTTGCTTTCGTTTTGCTTGAGCATCATTCCCGGTTAAAGCACATGTTTTAAAGCCTCGAGCATTTAATTGCTCAGACAAATATATTGCTTCTTTTTTAGAACTGCAGAACATTAGTCCTCGCAACTTTTCACCTGAATAGCCGTAGTATTTAATCTTTTCAATAATCCGCTCAACTCTTTCAGTTGATACAAGTTTTTGGAACACTTCAATTTCTTTTTGCTCCCCATCAATTTCAAGATCAGTTACCCCGAAATAATGGAATGGACATAGCATATTTTCTTCAAGTGCTTCTTGTAAACGAATTTCATATGCAATGTTGTAATCGAATAGTCTGAACAAATCATATCCATCTGATCGTTCAGGAGTAGCGGTCATTCCAAGTAAGAACTTCGGAGTGAAATATTCTAACAGTTTTTGATATGTATTGGCTCCGGCCCGATGACTTTCATCAATCAACATGTAATCAAAAGTTTCTTGTGCAAATTGATATAAAGTTTCATCCTTTGAGATGGTTTGAATCGTTGCAAACACATATTTAGAGTCAATTACTCGACTTGTTCCTGACAATATACCGTAATCTTCAATGTTCCCACCAATCACTTTATGAAAATCATTTATGGCTTTTTTCAAAATTTGTTCACGATGGACTACAAATAACATTCGCTTCGGTTCATATCGACGAACATCAAATGCAGCTAAGTATGTTTTCCCAGTCCCCGTAGCTGATACAACAAGTGCGCGTTGATGACCTTGCTGTCGGACTGCGTCAATACCGTCTAAAGCAGAACGCTGCATGTCATTCGGCTTAATTTCAAGCTCCCGCTTGACTTGATTAAAATCGTGCATACTTGGAAACTCAGCAACTCGATCTCTAACCATTGGACGATATACATTTTCATAGGCTTTAATCCATTCTAAGGTTAGAGGAATCGATTCATTCCACATTGTTTCGAATCGATTGAAAAAGTGTTGAACAATTTCACCGTTTTCATGAGATGTTAGTTTAATATTCCATTCGTAGTTTGTTTTTAATGCTCCTGCAGTTAAGTTTGAACTACCAACAATTAATGAAAAGTAGCCTTCATGTTGAAAAATATATCCTTTTGAATGAAATGCATTCACATCTGCAATTTTTACGTCAACATTCGAAATTTTCAAAAGTTCTTTGAACATTTTTGGCTGATTAAACAGTTGATATGTAGAAGTGATAATCTCGCCTCGAATACCTTTTTGATTTAAGTCATATAATGTTGATTTAAGTGTTGCCAGTCCTGATTCTGTAATGAACGCAACAGCAAATCGAAACTTCTTACAAATTTTCAATTCATCGAGTAACGCGGTCAATACATCCTGTCTTTTAACTCGTTCGTTTACTAAAAGTTCTGGTTTAAACGGACTAGAATGATAATGATCTTTATCTATAAACCCAGTATAAAGAGAGTTTTCTAATTGTCTTTTCAAATGATCCATTTGTTCCTCCTACTTATCATTAAGTAAATTGAAATATATTCTATGATATGAAATAGTTTTACATATATTTCATTATTGGCTTTTCACTAAAAATGATCAAGGAGAATCCATATGCCCACACTCTATTTGATTCGCCACTGCTCAGCCGCGGGCCAAGAACCTGACGCACCGCTCACAGAAGACGGTCACGCCCAGTCTTTATGGCTTCGCGATTTCTTTTCTGAACTCACAATCGACCGGATCATCTCAAGCGATTATACCCGTGCAGTCGCTTCGGTCACGCCACTCGCCGATGCGCATCAGCTCTCGATTGAACGTGAACCGTTACTGAGAGAACGCATCCTATCTCACGAACCGCTCGAAGACTGGCTGACCCCATTACGTCAGTCATTCAGCGACCCGACGTTCAAACTGCCTGGTGCCGAATCGGCTGAGGAGGCGACGCAGCGCATCCTACAAGTCGTCGAGCACGCCAAAGCTCCGCATGCTTCGACCCTATTAGTGACACACGGCAATCTGCTCGCACTCTTATTGCAACATCTCGACCCGCAATATGACTTTGAGACATGGCGTAAGATGCGTAACCCAGATGTCTATCGTCTCGATTATCACGACAGCACACCGGTCATCGAGCATATTTGGCCAAACAAATAAGCCGTCTCGCGATGAGACGGCTTTTGTCACTTCTCTACGAAAAACATCGAGATGGCACCAAGCCCGACATGTGTCCCGACCGAGACACCCATCTGCATAAGGTAAATCTCGCCGGCAAAATCGGTTTCGGTTTCGAGCTTCACTTTTAAGTTCTCCGCAATCCGTTGGTCCGATGTGTACCCGATGATCACGAAATTCGTGATGTCCGGGTTGACGCGTTTCACGAACTCGTCCGTATAATGCTTCAGCACTTTACGGGTGCCTCGTTCCTTGGCAACAATGGCACCTTTCCCGTTTTTCATACTCATGATGGGTTTTACCATCAGTAGTTTCCCGATGATAGCACTCGCGTTTGAGATTCGTCCGCTTTTGATCAAGTGGTCGAGGTCATCTACGGATAAGAAGTGCTTCACTTTCGTCTTGTACGTCTCATTGAAGTCAACGAGCTCTTCGAACGTCGCACCGGCTTCACGCATCTGTGCGCTCTTCAGCAACAGCCAGCCGCTACCATGACTCATCGAACGAGAGTCGACGACATGGATTTTGACAGGTGAGTCAGGATGCGCTTCTTCAAAGTACTCTTTTCCGATGACTGCCGATTGATACGATCCGCTCGTCCCACTCGACATGCAGATACATAAAATCTCCTCATGGCCGGCAGCGACCGCATCTTCCATCAATCGTAAGAACGTCGCTGGGCTCGGCATCGCCGTCGTTGGGAATTCCGGGAGCGCTTCCAACATTCCGTAAAAATCATCCGGCTGGATATCCACCCGGTCCTGGTAAGACATATTATTCATGGTGATGATCAACGGCGCGACCCCGATGTTGTACTGTTCAAGCACTGCATCTGATAAGTCACACGTCGAATCTGCTAATAATTTAATCATGCATTCCTCCAAAACTTTCTCCATAAGTGACGGGAATCATCCTATAACTTCGTCGATTCCGACGTCACGATAGGACCTCTTCTAGTGTAGCAGATTTGGAGGGGGAAATGTTTTTTTACTGGGGTTGATGTGCGACTTGTTTTTCATGTTGCAAGAGCCATTCTTTTCGCCAAAGTCCACCGGCATAGCCCGTCAATTTCCCAGTCGATCCGATGACGCGATGACAAGGCACGACGATGCTCAGTTTGTTGCGTCCGTTCGTTGCTCCGACTGCGCGAACAGCCGTAGGTCGCTTCACGCGTTCGGCAAGTTCGCGGTAAGAAGCCGTCTCCGCATACGGGATGGTTTGTAACGCATCCCACACGTCATGCTGAAACGTTGTCCCGATTTGCTCAGTCGGGAACGTGAACGTCATACGCTCGCCACGAAAGTAGGCGTTTAGTTCATCCCGGCACTGTCGCAATACATTTGGTACATCTTGCTCCATACTTCGTTTGCTTTCCCGTTCGACGAATAAGATCGATTGAACGACCTGCTCCGTCCCGATGATTTCTAGGACGCCAATCGGTGTCTCCACGTCTAATTTATACGTTCCCATATAATGACCTCCACAGATAGAATGTCGCGTATCCTTCCCAACCTTGCCACGATTCACCGTAACGCTTCACTTCTTCAATCGTTGGTTTCTTCGCTGTCCCTAACTGATGCTGAATCGCTTGATGCAATCCGACATCCGCAATCGGAAAGGCTGATGCGTCCTGAAAACACTTCATCAACACATAGTCTGCCGTCCATGCTCCGACACCTCTTATCGCGAGTAACCGTTGACGGATATCAGCTGAAGAGTGTGATTGTAAAGCCGTTTTTGACAGGTCTCCATTCGTTATTTCCCGTGCAATATCAATGACATACTCTGCTTTCCTGCGACTGAATTGAAGCTCACGTAATTCTTCCGGTTCGAGCAAGGCGATTCGTTCCGCCCACGGGAACGTCCAGTACGCTCTTCCTTCGACGACTCGATGGTCTCCATATCGTTCAACGAAGCGTCGTTTGATCGTATACGCAAACGACAAGGTGATCTGTTGCCCGATGATGGCCCAAACGAGTGCTTCGAACAAATCTGGAAAGCCAATCATCCGTAATCCGCGATGTGCTTCAATCAAAGGAGCCAGCAATTCATCCTCTTCACCCATCGCTTCAAACGGCGCTAAATCACGATCAAGGTCTAACCAGTCTCGTACCTCACGTGCGACACGTTCTTTTTCTGTCTCTGATACTTCATCGAAAGGGAACCGTACATGAATGTGATTCCCCTCTTCTCGAAGCTCGATCAGGATGAGCCGTTCCCCGATTCGCATCAACTTTCGAACCGTGTCAGGTGTGGTCACATGGAGCACTTCTTGTTCTGACCGACTTAAAAAGACGAGACACTCTTGAAAATCAAACGGCTGCTGAACAGCGAGTAGCATCTCTGTCATAGGTCCTCTCCTTTTCGATACGTGTTCGGTGTACAGCCTTTTACTTGTCGGAACACACGGTAAAAGTTCGATGGTGTTTGAAACCCGACCTCATAGCAGACCGTCAGATTACTCATGTCGGTCGTTCGCAACAAATAAGCCGCCTTGTCGATCCGAATCCGTTCAAGTAGTTGCCTCGGAGTCTCTCCTGTCGCCTGGGTGAATGTCCGCTCCAAATGAAAGGGACTCAGTTGGGCGTGTTCGGCAATCTGTTCAAGGCGAATGGGTTGTTTATAATGGTTCACGAGATACGCCGTCACTTGTTGAACGAGCGCACGGTGTGGGGCGTGTTCGACTTCTGGCTGACATCGCTTGCACGGTCGAAATCCATTCGTCTCCGCTTCTTCTCTCGTTACGTAAAAATCAACGTTCTCTTTCTTCGGTTTGCGGGATCGGCACGATGGTCGGCAATAGATCCCTGTCGTTTTCACGGCTGTATAGAACAATCCGTCATAAGTTGCATCGCAGGCGAGCACTTTCGCCCACTTTTCGTCAAACGTCAACATCTCCACACCCCTTTCTCCTTTCACTGTAGCAAATCTAAAATCAACATTTCGTCCTCTTTCTTGCGCTTACAATCCCCTCTTTTTGAAACGTTTTACAGATTTCAATCGTATCCTATAGTACGATTTAGACAGAAGCTGCTGTCAGTCCTATGGCAGATAAGGAGAAGATCGCAATGCGTACTCGTTTTTCATGGAAACAATTAAAATGGCTCATTCCTATAGCGTTAATCGGTTTGATTTTGATTCAGAGCGGACAAGAGTTGAAAGACCTCTCGCTCGCGACCGCCTTCACGACACTGAAACAACTGACCGGTTGGGAACAGTTCACACTCATCCTACTCGGTGGATTCGCTGTCTTGACGATGACGGGCTATGACTATTTCTTGCTACGCTCTTTACATATCGAGCTACCGAAACGAAAAATCGTTCAAACAGCGTGGATCACGAACTCGATGAACGGGATGCTCGGCTTCGGCGGCGTAATTGGGATTGCCCTTCGTACATCCCTCTACCGTCCCTATACGGATACGAAACGCCTACTCCGTGCCATCGGCTGGATGACCCCGACACTCATCAGTGGTCTGTCCATTCTTTCCATCGGTGTGCTCCTCGGAATCTTCCCGGCCGGCGGGCTTGTCGGTACGAAACCGTGGATTTGGCCGGTGCTACTCGCCGTGAGTGCGATGCTCCCATTTTATTTGTTCGTCACATCACGCCGATCAAATGTCGGGTGGTCCACTCTGCTCGGGTACACGATGACCTCGATCGCAGAATGGGTCACCGCAGGATTCGTCGCCATTTATGCCTTGACGTTACTAGACGGGTCGGCCTCGTTCGTGCAACTCTTCGGGGTATTCATCGTCGCGACGGTCGTCGGTGTCGTCTCCCTCGTCCCTGGGGGTGCCGGAACGTTTGACTTACTGTATCTCGTTGGGATGACTCAACTTGGGATTCATCAAGACATCGTTTTGTCTTCACTAATCATCTATCGATTCGTTTATTTTGTCGTTCCCTTTTTAATTGGACTTTTTCTCGCAGCCATCGCATTCGGAGATCAGGTCGTCAAACAAATCGAGTACCGGCCAATCATCGGGTCTTCTTATGAGATTGGGACCGTCGTCTGGCGCGTCGTTTCGCGGACGCTTGCGAAGATTGGACGCTTGACTGGAAGTCTCATCGCACTCATGAGCAGTCTGTTGATTTGGTTCCAGACGCTTCTCCCGAGCGTGACGCCGCTCTATGAAGTGAATCGCTGGTTTGAATGGATTGGGACCCTTTTCTTATTGAGTGCCGGACTTCTCATGTTTTTATCCGTCTATGGCATGTATGTTCGGACAAAACGAACACTCTGGTTACTCAACACTGCCTTCATCTTGGCGACCATCGGAGTCATCGCTCGTGGGTTAAACCTGTTTGAGACCTTCGTCGTCATCGGGTTTGCGATGTTCGTCTGGTTGACACGTAAACGACACGTCCGATACCGTTCGATTTTAACGACAGGACGTCTCATCCGAAGCTTGATTTACGTCCTGCTCTATGTCGGCACCCACGCCCTCTTATTGCAGTCATTCGCAGGTACAGACAACTTATTCTTCACATCGCATCAAGCCGGTTGGTTGACGACGTTCGTCTTATTGTTAACTTCAATCGTAGCAAGTGTACTCCTGCTCTTGTTCGATCGTTGGAAACGTCCGGCGCTTGGAGAGGCCTATGATGAACATCGCATCCGACAGTTCCAGGCAACACAGCCCACATCGAGCAGTTTTGATTTGGCCCATATGGCAGATAAGCGTTTTTACATGAACGAGGCAGGAGATGCGTGTCTGTTGTTTGCGACGACTCGGAACCATGCCATCGTCCTTGGTGATATCCAAGGAGAGAAACAGGCTGCGACTTCTCTTTTGACACGATTCATTGAAGATGCAGATCGGATCGGGTATATCCCTTTATTTTATCAAATCACACCGAATTGGATGCCCCGCCTCCATGATGCTGGATTCACGTTCTTCAAACTAGGGGAAGAGGCGACGATTGACGTCTCGACCTTCTCCTTATCCGGGAAGAAGCGTGCAAATATGCGCTCTCTCTACAATCAGTTTGAGAAGAAAGGAATCACATTCGACATCGTCTGTGAACCAAGCCTCTTGCTGTTACAAGAGTTAAAAGACATCTCAGACGAATGGATTGGGAATCGAAATGAGAAAGGCTTCTCTCTCGGATTCTTCGACTATGAAACGTTGACACGTTATCCGATTGCCTTGTTGCGAGATGCGGACGGTGTCGTCGTGGCTTTCATTTCGCTACTCCGGGGAGACGGGGCCATCTCCATCGATTTGATGCGTTCGAAAAATGATGCGCCGACCGGATCGATTGAAGTATTGATCCTTCACATCATCGAATGGGCTCGCGCAGAAGGCTATGACCATGTCGGACTCGGCGTGGCACCACTTGCCGCGGTCGGAGAGCAGACGTTCTCCCATTGGCCGGAGCGCATCGCCGCCGACATTTTTGAAAACATCAGTTACATCTATCCGTTCAGTGGCTTACGACAGTTCAAACAGAAGTTCAAACCGTCGTGGGAAGGACGCTATCTCGCGTTTCGTCAACGCCGGAAGTTACTACCCTCGATTTTACGGACAGCGCGATTGATTAGTCGGAAACGCTAAAAAACAGGAATTTCTCATCGTGAGAAATTCCTGTTTTACGTATCATCTTATTTCAACGTCACACTCACATTGTCAATTGTGATGTCATGAGCCCCGAGTGGCGACCCTTCTGTGCGTCCCATCAAGAACTTCAATCCTGTGACATCTGTCACCGGCATCGTCACTTCAAACGTGTACGTGTTCGCTTCCGGTGTGACCGCTACGACTTCGCTCAAATAGCGATAGTACCCGACATTCTCTAACGTCACTTCGAATGAACGAGCGACAGTAGAGGATGCATCGAATTGGACGACGTAGGTTTGATCTTGTTGTAGTTCAAGACCGCCTTGCTCCATGAGCACACTCCACGCTTCGTTCCCTTCTTGCGTAATCGAGATACGTGCCGCCTCATTTACCGCTTCGACAGCAGCCTGTGCGTCAAAGTGTACATAGGAGCCCCAGTTGGTGAGACCTTCTGTGAATGCACCGTTTTTAAGTGGAGACAGGTCGATATAAACCGGTGTGACATCGCGCAACTCGACGTCATCGATTTCAATCGCACCTTTTTCAGAACCGAGAATGAACTGAAGTTGACTCATGAGGTCCGTTCCGGCTTCCATCGTGAACGGAATTTCATACGTATCGAATGCTTCAGATAAAGCGACACGCTGAAGCGGAAGATAAGCGTCACCATTTGCTCCGTTCAATCCGACTTGAAGACCGTCTACACGCTCCGCACGGGCTTTGAAGCGAAGAACGTATTCATGTCCCTCTTGCAATTGAATGCCTTGTTGCACCAATGTAGCCGGTGCTCCTTTTTTCTTGTTCGTTTCAAAACGGAAGAGACGCTCTACCGGGTCGACCGTTCCTGTCCCTTTCGTGACGCCTGGGTCGAACGTCCAATACGTCATGCGGTCCATCACCCCTTGGTCGAACGTACCGTTATACACATGGTTCCCGTCCCCAAGCATCGGTTTTGTCGCATTCGGATCGAACGCCTCACGAGGTGTCTGCTCGACACGGACGTTCCCAATTTGGACACCCGACGTGCTGAGTCCGACGTTGAACTCAAGACGTGCCGCAAGGTCAGTCTCTTCTGTCATATCGAATGTCATCGAGTACGTTTGAACGTCTGTCGTCAAATCGAATGACCCTTCATCAGAATATTTTGCATAGCCTCGGTCCGGACCCCCACCGACTTTAACGGCAATGGAACGCGCCGCATCCGCCTTAGCGTCAAACGTCACTTTATAGTGGCCACCTTGTCCGAGCGATACGTTTTGAATCAATTGATGCGAGTATGGTTGGCTTCCTGCTTGATCAATCGAAATGTCAGCAAAACGTGACCCTGCCAAGTCGATCACATCGATGGAACCGACGCCACCAAAGTCAGGAAGCGCCACGTAGTTCCAATACGTCGGGTTGAGCGCCTGCGCACCGTTCGTTACCGTCGTGATTGGTTTTACATAGTCTTCATCATAGACGAGATTCCCGTCTTCTAAAGGTTGCTTCGCTCCTTCTGGCAATACGACTTCTTCATTCGAATATGTTGGCTCGACAGCATCGCGATACTTCCCGTTCTTCAAGTCAAAGACGCGGACGTAATCGACTTCCATCTCTGCCGGGAACGGTGTCGTCTCGTCAACATCCCCATCGAACCATCCACCGACCGCCAAGTTCATAATCAAGTAAAAATCTTGGTCGAATGGTGCAGGGTAGCTATATTTCGATGCTTTGTTCGCTTCTTTCGCATACCAGTCATTTTGCGTTTGATAGAGCTGACCGTCTACATACCAACGAATCTCACCTGGTTCCCACTCGACCGCATATGTATGCCACTTGTCGATGCCGTCACCTTCTGCGAAGTGATAATCTTTCCCCGTATATTTGTTGTTCGGCCACGTTTCTCCGTAGTGAATCGTGCCAGCGACTTTATCTGGCTGACTGCCCCACGATTCCATGATGTCGATTTCACCTGATGCGGCCCAACCACCGTAGCGGTCTTCTTCTGGCAGCATCCAAAACGCCGGCCACAGTCCTTTACCGGTTGGAAGTTTGGCTCGCATTTCATAACGACCATATGTCTTACCGAACGTCCCCTTCGTCGTCAACTTCGCCGATGTGTAATCATAGGTACCGAATTGATCCGATGCTTGTTCTTTCTTTGCACGGATGACGAGCTTCCCGTCTTTCACGAAAGCGTTTTCGTTTTTGTCCGTGTAAAATTGCTTCTCATTGTTTCCCCAACCGGCAGCGACTGGATTTCCGTCTTTGTCGACAATCCAGTTCCCCGTTTCAAAATTCCATTTCGAGTGATCGATTTCAGACTTGCTAAACTCATCTGACCAGACAAGTTTCCACTTAGCGTCATCGGCTTTTGAACTCTTTTCAGCCGGCACCTCTTGTGGCAAGGATAGGGCAAGGCCTGTCCCGAGTGCGAGTGCAACCCATTTCTTCATCGTGCGTCCTCCTTTAGGATAAATGATTGTCATATGTCAGTCCGTACTTTTGAAAGCGATTTCCGAAAGCGCTTTCGATAAATCCATTATAGATTTTTCTTTGCTAAAACTTCAACCACTTTTCGGAAGTGAAATCAAACTGACACATAAAAAAGCACCGACTCACGTCGATGCTTCCCTTAGTTCCCAATTCGAAAATGTCACGTCAAAACCTGTCGCATTCACATCCGGACTACAGGCATATGGACCGATGCGTAATGTCGATACGTCATGGAGATGGGCAATGCGAAGCTGTTCACGCATACCGTCACCATATTCAAAGAAAATCTCCACATCTCCATCTGTATACACGATTTCAAACGTCAACGGATTGCGAACCATGTCATTTGAAAAATCACGTGTCGACCAATCTGAATAGCCAAACGAGGTGACGACTGCGCCAAGATGGGACGGTCTATCCGGAATGTACTCGACAGACGTCTTGATCCAATGGTCATCGTTCACATATAAGACGATCCCGGCCTGATCATATGTATGGCTCGGTTCCATCTGGATTGTCGCCCGACATGTGAATCGTTGGGTTTTGACGTCTGTTAGTCGTGCATGCGCCGTCATGCGGTTAAATCCGTAATGTGTATTTCGCCAAAAGTCTGTATCTGGCAGCGTGCGAAAAGTGAGCGGTTCAAATCCGTTCACGCTATTCGGTTCATTTATCCACTTGTACGTATGCATGATGATCAATCCCTCCCCATTGACCTCGCATGGCAAACAGTAACGGTATCATCGGCGTGTGATACGGTATGAATTCATGCTGTTGAATCATCTGCAGAATTGTCGCCTCATCCGCCCATTTCACGGCCTGTACTTCAGATTCTTGAAGCGTCAGCTCATTCAAATCCACTTCCATTTCGACCAAATAAATATCGTCAAACCCTTCGTCAAAATTGACTGTCAGGTGCGGTCGCGTCTGGGATAGATCAAGCTTGAGTCCAATCTCCTCTTCGAGCTCCCGCATGGCGGCTTGCTGGCTTGTATCTCCTACCGTGGCACTTCCACCGACTGTGATATCCCACATGTTGGCCCAACCATCCTTGAACGGTTGGCGCTGTTGAATCAGCATCTCGCCCTTCTCGTTAAAGATACACACGTGAATCACAAGGTGATACTCGCCTTCTGGCAATCGACTTCCTCGTTGCCACGTGCGACCGGTCTTTTCTCGGTCGACCGTATAGACGTCCCAAAATTCCATTCGATACTCCCCTTTATGTTGCTGCGCTAGATGCCGCTGCTTGATCTGCTTTCGCGCAATCGATTGCTACGACGATAGAGATAAGAAGGTGCTCCATCTCCGGTTCTTCGACACGAATCTCGTAACTATCGCCCCATGAGAACCATTTCTTTTGTACACTTCCGATCGAATGTCCGTTCTTCGTCACATCAAAATCCATGTCCCACCAATCTCCTTGGACATCGATCCCGGCTGCATCGATTGAATATTTCGGTTTGAAAAACGAGAACTCTTTCGAGATGGTCATCATATCTGTGCCGTCCACTTCCACAAAAAATTTCGGTAAAAAACTGAACGTCTTTTTCGTGATTGTCGTGACCGTCTGATCGTTCGTATCTTTGATTTCGAATGATTTTGGAAACTTCATAAAGCTACCTTCGATGAAATATTTGTCATGTCCGTCCGCATCCTTGATGGTGAAACGTCCGCGTAAGCTAAACACTTTTTGTTTCATGTAGAGCGTGTGCATGATGATCCCTCCGATTTGTTGTAGTCCTTTACTTACGAGTCCAATCTCGAAATCGATTCACTTATAGCGAAGCCGTCTCCTTTGAAACGATATCGAGAACTTCTGCCAAGTGATTCACAACGTAATTCGCTTCTTGTAACTCTACTTCTTGTGCGAAGTCAAAACGACAGCCGATTGAAATGAGTCCGATCGCTCGTGCAGCCGAGATATCCGATAATCGGTCACCTACCACGAAGCCCTCCTGCAGTTCATACTTCTTCACGATTTCAGCCACCAAATCGCCCTTATCCAACGTGTCGATTTGTTGAATGCTATAAGTTTCTGTGATCCAACGATCCAATTCATAGTGCGTGACGATGGCTTGTAAATAGTCCACCAAACCATTGCTTGCGACGAAGATGGAATGCCCCATTTGATGCAATTGTTCAAACAGTTCGAGTACCCCTGCATATAATGCTCCATTCCCGTTTTCGATGTTTTTGATGAGTCGTGTTAAGAAATAGGCATCGACCTCTTCTCTAGTTTGTTCGTCGTGTCGTGGGAGTAAGGTTTTCCAAACAACGGGCAATGGTACGCCCATGATCTTTCGGTATTCGTCAATCGGTGTCGGCCCATCCCATTCTCCATTTTTTCGTAGGTGTTCAAACGTTTCATCCAACGCCAACTCTAAAATCAAATCTGTCCGAAACAATGTTCCGTCCATATCAAAAATCACTGCGTGTTTCATCCGCTTCCCCCCTCGTTAATCGAATCATGGTTGTCTGTCTATCATACGACAACCTCACAATAAAAAAACTACGCAGGAATTCCGCGTAGTCTTAGCATATTCCCTTACTTATTTGATTTTCCCTTTATTCTTCAACAAGTTGAAGATTCGTTTTGCTTGATCGGTGTTATCACTCATACCGACGAACTTCTCTTGTTGTGGCCCGAACGCATATACCGGCACGTCGTCACCCGTATGACCGTCCGTCGTCCAGCCCGTTCCCGAACGCTGATCGAAGATTTTCTCGATGGCGTTGTCGATTTTCGTGACGTCATTCGTCTCAGCCGCTTTCTTCACAGAAGTAATTTCTTCAGACGTCAATTCCAAATCAATGTTCTCACGTAAGACAGCTTCTACGTCCGCTCCAGCTTCGATTTCTTTCGCCATGAAGTCTGGAGTACGTTTCGCTGCTTGAATCGGAGTCGGATCCCAGTTATAGTTCCCGTCCGCCCCAACTGAAATACCGCCAGTCGAGTGATCCGCCGTCACGACGACTAACGTCTCACCGTTTTCTTTGGCGAAG
This sequence comes from Exiguobacterium sp. N5, assembly GCF_025842465.1. GTDB lineage: Bacteria > Bacillota > Bacilli > Exiguobacteriales > Exiguobacteriaceae > Exiguobacterium > Exiguobacterium profundum. Next base: position 266,525 of record NZ_JAPAEP010000002.1, read on the forward strand.
TCACGAACGACCTCAAACGCTTGCTCAAAGTCCTTCATCTCACTCATCGCGCCGACAACATCGTTGTCATGTCCGGCCCAGTCAATTTGACTTCCTTCTACCATGAGGAAGAATCCATCCTTATCCCCTTTCAGTCGATCAAGAGCGGATGTCGTCATGTCCGCAAGACTAGGTTGTTCGTCTGAACGGTCAATCATCTTATCCATGCCGACTTCCGCGAATAGACCGAGTACCTGTTTGTTATCGTCCTGCTTCATCTCTTCTGCTGACGTGACGTAACTGTAGCCGTCTTCTTGGAACTGCTTGGCGATATTACGGTCTGAGCGTTCGAAGAATTTCGTTCCGCCTCCTAGCATGACGTCCACTTTATGCTCCCCATCAATCAAATCATCATAATAATCATTGGCGATCGCATTCTCACTCTTACGTTGCTCCTCGTGTGCCCCGTAAGAAGCCGGTGTCGCATGCGTGATTTCAGACGTCGCGACAAGTCCTGTCGACATTCCATTCTCTTTCGCTTGTTCAAGTACCGTTTTTACATCTGTTTTGTCGTTATCAACGGCAATCGCGTTGTTATACGTTTTGACACCAGAGCTCATCGCCGTTGCGGCCGCCGCCGAGTCGGTCACGTTCTCCGCATCGTCTTCAGGATACGTCGACTGCATGCCCACCAAATGTGGATCGAAGGCAGTCGGTTCCATCTCCACCGTCTCTTCATTGTCGTTCATGTAACGAAGTGCTGTCGTATACGGCACGCCCATCCCGTCCCCGATCATAAAGATGACATTTTTCGCCTTATGATTCTTTGAATCCTTTGCTGCTTCTGCTTCGTTTTGTTGTTGAACACCAACGATTCCCCCGAGCGCAAGCGTCGACACGACTGCGAGTGGAACGAACTTCTTCATTGTCTTTTTCATCTGTAAACCCTCCCGAATATGTGCTACTTCTGTAGCCTAACGAACTTTTGTAAAGATACATTTTCAGAATGAATACAGCCCTGTATGGTTTTTGTAAATGCCGCCATTTCAACAACATAAAAAGCCTGACTCTCTCGTCAGGCCTGTAACGCTGTATGAACAAAAGTATGCAAAGCCTCTTGGCTCGTGATGTGTTCGTTGCACGTCTTACTGTCGGCACATATATATGTGCCAATGGCTTTGTAATAGTCCGGATTTTTCGCTTGTTTCGCTTTCGTGATCGTAACGCAGTACGTCACATCCGTGAACTGATTACAAAAGGCACATATATTTTTCTTCGTATTCGTACTCGGTTTACATGCAATGCCAATCAATTGACCTTCGTATTGGCAAATCATCAACTTTTGATCGGAACGTCCATCATTCCAACTCAAATACGTGAGTCTTCCAAAATCAACATCGGATAACTCCGGCAAGCGCAGCTTCTTTTGTTTCGGGAACAAACTCTTCAGCTGCTCGGCAGAAATAACGGGAAACGGTTGAACCCATTCTCGTAATTGTTGCATGTATTCGTCGAACGCTTCGTTCGTCTGTAGCGTCTCGAACTGTAACAGCTTCAGTTGTTCAGTCGTCGCTTCAGGGAATGCATACATCACTTTCGATTGTGCCAAGTCGATGACTGCTCGCAAGACAGAAGGCGGCAGGCTTTGCGTTCGACTCCCTTTGACGAGCGTCACTTGTTCTTTGATGAGATTATATTGTTCGTTTTGAATAAATGGATCTGACATTTTGTCGCCCCCTTCCTCCATCTTCAGTTTACAGGAAACGATGCTTCCTTACTGTGTACACTTTGATTAAGAAACATAGTCGACCTAAAAAGGTACGACTAGCGAACTAGTCGTACCTCCTTCATCTCGAGCGGTATACAATCTTTCGAATCGTATGCGTCGCCAAATGATAGGACTTGGCCAGATTTTCGATTCGCTCTCCATTCCGAAACGCTGCGCGTATGGCTTCGTTTCGTTCATCAAGTAATTGTTTTCCACCGTTGACCGACCCCCATTTCCGTTTCGTGTCAGTCGGGGTCGGCACATATAACGTTTCACCTTGTACGTATTGTTGCACCTCTTGCAACAATCGTTCTGGCAGGATTTGTTGCGCATTGACGTACTTCATCATACCTCGCTCCTTATTGAATGAATCCAATCCGATAAGGGAGCAAAGCCAAGTGGTTTACGTTAAAATCAAGCGATCAAGGTATTCGTTTCGCCCCATGCAAGTGATCGCCTTTCGTCCAAATGGCTTTGCATGAGTGCGTGAAGACCTAGAAAATCGAAGCCGATTTTCCACGGGTATGCGCCTCCTTTACGATGTGTCGTTCTTTCGATTATACAGGATTCAATGAATCGGCAAAAGGGCGGCTCAGCCGTTCTTCATACTGAATTCATCTGCGAGCTTGAAGGACACGTCCTTCACTTCTAATCCGCTTAACGCGAAATAGAGCTGGAGATAATTATGTTGGTTCAAGAAGAAGACCTGCTTCGTCTGCGTCACCCATTCTCCGTCCGTCCCATTAAACGTGAACGTCGCACCCGGGATATTGTTCGCAAATAATGTCACCGGCATCTGTGCCAACTCTCCCGCGTTCGAACGGGCAGTCAACGTGATGTCATACGTCCCCGTTTGGTCGACCGAGATGGCGAAGACGTGTGTGTTTCCGGTCGAGGTATCGATTCCTGACAAACCCACATGTTCCCCGTTTTCGAGATGTTGGTAGTCCAACTCAAATGTATCCTGTTGATTCATCTCATCCTCAAAGCCGAGCACCTCGACGGAACCGTCATGAATCCCGAGAAGACGCTCCATCGCCGGTGATTTCAAGATGAACGTACAAATGTTGCGCGCGCTCCGCAACAACTCGCCCCGTGTGACAATCCCTTCTTCGAGTGATGCCATCGTGTTATCCTCGAACGAGTTGAGGTCCGGACGGTCGACGACCATGTACAAGTCGTTTTGTGAGCGAACCATCGCTGCCGTATTTTGACGATTGGCCGACTCATCCTCACGGAAGTTCACTTTTGCCCACCAGTCTGTCATGACGATGCCTTCAAAGCCCCACTCATCACGTAAGATACGCGTATTTTGATCGTATAGACCAGCCGTCCAGATCCCGTTGACCGCGCCGTATGTCGTCATGATGGACGATGCGCGTCCTTCTTTCACCGCCATCTCGAACCCTTTCAAATAAATCTCGCGTAACGCCCGCTCCGAGACGACCGAGTCGATATCGTGACGATGCGCTTCTTGGTTATTGGCGCTGAAGTGTTTGAGCGTTCCCGTCACCCCGACACGATGCATGCCGTTCAATTGAGCGACCGCCATCTTCCCAGTCAAATGCGGATCTTCCGAGAAATACTCGAAGTTCCGTCCGTTCAACGGGTTACGGTGAATGTTCATCCCGGGTCCGAGCAACGTATCGATGCGGTTTTTCCGCATCTCGAGCCCTGTCATCTCGAACAAGTCTTCGACGAGATCGACGTTGAACGTAGAAGCCAAGAGTGTGCCGTTCGGAAGCGCGAACGCCTTCGTTCCGATATCCATGCGAATGCCTGATGGACCATCGGCACAACACGCCGCTGGAATCCCGAGTTCGTTCAATCGGTCGGACACACCACCGAACGCCGCTGCCGTCCCCGGCGTGACACGCGGTGAGTTCATCCCTTGTCCGCGAACGATTGTCGCCAAATCCTCATCTGTCAATTGATCTAAGAATGTGTCAAGTGACGCCTTTCCATGATACACATCGCTTAATTTGATACCTTGGTCACCCGTGAACACTCTAGTCTCAGGGCGTTCTTCCAAATAACGTGTCTCGACGTCAACGGCGCGAAGCGGCGTCGACTCGTAGCCCACTTCAAATCCCTGTTCGCCTTGAATTGGTTTCATCCGTTCGAACGGGAGGACAGGCGCCATATTTTCGCTTAACGTCTCGAGGACACGTTGCTCCTGTTGCTCGACTTCGAGAGCGAGTGTAGCCGAACGCACATCCGTTCCGACGTACAACCGATACGTTCCTGCCTCTAAAACGAAGCTCGATTCATAACCCGTCACGCCAGAGTCGTCATAGCTCGCAAAGTCAGTCATGTGGACGTTGAAAGAAAGGATTTGGCGCTCGCCCGGTTCAAGAAGCAAGGTTTTCTCGAACGCCACCAATGACCGGAACGGATTCCCGAGCTTCCCTTGCGGTTTCTCGACGTAGAGTTGGACGACTTCTTTCCCATCGCACTCACCCGCGTTCGTCACTTCCACCTCGACCGTCAGGACACCATCAGTTTCTGCGGTATGCTTTACCCCCGTTTTGAACGTCGTGTAAGACAGTCCGAATCCGAATGGATATAAGACATCCTCCTTCGCGAACGTTTCGAAGTAGCGATAACCGACATAGATGTCTTCTTGATAAATGCCTTTATCTGCATGACCAAAGTTCTTCGTCGACGGATAATCTTCAATCGATTGAGCAATCGTATCCGTCAGTTTCCCGGAAGGACTCACATCTCCGACGAGCACGTCGACGAGTCCTTTTCCACCTTCCATCCCACCTTGCCATGCATAGAGGATGGCACTCGGCTCCTTCGCCCACTTCATGTCGATGATGTTCCCAACGTTCAACACGACGACCGTCTTGTCGAAGCGTTTCGTGACGCGCTCGATCATCGTATGTTCGATATCCGTCAATAAGTAACTACCCGGATCGGCCGTGTTGTCACGGTCTTCTCCTGCCGTACGTCCAATCATGATGAGGGCGACATCTGATTCTTGTGTCGCCTGTTCGACGAGTTCGTCCGTTACGTCCATCTCCTGTTGCGACCACGGTTCACCGGCCCAACCGACACCTTGGTCGAATGGATTCTCCTTCACCCATTCCTCATACGTCGCATAGAGCGATTCATTGATATGAATATCTGGACGCTCGCGCAATGCCTCGAGCGGCGTCGTGACATGTCCGACGTTCACCATCCCGCCTGAGCCCGTACCGCTCTTGTAGTAATGGAACTGGCTACGACCAAATACGGCGAGCTTCGTCCCTGACTGTAATGGGAGGGTCTTCTGTTCGTTTTTGACTAACACGACACCTTCCGCGACCGCTTGACGTGCCAATTCCTCATAACGAGTCCAATCCAATGTATACTGTTTCATTTCGTCAGCTCCTTAAGTCCTTTTGCGATTACATTCATACAATCGTCTGCCTGTGGATAGTCTCCCAACTTGTCCATGAAGGCATGGTCCATCCCCCGATATTGAATGAGGCGTGTCGGGACACCCGCTCGTGCCAGTTTCCGCGCATACGCCTCCCCTTCGAGTCGTAAGTAATCGTACTCCGCCGTCACAATCAAAGTCGGTGGTAGGCCTGAGACATCGTCTGCGAATAATGGTGAGACGAGCGGATGCGTGACATTCACCTCCCCTTGAAGATAGAGGTCATTTAAGAGCGAATCCGAGTCGGCGAGGGCGAGCACAACACCTCGAATTAGGTCGTGATGATGCGAGATATCATAAGCATCGAGCGCCCATTTAAAATCATCTGTCGGAATCGAACCCAGATTGACGACGGGATAGACGAGCGCTTGATAACAAATGCGTCCTTCCCCTCGTTCTTGCTCCATCAGACAGCAAGCCGTTGCCAAATTACCGCCAGCACTATCCCCTGCGACAGCAATTTGATCACGAAGGACGTTCAACTCCGTCGCGTTGGCATATACCCATTCCAAAGCGCGGTAACAGTCATTCAATCCGGCCGGGAACGGATGCTCCGGGGCGAGACGATAATCGACGGAGAGGACAACCGCGTTCGCTCGTTCCGAAAGCAATTTACAAGGATTCTCAACCGTCTCGAGCGTGCCTCCGAAGAAACCGCCACCATGGAAGAAGAGAATGGCTGGGATGGCTTCAGTATGATGCGGACGATACAGACGAACCGGGATGTCACCGTCCTCACTAGGAATCATGAGATACTCGGTTTTGATATCAGTCGTCGTCTGATCCCGGTTCGGCCACCCCATGCTGGCACGTGCCACCTCGAGGTCAAATGCTGTATCCGGTTCATCGTGTGAAGAATGATTTGTGGTCAACGTCGCAAAAACACGTGGGTCAAGGTCGCCGGTACGGTCTGCATCCGGTATGGGTTTGATGACGGTTTCGAGGTGGTTTGTTCTCGTAAGTTGCTGATGCTGATTCAAATAATCCATGAGATTTTCATAACTGTGTTTCAATATGTAGACCCCTTTCACCAGTACTTATTTTTATATGAAATTGGCTTTCCTAATGCCTTTCGGTCTATAATGGACTGTATTGCAAATAGACATTGAAATTTTCTGAAGCAGAAGTTTTCACGAAAGAATGAGGTTACCCATGAACAAACAGCAATTTACTGATTATCGCCTGAGCGACGAGATCACGCGCGCATTAGGCATTATGAAATACGAATCACCGACTGAAGTACAACAGCAGGTCATCCCGCGTGCGCTCGAGCGTGAAGACTTAATCGTCAAAGCACAGACCGGAAGCGGAAAGACAGCTGCTTTCGGAATTCCGGTCATCGAGCTCATCGACTGGGCCGAAAACAAACCCCAAGTGCTCGTCTTGACACCGACACGCGAACTCGCCGTTCAAGTACGGGAAGACATGACGAACATCGGACGTTTCAAACGAATCAAAGCGACTGCCGTCTACGGGAAAGAACCGTTCTCGAAACAGCGTGAAGAGTTGAAGCAAAAGACACATATCGTCGTCGGTACGCCAGGTCGCGTCATGGACCATATCGAGCGTGAGACCCTCTCACTCGACTGCGTCGAATACTTGATCATCGATGAAGCGGACGAGATGCTCAACCGCGGCTTCCTCGCTGACGTCGAGAAGATTCTTCAACAGTTGCCGAAAGACCGCGTCACGATGGTCTTCTCTGCGACATTCCCACAAGATATCGAACGTCTCTGCCAGAAGCATATGAATGCTCCGGCACGTGTCGCGATCGAATCGACCGGCATGACCGCTTCGACAATCGAGCACCGCCTCCTCCCTGTTCACCGGAACGAGAAACTGGCTGTGCTTCAAGACATCACGGTCGTCGAGAACCCGGACAGCTGTATGATTTTCTGTCGGACGAAAGAGAACGTCGACACGGTGTACGCCGAGCTCGACAAAGCCGGTTACTCGGCTGAACGCCTTCACGGCGGACTCGAGCAAGAGGACCGTTTCGCCGTCATGAACGGATTCAAGATGGGTAACTTCCGCTACCTCGTGGCGACAGACGTCGCAGCACGTGGAATCGATGTCGACAACGTCGAGCTCGTCATCAACTATGACGTTCCTGTCGAAAAAGAAAGTTACGTGCACCGGACAGGTCGTACCGGACGTGCCGGCAAACAAGGAACAGCAATCACGCTTATGACCCGTCAGGAAGAACGTCTCATCAACGCGATTGAATCATACGTTCAATTCGAGATTCCGATGATCGATGCGCCGACAGAAGCGGAAGTTGCGGCTAACCAAGATGCCTTTGAGCAGAAGTTGAGCGGACGACGCGTCGTTCGAAACAATAAGACAGCTCGTATTAACCAGGACATCATGAAGCTTCACTTCAGTGGCGGGAAGAAGAAAAAACTTCGCGCCGTCGACTTCGTCGGAACAATCGCCAAAATCCCTGGCGTATCCGCTGACGACATCGGAATCATCACAATCAATGATCAAATGACTTACGTCGATATTTTGAACGGAAAAGGTTCGATTGTCCTTCAAGCGATGGAGACGACGCCGGTCAAAGGGAAGAAATTAAAAGTAAGCAAAGCGCGTAAATAATACAACTCTAGCCTCAAAGATGATATTCGTCTTTGAGGTTTTTTGTTGTTTCATAAATTCCGAAAGCGCTTTCGATAAACACTAAAAAAAATATAGCTTTTAGAAAACGTTTTCACCTGCATCATACCTGTATCAAAGATTGAATTCAACCTTCCTCACTCGATTGTCAAAAAAGAGCCCAAGGTTTACGCCTCGGACTCTTAGCTTGAACGTTCACTCGTGAACACTACAACATACTCGATTGGATGTATCGCTATCTTGATTAGTCTAATGATTCTTCAGAGATGAGCTTGAACCCTTCAATCTCCGTCTCCTCTTCCACTTCAATCAACAAGCACGGTTTCCCCTTATAGTTCACCTGCTTCACATATTTCAAGTCTTGCGGACTGACGGAAATATTGGCCACTTTCGTATTAATTTTAATCGACTTTGACGTATACTTCGGAACGACACTCGTCGCTTTCATCTCATATTTCGTATCGTCGACGACTTGCTTGAACGCCTGCTCGACTTTCTCCGTCGTCACATCTTCCACGCCACTCGCCCGTAAGACGACCTCGACGGCACGGGAGTCGAGCATCGCTACCCTCTCTTCTTCCTGTTCGTTCTCTTCTTCGGCGACAATGATTTGATTGATCTCATCATAAACGGTCGCGAGAGTCCGGGAATTGACTTCTTCTCCGATGACCGCTTTGACCACTTCTTCGAAGACCGCCTTCTCTTCCACTGCCGTGACAATCTCCGAACCGTTCAACACGTTTTCAATGAACGTCATATCCGGTTGATGCGCTTTGTGTGCCGAATAAAGCACATGGTTCACATCGGCTGCGTTATCCGTGAAGCACGGGAATAAGAATCCACCGATCGGCGCCTCGAGTTTGATGATCGGATTCACAATCAGACTGGCTTTGAACTCCCGCTCGACGAAGTCAAAGACGAGTGATTTTTTCGGAAGCTCTGTCGGGCTGATGCTGCCGAGGATGAACTTCGTCGTATACACCTCATCGTTCGCGTGAATCTCAGACTCTTCCGAGTACCGGTTCGTCGGCTTATTATAATTCCCCCGGATGAACGTCACGACCATATCCTTCTCAAACGGCGTGTCTTTCACCATCTTCAACGCGATGCGTTGCATATAGTCCGTCCAGACGTCGGTCTCTTCCGTACGAAGTCCTTCATACAGCAAGCCTTGCGTATGGTCGACCTGACCTTCCTCAGGATATTGGAACTTCACTTCGAACAGTTTTTCATCAAGTTTTCCACCGAGCACTTTTTTGAAGTTCGTCAAAAACAGCTCCTGCTGCTCTTCTTCTAAGAACGGGAACGGACGCAACTCTTCGTAATAAATCTCATTCGTTTCCTGTCGGATGTAAATCGTATATAAGTCAGCAATTTTTAGCTTTGTCGCATTTACTTTAAACTGTCGGCGAATCGCCGCAATCTCTTTCTTGTTCATTCCATCCACCTCTTCTTTTCTCTCCATCCATGTCACTCATTATACCAGTCCTGATCGCTCACTAGTTCCAAAGAAATAACACCGGATTGTCCATTAATGCTAGAGAAGGATTTGCGATAGTCTTTCTAATCATTTTGCAGATTTTCACACTTTTTCAAAATCGTCCTGTGTATGATCAAGTTGAATTTATCGCGTGATGTTTGTCTCACTAGTTGTTTGATGAAAGGTTGCCCACTTGCTCGACAAGTGTTCATTCCAAATACATAGTAGGAGGCTTTATATGTTGAAGAAACTTATGTCTGTCGCACTTGTCGCCTTGCTCGTCTGGATTTCCGCATCGTTTGACGCTACACCAGTCTCTGCTTTCCCACCGAACATCCCATCGAAAGCGGACGCGCTCACGAAACTGAATGCCCTCACTGTCAAAAATGAAGGGTCGATGACGGGGTATAGTCGTGACCTCTTCCCGCACTGGTCGAGTCAAGGAAGCGGTTGTAACACGCGTCACATCGTCTTGAAACGAGACGCTGACTCGGTCGTCGACGAATGTCCGGTTGCGACTGGCTCATGGTACAGTTACTATGACGGAATCACGTTCACCTCAGCCTCTGACATTGATATCGACCACGTCGTTCCGCTCGCTGAAGCATGGCGCTCTGGCGCAAGCAGCTGGACGACGACAAAACGTCAAAGCTTTGCGAACGACTTGAACGGTCCTCAATTGATTGCGGTGTCCGCTTCATCGAACCGCTCAAAAGGAGACCAAGATCCGTCGACATGGCAACCCCCTCGCACCGGCGCTCGCTGTGCGTATGCGAAGATGTGGGTCGAAACGAAGAGTCGTTGGGGCTTGAGCCTTCAATCAGCGGAGAAGTCAGCACTCACGACAGCCATCAATGCTTGCAGTTACTGAGTTAGAAAAGGAGTCTTCGAATGAACGAAATCACTTCGATCTTTAAGGCAACCCACGGTGTCATGACGGAAGAAGTCGGTGTCATCAGTGGTGAGTTGGAACTGACGACGGCGTGTCAGGAAGATGGTTCCTTGACACTCCACATCACGTACGTCGGAGCGAAAGATGTATATACGCTCCCCGGCAGTCCCTATCAGCTTCATGACCCGAACGATCATACTGTCATCCATCAGATGCTCGTGAATGTTCTCGAACGGACGTAAAAAGAAGGAGTTGATCACTCGATTTGAGTGACCACCTCCTTCTTTTACTTTTTCATCATTTTTACAATGGATCGGATGACAAGATATGTCACGCCGAAGACGAACGCCACTAAAAGAAGACTTGCACCACCAATGATTCCGAATGTGAACATGTTTGTACCTCTTTTTCATTTTCTGAATTAGAACATGATGAAGATAACATATTTTCCCATCCTTATGAACCATGACTAGTTTTGTTGTTGCTTCCGATTGACCTCTCGAATAATCGCGAGTGCCTCTTCATAAGACTGTCGCAACTCATCCGGCATATCTTCGACATACTCCCCAGCACGTACTCGAATCGATTCTTCTCGCATAAGCGCTTCGATATATGCGTCATATTCGTCAGCAGTCAACACATCACGTGCAGCAGGCTGATCGTTCAATTGATCGAAGTATGGCTGAAGATCAGCAAGTGCCTGCTTCACTTCCGCTCGTTCCGCCTTCGGAATCGCTTCATAATCGACATTTCCGTTCGTATTTCCATAAGCGATTCGCGTATCCGTGAAGGTGCTCAGACCTCGCTCGAACTCTTTATATTCTGCCTCACCCAATACTCCTTTCGCTTGATTCAATTTGGCGTCCAATAACAAGTATTTCTCTAAAGTAGCACTGACGATATGTACTTTCATCTCGCCAAACGAACCGTATAACTCATCCGCCAAGAGGGATTGATAAGCGAATGCACCAGTAGGGATGAGTAGTGCCGCTGCGATTCCGACCGTCATCAACCGCCGACGGATAAATCCTGGTTCCCGGCGCATTTCTTGTTTCGCTCGCTTCACACCTTGGCGCCCCCGCTCCCGTAGCTCACCCGGAATTTCGATGTCTGCCAACACTCGCTTCATCTCACGATCCATAGCAATCAGCCTCCTTCCATTCTCGTCTCAATTTATCGACGGCCCGATACAAGGTTGTCTTCACCGTACCAATCGGCCATTCCAATAAATCTGAGATTTGTTGAAACGTGTAGTCCTGATAATATTTCAGCACGACCACACTGCGTTCATCCTCATGAAGAGAATCCATCATATCAGCGAGTGTCATCGTTATCGCGTAATCCGTTTCCGCAATTCCGATTGACTCTTCAAACTCCGGCTTCAATTGAATCACATTTTGTCTCTTCTTCATGACATCGAGCGCACAGTTGATGGTGATCTTCATCAGCCACGTCTTCAAAAATTGTGGTTCCCGTAACGTCCCGATCTTTTTAAATGCTTGATAAGCGACTTCTTGTACGACATCGAGCGCATCGTCCGGATTTTTGACGTATACGTAGGCCATCCGATATAGGTCGGCCTCGTAATGCTGAAAGATCTTTAAGAATGCTTGATCATTGCCTCGTTGCGCTTTTTGAATGAGACGTTTCATCGAACGTCCCCCCTTTTCGTTTTTTCCCTTACACTTATTAGACAGGAAACACATGCATTTGGCTTTACTCATTTGGAAAAAAATGAAAAAGGCATCTCAGAAGAGACGCCTTTGATAATTAACCGTTCTGATATTTTGTTAATAAGTCTTTCGGGATATGACAATAATCGTCCGGACAACGCGTCAGGCGGTCCTGATGCTCGTCCGCACTTCGCACATAGTTCGTGAGCGGCTTCACTTCAACAGCAATTCGTTCCGCATCCGATCGTCGATCAATAAACGCTTGCGCCTCCACCAAGTGTCGTGACTCCTCACTGTAGACACCCGTCCGATACTTCTCGCCGACATCGATTCCTTGTTGATTGATGCTGTATGGGTCGATGATTTCAAATAAATAGTGCATCAATTTTTCGACCGTCACCACATCCGGATCGAACGTCGTTTTGACGCACTCCGCGTATCCGTCATATTCCCCGTCCAACGTGTCCGTCGTCCCATTTGCCCGACCTGCTTCGGTCGAGAGGACGCCGGGTAACGTCTTCACGAATGCCTGGACGCCCCATAGACATCCTCCGGCTAAATAGATTGTTTCGATTGGAATCATCCCCCATTTCGTTGAATCTTTTCTTCAGCATACACGTATCAATGAGAGAAAGGAGAGATTCACTTGAATAAACAACGTTTCTTCATCACGCTAGCCAGTTCCATGATTCTCTTTGTCGCAATGATGTTTATTTTCCGTAACGACTTTTCACTATTCACTGAAATGGTGATTATCTTTCTATCTGTCGTCATCGGTCAGACGATTGCCAATCGATTATTCCAACGTTTCTCTAAGCAACAAGTGTCAGGCAAGACTGTATTTATTACATATGCATCTATGCTAGCGGTATTTTGGACTTTTGCGAGCATCGTTTTTTGAATGAAGATCAGATTATTTTCCTTGTACATACCCCAACCGCTTCAAATCTTCATAAACAAGCGTAGACAATAACTTTCGCCCGTCCCCATTCAAATGGTCCGGGTTATGGAAGAAGGATTGTTTGTGAATGAACCGTTCGTCCCCCATGTAGTTGAGGAATGGGACATCGATATCCAATTTTTCTAAATGCTGAAATACGAGGCGTTCCATGACCGCTTCGTCGAAATACGCATGATACGACGAATGGACCGGCTCTATCGCTAAGACGACGCGATAGCCTTGCTTCTTGCAATAATCGATGATGTCTTGTAAATATGCCATATTCTCTTCAATCTCGTGATTGTTAACGGCATTCTCATATTGGGCGGCGACTTCCTCATACTTACGCTCGGAATAGTTCAGCCCCCCATTCTCCCATGGCTTATGCGCATCGAAGCGAAAATCTCGGATTTCCCGGGAAATGGCGGCGTACGCGCTCCCACTGTTCAATGCAGGGAAGCGTTCGTGTGTATAGTAGTTGAACCAACTGACCGACTCCAAGTCTTCCCGTTCCAAGACGCGATAGTAGTTTTCTTTCCGACCGACGTTCGAATTGCTGAAGGTGATTTGTGATAACGACACAATCACGACCCCACCTGGCTTCAGATGTTCATCGTATTCTTTTAACATCTTCAAGTCATATTCGATTGGCTGACTCGGTAACGCCAAATCCAGATGCGATAATCCAAGCGACTTGAATGAATACCCGTACATCGCATGGGACGTCCCCAAATTGATGATGTCGACCGGGTGAGGGTCTTGCTTGAAGGCAAGGACAGCTCGGTTATTATTATATTCCCACGACTCTTTCACGAACTCGTTGACGGGAATGAAGATTGCGATGATGACGAGTAATACGACACCTATTTTGATTCCTAAACGCTTCATGCTAATTCCTTTCCATCCATCTTAGAACCCACCGTATACAAATCCTTGGCTCGACACGCCAAATAAGAACGCTGAGATAATCAAGAACAAGTTGATGGCCACACTCGTCACGGCAGACTGACGTGCCATCCAATCCCAAGCCGAACCTCTCGTCCGCTCGATATGTTGGAACAGATGAACGACGACAAAGACGACGAGGAAGATGATCAAATCGAGCAATGAGAAGATTTGAATCGCCTGCAACATGCCTGACGGTGCCCATGAAGAAGGCGTCACGTACAGTTTGGCATGCGAGAACGCCTCCGCCATGGAGTGCGACTGGAAGAAGACACGTGAGAAACAGACGAGCTGGAACGTGATGGCGATTTTCCACCACCGATGCAGTGTCGGCACACGGTCAAATCCGACCCATGACGCCATTTTTTCACGTTGTTGTTTCGTATGATCTCCGAAGACGCGATAGATTCCATGAATGAGTCCCCATAAGACGAAGTTCCATGCGGCTCCGTGCCAAATTCCACTTACTAAAAATGTCGCAAGGATGGCACCATAAATTTGTTCGCGTTTCTTCTTTCCTTTCGCGAGTGGCATGAAGATATAATCCCGTAGCCACATCGAAAGCGTGATATGCCAGCGGTTCCAGAAGTCGGCAATCGATACGGCGAAGTGCGGTTGCTTGAAGTTTTCCGATAAGCGAATCCCGAGTAAGCGTGCACAGCCGATCGCGATGTCACTGCATGCCGAGAAGTCCGCGAACAATTGAATCGAGAACAACATCGTCGCGAGCACAATCTCCGAACCGGTCGGGTCCGGGCTATTGAACACACTCGCGACAATCGGGGCCAACCGATCGGCAATCAATGTCTTCTTGAAGAAACCCCAAATGATGCGCTGGATGCCATAGCTGATGTTGTCGTAGTCGAGATGTTGCTCCGTCTTCAACTGTGGCAACAGTTTTTTCGCCCGCTCGATCGGACCCGCCACAAGTTGCGGGATGAAGGCAAAATAGACCGAGAAATAGCCATAATGACGCTCCGCCTTTTGCTTCCCGCGCGAGACGTCCACCACGTAACTGATGGCCTGGAACGTATAAAAGGAAATCGCCAACGGTAAGACGATTTCTCTATACGGGACGTCATAATCAAATCCGCTCCATGCGGCGAACGAACGGAGCGAATCATTGACGAAATTAAAATATTTGAACCAGCCGAGGAAGAAGACGAGCACCGAGACACCGACCCACATGAGCCGTTTTTTCTGTTCTTTCCTCTCTTGCTTCTCGATCAAAATCCCGATAACGTACGTAAAGGCAGTACTGATCAGCAGGAGCGGGATGAATTGAACGCTCAACGTGGCGTAAAAGACATAGCTCGCCAACAAAAGGAGCACCCACCGGTATCGATGTGGAACCACATAGTACGTTCCGACGATGAGGGTTAAAAATAAGAGAAATTCAATCGAAATAAAAGTCATATTTACCACCTGATGTTATGAAACTTGACGATGTACCGATTCCTGACAATCAGGTGGTCACAAGTTCTCGCTTCGGCAATGCAGCATAACGAATCTTCCCGAACGCATTCCGCGGAATCTCGTCAATCTGCATCACACGAACACCTTTCACCTTGATTTGTTCTTTGATGATTTTTTGAATGCATGCGACGTCATCTTGTAACGTATACACGTATAGCTGGTCGTCTTCCCCGGCACAGACGCAATCATGTCCATGCTCTCGAAGGAGCGCCTCGACTTCGTCTAGGCTGATTCGACTGCCATACAGTTTGATCATGCGCTTGATTCGGCCGACGATGAAGAAATATCCATCCTCGTCGCGATACGCCATGTCACCTGTTCGTAAAACACCGTGATTGTCATCACCTTTTGAAAGGTCCGCTAACGAGGTCGCATACCCAAACGACACGTTGTCGCCTTGATATACCAACTCGCCTGTCACGTTCGCCTCTTTGATGTCATTTCCGGCTTCGTCACGCAACGTGAGCGATCCACCAGGGATGGCAATTCCGATGCTACCTGCTTTTTTCGCATGCATCCGATCCGGTAAATATGACATCCGGGCCGTCGCCTCCGTCTGACCGTACATGATGAAAAATTGAATCCCTTTCTCTTCACATACCGTTGCGAAGTGCTGCGCAAGCTTCGGATCTAACTTGCCACCGGCTTGTGTCAACTTCTTCAGACTTGGGAGGTCGTACGTCTCAAACTTCAATCGTTTCAGCATCTCATAATGAAACGGGACCCCACCAAACGTCGTCGCCTTTTCGGCACGACACAGTTCCCAAAACTCCTTTTGAACGATCGAACGGTCTGTCAGGATGAGGGTCGCCCCTTTCAACAGATGACTGTTGATGATGGAGAGTCCATACGAATAGTTCATCGGAAGTGTCGTGATTGGTTTATCCGTTTGATCGATGTCGAGATAGTCGATGATCGATGTGGCGTTCGCTGATAGGTTCTTATAAGTGAGGCGGACAAATTTCGGGCTTCCTGTACTCCCAGAAGTCGTCAACAAAAGAGCCAATTCATCATGAAGTAAATGGTGAGCTGCTGCTCCTGTTTCAAATAAAGCGTAGCCGCCATATCCATAGAAGGCATCCAACGAGTTCGCCAAATCCTCCCTCGTCTCAGGAGCCCATACGTGAGTTGGTTCATACCGATCCATCAGCTTCTGTAATTGTTCTACTGGAATATCTTCATCGAGCAAGACCGGGACGACCCGTCCACGGAGAAAGCCGATATATGCGAAGAGCGACTCGACTCGGTTAGCACATAAGCAGAAGACGAGCGACCGTTCGCCGACTTCTTGACAAATCGAGTCCCCGACTTCCACCATCTCTCTATATGAATAAGAGCGGTCCGCATAGACCGCCTCACGATTCGTGTACTGCTCGAGTGTTTGAAAAAGCATCATGATTGGATGTCCACACCGAGGCGTTGCAACAACGCAATACCAGACTGATACGAATGGAACTCTGTCATTTCATCCGAGTCAATATATACGTCAAACGCGTCCTCGATTTCGGCGATGAGGGTCATATGTCCAATCGAATCCCACTCTGTCGATTCCCCAAGCTTCATCTCTTCAAGGACCACATCGTCCTCTAGTTCCAATCCATTTCGAAATGCCATGTTATATGCTTCAAGCATGCTCATTGTATTCATCCTTTCACATTCACTCAACCTTATTCGATTCCATCTATTCTTATCAACTGATAATGATAATCATTTGCCTTGTGATTCTATCACAATTTTTCGAAATCCTCAATTCTTCATAGGAGATAAAGCTTGAAGTTGAGCGATTTTTTGCATGAAAAAGACCACATCGTTATGATGCAGTCTCAGGAGATGATAAAACATATTCGAGTTGTAAGTCGAGTGGTTCTGCCTCGTAGACTTCTGGCACGATTTCTTCGGCAAACGTACATCCCATCGCTTTGTAGAAATGATACGTATCAACGGCCGGATTCGCCCCGATGTATAGTTTTTTCGCACTCCGTTCGATTGCTGCCTGACAGACACGTTCAAATAATCGCATCCCGATTCCCTGACCTCGGCAAGGACGACTCACATGAATGAAACCCAAATTCAAATACTGGCCTTCCGTTCCGAGCGGTTGTCCGTTCAGTCCGGCAAAGCCAAGTAACGTCTTGTCATTTTGGATTGCAACAACAACTCCGCCACGATCGATGTAGTAGTTGAGAATCTCGATGACCTGTTTCTTTTTCGCATCGTCCCATTCATCAATATAGTACTCGTCTTTTTGATAAAGCTCACCATTTGAATCCACGGCATAGATGCGATGCGTTTCCTGAAAACGTTCGAAGGTGTTTAGAAAGTTTGGATCTAGTCGATTTGTTAGGAGGTGAATCGTAGCGTTCATCGTAGTCTCCTTGTGGTATAAAAAATTTGTAAACGATTATTTGAACTCGATTGCCACCGTTTCATAACCGCTATTCTTTAAAAACTCTGTCAAGAACGCTTCAATGCGCTCGTCTGCCTCTGTCAGCAAACCTTGATCGATCTTAGTCTTTTCCATTTTTGCCTTCTCTTTATTGATTTCATCAAAAATCAATTGCGAGGGGTAGTCAGAAAAAAGTGTCCCTTTTACATCTGTCACTACAGCATCATCTGTATTCGCTACGTTGTCCAAAATGGTTGAGTGAGGTACAGTGACAGTCAATTTCTCAGTCGTGTCATTGTAAGAGACCTCCATGCTAGAGAGGTCCGTACCCGCCTTGAGGTATCCTGAGTATTCAATCAGCTTGATTGCTTCCGCTAGTTTGACATCTTTTAATCCGATCAACGATACGGATGTCGTGTTTCGACTGACAATGACGTTGCTGTATTCATACTTTAACGTTGTCAACTCCGTCAATTCGACGAGTCGATCTTTGACGAGCGATACATCAGCCTGTTGATTAGTTGAAAATACACCTGGCTTGATCACTACAATCGCAATGACACCAATCAAGACGAGTGTGAGTAAAACAAATGAAACTCTTCCAATCATTCTTTTCATAATCAATCTCCTTTTAATGTATTCAAGTACCTTCTAAAATTATGTAACGAATCCTTCATATACATATTATACCTACTTTAATTCCATAAATTTAATTTTTATTCAATTAAATTAGTTTTTTCAAATAAAAGAGTAGATGGTTTGAGACCCATCTACTCACTCAGTATTATTCGTCTCCAAATGCTTTTTAGTTCAGTAATCATGCTTGAGATCCGAACAAATATCATAAACAATGTTCATCGTATGAATTCTTTAAAAATGTTACTTAACTCTTGTGGAGTTTCTTTCATGCCAGTCTTCATCCACCTTTTTACAATGCTTGCTAATGAATCCGCGTATACCGCATTCGCATATACTTCTGCTTTTTCAGATACATTGCAATTCTCATAAATTTGAAAATCTGTACAAAGTAAATCGAAATGTTCCTCAAAGCGATTTAAAATCGGAAGTAAATCATTTTCTTTTAAGAGATTTAAAAACTCGATGTTGTCACTCCATATTTCAAAATACAACGTATCGAAATCAAGTTGCTCCTGTTTCGCTTCTGTTGAGGCAAGTTGAATCCTCTGTCGAAATATATGATACATATGATAGGTTAGTACATCTTCTTTCGTATCAAAGTGAGCATAAAATGTATTTCGCGCCAATCCCGCAGTTTTAGTAAGTTCTGATATGGTGATATTCGTAAAATTCGTTCGATGCATTAATTCCAACATAGTATCCACTAAAAGATTGATTGATCTCTTAGAATTCGTGTTTATTGGTTTTTGTTTTAGCATAAGTACTCCTTAATTTGTACAAAATGAGGGATTTGTATAAATACCTCTCTACTTATTGACCTAGCGTCTACACTAACATTATATTGCAGATATATTATTTGAGCAATTGTTCAAATAAAAGCATATGCTCAAATTAAAGGTTATTTAAATTCTAAAAATAGTAGGAGGGTTACCTATGAAAACAACAATCATTCTTGCTCATCCATGGCATGGTAGTTTCAATAAATCTATTATGGATACAACAATTGAACAGTTAGTCCGTCGGAAAAAAGATTACCAAATCATTGACTTAAATAAGGATCAATTCAATCCTGTATTAAGTGAATCTGATTTATCTCTTTACTCGAAAGGTCAATCCCAAGATCCCTTAGTGAATCAATATCAGAAGATGCTAAGTGACAGTGATGAGTTAGTTTTTATCTTCCCTGTTTGGTGGTTTGATGTTCCAGCCATTTTAAAAGGTTTTTTTGACAAGGTCATGTTAAAAAATTTTGCCTATGTAGAGGAATCTACTGGATTGAAAGGATTACTAACTCATATTAAAAAAACCACTGTCATTTCTACTTCTGAAGTGCCAACGTGGTATTTAAAATTTCTGGCCGGGAATCCCATTGAAGGGACTCTTATTCGTAGAACATTCAAAGGGATTGGACTTAAAAATGTGAAATGGTTGAATAGTCCGTTTACGAGTAGTGGGAAAGATCATCGAAGAAAAAGATTTTTAGATAGAGTAGCGAAGCGTATTTCAGTGTAATCTACAGTGCACAACCAAACTTTTTGTGATTCATATATCATCCATGACCTCAAATTTTGTTTTAATAGCCAGTAGCAACATAAATTTGAGGTCCAACTTAGATGATTTTCATGAATAGTCACGTTCTTCGCTTTTGTTAAATTCATTTGCTTCACGTAAATAACAAAGAGAAGAGAGTTCGTTAATATCTGTACCTCAGAAATAACGTTTATTTGTGATACGGCTCATTCCGATTGATCCGATATGCCCGATATATCTGTTCACACAACACGAGCTTCATGAGTTGGTGGGGAAATGTCATCTTCGAGAACGAAATCGTATCATCCGCTCGTTTCATCACATCGTCCGACAGACCAAGCGATCCTCCGATGACGAAGGCGATTTTACTCTTTCCATACGTCGCGAGTTGATCGAGTTCACGGGCGAACTCTTCACTCGTCCGCTGCTTTCCTTGAATCGCCAAGGCGATGACGTGCGTATCTGGGGATATCTTCGCCAAAATCCGCTCGCCTTCCTTTTGTTTTACTAGTAACATATCTGCCTCACTCAAATGCTCGGGTGCTTTTTCGTCTGAGACCTCGATTTCCTGCACTTTAGCGTAGGCAGACAGCCGCTTTGTATACTCGGCAATTCCTTGTTTTAAATATTTTTCTTTCAGTTTGCCGACCGTGATAATTGAAATATTCATCCAATTCTTCCTTTTTCCACAGTTTTTTTGGAGTTATCCATAGGGTTATCCACAGAGTTATCCACAAATCCACATGTTGATAATTAGTTTTTGCTTGACACAATATATGTTGCATCGGCTTCACAGAACTCACATGTCACGTGTTCACTTGTGGATAATTCCTCTAGCAACGGGTATTCACCTGTTTCATCCACAATGATGTCTAAAGCGATTTCAACATGTTCCTTGCATACTTTTTTTTCCACAGTTTTTCCTCCTTAAAAAAGAAGCGTCGCCGCTTCTTTATGTTGCTTCAGTTAATGTCGCCTCGGTTTCGCTTGCTTCTCCGCGACGTAAATACTCAATGGAGATTGTATCACCGACCGTCGCGTCCCGATATAACGCATCGCGTAAATCGACGTATCGTTTGATCTCCCGGTCTCCGATTTTCGTGATGACATCTCCAACACGCAGTCCCGCTTCTTCAGCCGGACTACCCGGTGTCACTTCTTCGACGAAGACACCGTCTTCCTGGTCGAAGGAGATTCCATACTCTTCTCGGACGTTTCCGGGTACAGCGATGACTTCCTGAATCGTGACACCGAGCTGTGCCCGCGTCACCTTGCCGTCGCGTTCTAACATGTCAATGACCGGTAGCGCCACGTTGACGGGAATGGAGAATCCAACCCCTTCTACGCTCGCCTCGGCGATTTTCATCGAATTGATTCCGACGAGCTCTCCACGAATGTTGATGAGCGCACCTCCCGAATTCCCCGGGTTGATGGCCGCATCCGTCTGAATGACTTCCGCGTTATAATCCATCAAGCCGTCGCTGTTCGTATCGACCGGCACCGTCCGCTCGACACCACTGACGATACCACGCGTAACCGAGTTTGAGAAGACACCAAGCGGATTTCCGATGGCCATGACGGTCTCGCCAGCTTGGAGAACGGTGGAGTCACCGAGAACAATCGGCTCCACATCGATGTTTTTTGGTAACTCGACCTCAGCGACAGCCAAGTCGTTGAGCGGGTCTTCGCCTAAAATGGTTGCCGATGCGATTTGACCATCGGAAAAGGCGATGTTGACCTCGTCCGCTTCTTCGATGACATGGAAGTTCGTGACGATATAGGCCGTGTTTCCTTCTACTTTATAGATGACACCGGATCCGGCACCCGCCTCCCATTGCGAGTCCGAGGTGAACGCACGCTGGATATTGGTGATGCTGACGACGGACGTCTTCGCCCCAAGGACAGCGGTCGTGACGTCCGATTCGGTGACGGTGACGGCCTGTTCGGTCCGCGTCAGTTCATTCGTCACAAAACGAGAGGTCGGCGAATCCCAGAGCATCACGATGACAAAAAACAAAGCCGCTCCTAAGAATCCGCCAACCCCTCCGAGTAACAACGGTTTTATATTTGGTCTCGGCTTATGGCGTACGTGCTCCTCTTGCTTCGGTCGCCATTCGCTCCGAGACGGATACGTCGATTTCTCTTCTGTTGCTTCGTGTACTTCAGGTTCGACGTCTTGAGGTTCATACTCATGGTGTCTCTCTTCGTTCACGACGCGTCCCCCCTTCAAGACAGTGTGATAACTGTCTTTTCCCAAGTTTCCTTATAAAGAAACGAGTGAAGTGGGGATTGTCGGGTCCGTGTCGCACAATTTGATTCGACCTAAGTCGACGTCTCGCATACCGAGTGTTTGTGAGACGCTCATCTGTGCGAGCTCTTTCATGTTGTTGTCTTTACTTAAATGGGCCAAATAGATCCGTTTCGTGCGGTCACCGATGACCTCACTCATCGCGATGGCTGCATCCTCGTTCGAGACGTGGCCATAGTCGCCGAGGATTCGCCGTTTGACACTCCATGGATAACGCCCCATCTGCAACATCGAGACGTCATGGTTCGACTCAAAGATGAAGTCGTCCGCTCCACGGATGATCCCTTTCATCCGGTCCGAGACATAACCCGTGTCGGTGATATGGGCTAATCGTTTCCCGTCATGGGCAAACTGATAAAACATCGGGTCTGCCGCATCATGGCTCACGTTGAACGTCTCGATTTCGATATCCCCGAACTGTTTCACATCTCCGACTTCGATTTGAAACTTCAAGGCAGGATCAATCTTTCCAATCAGTGATTCCATCGCCGCCCATGTCTTCGCATTCGCATAAATCGGTAAATTATACTTACGTGCTAATATCCCGACACCTTTAATATGGTCGGAGTGCTCATGGGTGACGAGCAGTGCGTCGATTCCGTCAAATGACCGACCGATGGCTTCGATGCGCTGTTGCATCGCTTTTCCGGTCAATCCGGCATCGACGAGCAGCTTCGTCCGTTCCGTCTCGATATAGAGGGCGTTTCCGGTCGACCCGCTCGCTAACACACTATACTGTAAAGTCACGCAATCACTCCTTTCATTCTTTCGTTTCAAACTCCACGTGCTCGACTGTTCCATCGATTGCATTGACGAAGTAGACCTGATCATCAATTCCAATCGACCAAAGCGGTGGCATGATGATCAAACTGCCAGAGCTGTCGAGCGGTAAACTGTAAAATCCGGTATTGATGGCCCGCATCTCCTGGTTCGGTTGGAAGTACTTCCGAGACGCGAGTTGTGAGATGGCTTCACTGGCCGTCAACACGAGGTCATCTTGCGTTTTTGAGGAGAGGTCTTTTAAATGACGCTGTTTATAATCCGTCACTTCGAACGACTCGTTCAACTGAATGAGGATGAGGGAAGGACCGATGTACATTTCCGTGCCACCCTCGACTTCAGGTGCTGAAAAAATCTTGTTGTCCTCGAATGTTTGTACGAAAGCAACCTGTCTCGTTTTTTCATCGTAGCGCCAGTAGGCGTACTCGTTTCCAAACGGAACATATTCCGCCACAAACGTCGAAGCGGTCGTCCGCAAATCCTTCGCATCGAGCGGCACGGGTTGTTTCAACTCGACTTCGAGTTGCATGTTGTCGAGCGTCGTCGCGAGCTGCGCCTCCCGATTTTTCGTGATCATCGCAGCTGACATCTCTTCAGACGAACCCGTCAAATAGCCGATATCTCGACCCATCCGTGGCAATTTTGCCGGATCGACGTTCCGCTGGTCTAAAATCTGCGTGATCGAGGTGTTGTCATTCGTCACGACTTCGGTCGCCCATGTTTCCGTCAGCAATTGAAACAACAGATAGATGTTCAAGGCGAGGAAGGCGAAGATTAAAATCGATTTCGCTTTACTCCAATCCACGATACATCATCCTTTCTGTCCAATCGTCTCCTTGATTGTATGGGACCCAACGGCCCGCCTCACGCACGAACCAGTTCGGTGAAAACGTCACATAGCGGCTTGTGTCCTCGTTATATTCGATCTCATAACCGATTCGAATCTCGGTCACGTTCTCAAATCGTCCGGAGTTGATGAGCGTACCGAGCACTTCATCCGCATCAGCCAACTGTGTCGTGCCGACGGTGATCAGGCGATCGATTTCCAAGTGGTTACGTGTGATCGATCGGACCTGTGCCCCGTCGTTTTCCACACGTAATGTGGATAAATCGATGGCATCGTTGTTGATAAACGCCTCACGCTGACTGAAGACGGGATACCCTTTCACGTGAAAACGGAACACGGTCGTTTCAAATCCTTTATTGGCCGGTGTGATGGCATCGAATCGAAGAGACAGCCCTTGATTCTCAGACGCTTCATCGACCCATCCCCCGTGGAAGTTCACGAATTCCACAATGGAATCTAACCCGATTGCTGTATCACGCTCGGTGCTATTCCGAGACAGGTTTCGATAGCGACTCGCATTCAATTTCGCATCGTATTCTGCCACACTGACACCGTTCGTCAACGCCCCGACCGAGCTTGCCGGGTCGACTTCTTGAACGTTCGGGTCACCTGGGAAGAACGTATCTCGCATCCAGTCGAGACGAGTATCGATTTGAATCGACGACACGTCATACGCGAACAACTCATTCATCTCAGGTCCGACGACCGGGATATAATTCACGCGTTCATCCGTATACGTCACGCGCTTCATCGTTCGACTCGAGTTTTTTAAGAAAAGACTGTTCACATCGCCGTTTCCGACTTTCGTCAACTTCCCTTCCCAAATGGACTGGTCGCTCATGATGGCACGAATGTTGAACGCACTGTCATCCATATAGATGAGGATTCGCTGTGGAATCTTCCCAGACAGACTATACGTTCCCGGAAGCATATAGCTGAGCGTGTCCGCATAGTAGGCCTCCGGTAAGATCAACTCCAGTCCCTCGTTGATATCCGTATAGAAACTCGGGACGTTTTTCACAGCGAGCGGCTTGAACTCACTCGCTTCAAACGAATCCCGAATGACACGCATCAGTTGCTTCGGTGTATTCTTTGAAGCGAACACAGCATTGTTGTCATGCACGACCGCTTGAACGGGAATGATGACCTGGTCCGCTCGACGCTGCAATGACTCGTCCACCGTCGTGAGTTGCGTTTCAGATTGGACGGCCTGATACGTGGGATGGTAGTCCCACAAGATGATGGTTTGAACAATCGACGTGACGATTAACGTGAGCAAAATGAACGACTTCCACAGTTCCGGCTTTGCAATCGTAAACCGTTTCATCAATCATTCACCTCCACAATCGTATCGAACGGGATCGTGAAGTAAATCGTTGTACCTCTTCCAAATTCACTCTCTGCCCAGATGTCGCCACCGTGAGCAGATACAACTTCCTTGGCAATCGATAGACCGAGTCCGGTACCACCGATGTTACGCGCCCGCGCCTTATCGACACGATAGAAACGTTCGAAAATTTTCTTTAAGTTCGACTTCGGAATCCCGACCCCTTCGTCTTTGATGCCGATGACGAGGCGTTTCGCCCGAAGCATCGTCCGGAACGTAATCGTCCCACCTTCTGGTGAGAACTTGATGGCGTTCGTGATGATGTTGTCGATGACTTGAGTCATCTTATCTTGATCGGCATGCACGTAGACGCGACGCTTCATCAGTTTGCGACGGAATTGAATCGCATCCCCTTTCGTCATCTCATGACGGTCGATGATATCGTTAAAGAACTGCACGAAGTCGAACTTCACCTTCTGCATCTTATATTCTTTACTGTCCATCTTCGAGAGCTGCAACAAGTCATTGACGAGGCGAATCATCCGCTCCGTCTCGTTTTGCGTCGTCTCTAAGAAACGTGGCGCCAATTCCTCATCCTGATAAGCACCTTCTGCAAGAACCTCCAAGTAACTACGCATCGTCGTGAGCGGTGTCCGCAATTCATGACTGACGTTCGCAACGAATTCACGGCGGTCCTGTTCGACCTGTTCTTGTTCCGTGACGTCATGCAAGACGACGATGAGACCTGTGATTGGTCCACTATGTTTTTGAATCGGTGAGAAATAGGCACGAACGAGGAACAATTCTTCGTCCGTACTGAGGTCAATCAGTTTTGTCGGCATCGTGCCGTCTTCCGGAATGATGATTTCCTCTTCGAATGCGAGGAGATTTTGTAGATTCGTCCCCATCGCCTCTTCTTCATCGACCCCAATCATGTCGCGCGCCTGGTCGTTCATCAAGATGACCCGTAGCGAGCGGTCTGTCGCGACCACACCGTCGGACATGTTCTCAAGGACACTCGTCAAGCGGCGTCGTTCGGCTTCCGTCGTCGCGTTCGCCTCCATCAACTCGTCCGTCAATTCATTGAATGCGTAAGCGAGTTGACCGACCTCGTCATCCGAATACACTTTAACTTTTCGTGAGAAGTTCCCTTTCCGCATCTCGACGGCCTGCCTCCGCATATCGGCAATCGGTCGCGTGATGGTGCGCGATAAGAGAATTCCGAGGAACGAGGTGATGATGAGTGCGATCAACGTCCCTGTTGCGAGGATACGTGTCACTTGTTCCATCTGGTTGTAGATGGACTTCATCGATGCCTCGATATAGATCATCCCGGTCGTCGTACCGTCCACTTCCGACTTGATCGGAACGGCAACGACGCGCATTCGGTCATTTGAATCTTCATAGACGAGCGTCTCTTGCGCCCCGCCTGTCGCGAATGACTTTTGAATGAACGTGCTCGCGGTCCGTTGTCCGACGAGACTTTGATTATTTTGGTTCGAGGTTGCCCGGACGACACTGTTCGTGTCGATGATTTGGACTTCTCGAATGTCGTCAGCTAGCGTCGTGCTCTCTGTAAATTCAGACAGCAGCTGATCCAGTAACTGGTTCAACTGCTGGTCCGTGGTCAAGTCACTCTCGTTCGCGGCAGTCCCCTCACTGATGTTATAGCTCAGTAGGTTCGCCCGGTCGACAAGTGACTGCGAGAAGTTGTTGATGTATTGCCGTTCCAAAGAACGCACAAAGTACACGCCGATGACTTGCATCGCAACGAGAATGAGCAGCGCATAGATGACGACGAGCTTCCACTGGATTGATTTAAAGAAGTTCGTCCGTTTCATCGTTTAATCTTCTTCTCCTGCCTTCAAATAATACCCGACGCCACGACGCGTAATGATATACGTCGGAGTCGATGGATTGTCCTCAACTTTTTCACGAAGACGACGTACTGTGACATCCACGGTACGCACATCACCGAAGTAATCATAGCCCCATACCGTTTGGAGCAAGTGCTCCCGCGTCATCACTTGCCCGATGTTTTGGGCGAGGTAATGAATCAATTCGAACTCGCGATGTGTCAATTCGATCTTCTCATCCCGTTTCGTCACCATGTACGAATCCGGATGAATCGTCAAGTCGCCGATCACGATATCGTTCGCGTTGGCTCCTTTTGCTTCTGGCGCCGGTGCTGTCGCATGACGTCGCATGTTCGCTTTGACACGGGCTAACAATTCACGTGAGCTGAACGGCTTTGTGACGTAATCGTCTGCGCCGAGCTCTAGTCCGAGTACTTTGTCGATCTCGGAATCTTTTGCCGTCAACATGATGATCGGCATATCGTATTTCTTCCGCACCTCACGGCATACTTCCATGCCGTCCTTGAGCGGAAGCATGATGTCGAGCAAGATGAGATCCGGTTGAATCTCTTCTACTTTGACGAGTGCTTCTTCACCGTCATAGGCAACGTGCACCTGGTAACCTTCTTTTTCAAGTTTAAACTTCAATATATCTGCGATTGGTTGTTCGTCATCTACCACTAAAATCGTACGATCCATTCAGTGAGTCCTCCTCTTATCATTAAACGTACATGCCTACATTGTAACTCTTTTTAAACAGCTTAGAAAGCGTGGTCCATTTCCGTGGAAATAGAAAAAGAGAGCCCGGTGGCTCCCTTTCTTATGCTTCGTAAATATCACGCAAGATGACTGTCTGTTCACGAGCCGGTCCGACCGAGAACGTCAACAATTCGATTCCTGTCAATTCCTCGATGCGACGCACGTAACGCTGTGCGTTCTCCGGAAGGTCTTCAAAGCGACGAACCCCTGTGATATCCTCTGTCCAGCCAGGAAGCTCTTCGTATACCGGTACACACTTCTCAAGGACGCGGAAGTTCGGTGGATACTCGTCAAGATGCTTTCCTTCATACTCATACGATGTACAAATCTTGAGCGTCTCAAGACCTGTCAGCACATCGATTGAGTTGAGGCAAAGATCTGTGATCCCACTGACGCGGCGTGAGTGACGCACGACGACCGAGTCGAACCAGCCGACACGGCGTGGACGACCTGTTGTCGTTCCATATTCTTTCCCGACTTCACGGATTGTATGACCGATCTCATCGTCGAGCTCTGTCGGGAACGGACCGTCTCCAACGCGTGACGTATATGCTTTACAGACACCAACCACGTGATGAATCTTCGATGGCCCGATTCCGGCACCACTCGATACGCCGCCTGATGCAGCATTCGACGATGTGACAAACGGATACGTTCCATGGTCGATATCGAGAAGGACCCCTTGAGCCCCTTCAAAGAGAACTTTTTTCTCTTCGTCGAGCGCATCGTTCAACACGACCGATGTATCACACACGTATTTCGCGAACTGTTGACCATACGCGTAGTATTCTTCAAAGATGTCATCGAACTCGATTGGATCGACTTCATACATTTTCACGAACATGCGATTTTTTAGTTCAAGTACAGTCTTTAGCTTCTCCGCAAACACTTCTTTGTCGAGAAGGTCGGCGATGCGAATCCCGATACGTGCCGCCTTGTCCATATACGCTGGACCGATTCCTTTCAGTGTCGTACCGACTTTCGCGTCACCTTTCGCCTCTTCTTCGAGACGATCTTGAAGCTGGTGGTATGGCAAGATGATATGCGCCCGGTTCGAGATCCGGAGGTTATCCGTGCTCACACCCCGTTCATGTAAGTAAGCGAGTTCTGTCACGAGTGATTTCGGGTTGACGACCATCCCGTTCCCGATGACACACGTCTTATCCGAATAGAAAATCCCAGACGGAATGAGGTGAAGTTTATATTTCGTATCATTGAAGACGATCGTGTGACCAGCGTTGTCTCCCCCTTGATAACGCGCGACGACTTCGGCTTGTTTCGATAAGAAATCGGTGATCTTCCCTTTCCCTTCATCGCCCCACTGCGTTCCCACTACGACTACTGATGACATAATGAATCCTCCTTATTAATCAACGTTCTGTTCAAACCATCCGTAAGTGTACACTTGAAAAGCAAGAAAGTCAATTGAATACCGAACGTTTTATATAAGATGTAACTATTCGTTCGTCATTTTGATCTAATCCTATACAAAAAAAGACACCACCGACGTTACATCGGTGGTGCGAAGGCTTGCGTCTCCATATTGACGAACTTGTTGTACTCTTTCCTGAAGGAGAGCTTGACCGTACCGGTCGGACCGTTACGTTGTTTCGCAATGATGATTTCAATCGTATTGGCGTCTTCACTCTCTTTATCGTAATAGTCATCACGATAGAGGAAGGCGACGATATCGGCATCCTGCTCGATTGCTCCCGATTCACGGATATCGGACATCATCGGTCGCTTGTCTTGACGACTCTCTACGCCACGTGAGAGCTGAGACAAGGCGATGACCGGTACTTGTAGTTCCCGTGCGATTGCTTTGAGCGTACGTGAGATTTCCGATACTTCTTGTTGGCGGTTCTCGCCCGGTTTCCCGTTCCCGACGATGAGCTGCAAGTAGTCAATCATGATCATCCCGAGACCATGTTCCTGCTTCAATCGGCGACATTTGGCTCGGATTTCGTTGACCCGAAGACCCGGTGTATCGTCGATGTAGATGCCTGCCTGTGAGAGCGACGACATCGCAAGGGAGAGACGACCCCAATCTTCCGCTTCAAGACGACCGGTCCGGAGGCGCTGGGCATCGATGTTCCCTTCCGCACATAACATACGCATGACGAGTTGCTCGGCACCCATCTCCAAACTGAAGATGGCGACGTTCTCACCCGTACGGACCGCGACGTTTTGCGAGATGTTCAAGGCGAACGCGGTCTTCCCGACAGATGGACGGGCGGCCACGATAATCAAATCGTTTCGTTGGAAACCGGCCGTCATCTTATCCAAATCCGTGAACCCGGTCGCAATCCCGGTGATTTCACCGCTCGACTGATGCAGCTTTTCAATCGTCGAGTACGCATCGGATAAGACAGAACCAATCGGGTGGAAGCTCGATTGTCCTTTTCGCTGCGATACTTTTAGAATATTTCGCTCGGCATCAGATAAAACAGAATCCACCTCATCTTGACGCTCATAACCATCCGAGACAATGTTGGTCGCAGTTCGAATCAGGCGACGGAGTGCCGCCTTTTGGTCGACGACGTTCAAGTAATAGCCGATGTTCCCGATGGCGGGAACGGATTCCGCGACCTCCGCCAAATAGTTGAGGCCCCCGATTTCGTCCAAAATCCCTTGCGCCTGTAACTCGGAACTGAGCGTGACCAAGTCGACGAGCTCGCCTCGGTCATTGATCTTTAGCATCGCTTCAAAGATGCGTTGGTGGCTGACACGATAAAAGTCGTCCGGGTCGACCCGCTCTGAGGCCGTAATCAACCGATCCGAATCGAGGATGATTGCCCCTAAGACGGCTTGCTCCGCTTCCACGCTATGCGGTGGTGTATTGACTTGAATCGCATCACTCATCCGTCTCTACCTCACCTTCAAGCTTCTTGTACATGTACATTCAACGTCGCGACGACGTCATGGTGCAACTTCACTGGCACTTTCGTGAAACCGAGCGCCTTGATCGGATGCTCGAGTTCAATTTTACGCTTATCGATTTTGTAACCCATCGATTTAAGGGCATCCGCGATTTGCTTGCTCGTGACCGAACCGAACACGCGACCGCCTTCACCGGCTTTTGTCGTGACGGCAATCGTCTCTTTTTCAAGCTTCTCTTTGAGTCGTTTCGCTTCGTTCAACTCTTCTTCTGCTGCTTCTTCGGCACGACGTTCTTTCGCCGCGAATGCTTTCAGGTTTCCTGGTGTCGCTTCCACTGCTAAGTTCTTCTTGAACAAGACGTTTTTAGCGTAAGCATCGGCCACGTTTTTCACTTCTCCAGCTTTCCCTTGTCCTTTTACATCTACTTTCAAAATGACTTTCATTCTAATTCCTCTCCTTCAGTTTCATCTGTTAAATAATGATCGATTGCCTCTTTCAACATGACGTTCGCTTGTTCGCGACTCACTTCAAGTTGCGTCGCTGCATTCGTCAAATGGCCACCGCCACCGAGCATTTCCATGATGACTTGGACATTGACGTCGCCGAGCGACCGCGCGCTGATTCCCGTACGTCCGTCCGGTAAGACGGCGATGACGAACGAGGCTTTGACGCCTTCCATATTCAGCAACTGGTCTGCAGACTGAGCAATCAACACTTGATGGTGTGCCTCGTCGTCAGAAGCGACCGCAATCGCCATCCCACCTGCATAAATTTCGGTGTTTCTCAAAATCTGAGACTGCTCGATATAAGCATCGAGGTCTTGTCTCATGAAGTGCTGTACGAGAACCGTGTCAGCACCTTGAATCCGTAAGAAGGATGCCGCATCAAACGTACGGGATCCCGTACGGAGCGTAAATCCTTTCGTATCGACCATGATCCCCGCGAGAAGTGACGTCGCCTCTAAAATCGAGAGCTTTCGGCTTCCCGCCTGATACTCAATCAATTCTGTGACGAGCTCACTCGTTGATGATGCGTAAGGCTCCATATACACGAGAACCGGATCTTCGATAAACTCTTCCCCGCGACGATGGTGGTCGATGACGACGACCTGCTCCGACCGATCCAAAATGTCTTTTGAAATGACGAGGGACGGACGGTGTGTATCGACGACGACGAGTAATGTCTGTTCATCGATGAGTGGCTGTGCCTCATACTCGGTCAGGAATTGGCTGTATAACGAGTCATCGTTCTCTACTTCATGGACGAGCCGCTGAATCCCGACACTCGTCTCACCGGATGGAATGACGACATACGCCTCGCGCCCGACAAACTCAGCCAATTTCATGACACCGATGGAAGCCCCGATCGAGTCCATATCTGGATTCTTATGTCCCATCACAAGGACACGGCTCGATTCCCGAATGAGGTCACGCATCGAGTTCGAGATGACACGTGCCCGGACACGCGTTCGCTTCTCGGTCGGATTTGTCTTCCCGCCGAAGAAACGAACTTTCCCATTATGACGCTTAACGACTGCCTGGTCACCACCACGGCCAAGTCCTAAATCTAGACTCGACTGAGAGAGATTACCGAGCTCCGTCAATGTCGTTTCACCGCACCCAATCCCGATTGATAACGTCAACGGGATTCTTTGTTCCTTCGTCGCATCACGCACTTCATCCAAGATTGAAAAGCGGTTGTTTTCAAGTTCAGATAACGTCCGTTCATTCATGACGAGGAAAAAGCGGTCCGCAGCTGTACGACGCATGTAGATATGATGCCGCTGCGCCCATTGATTGAGGAGCACCGTCACCCGACGATTGACTTCACTACGGACCTGTTCATCCACCGCAGTCGACATCTCGTCATAGTTATCTAAATACAAAATACCGATAACCGTCTGCGTTTGAACATACTTTTGTTCCATCTCCGCTTCTTCGGTCATATCAAATAAATAGAGGGTTTGATGGATTTGATTGTAATAGACACGATAGACACGGTCACCCACTTCAATCGTGGCTTCATCCTCTTCTTCTTCAATCAATTCATCGAAGGCGGAATGGAGCGCATCAAGCGGTATTCCAATCGCCATATCGAGTTCGAAAATCAATCGTGATTGTTCGTTATACCAACTGATCCGTCGGTCCTGGTCAAAGACTAAAATCCCAATCGGCATCGTCGTCAATGCTTCTTTTCCGACCTCTTCGATTTGATGAGAGAGAGAGAGGACATACTGTTCCCAATTTTTACGCTCCCGTCGCATCGTCACTTGCTGATAGATGAAAAAAATCAGCGTGCCCATAAACAGGGTGATTGCCGCCACAATGTTGTAGAACGCCAATCCTAACGAGACAAGGAATCCAATCACGTATGGAATCATGTGCCGCGCGTATTGGTTCTTCACGGATGTTAATGCTTCACCACTGTGCATGTATGCCTCCTAAAATGAGTAATGTTCACCCATGGAATCGTAAAGGTTTCTGCTCTATCATACCATATTCGTCGGTTTCACTTACACACTTACAGACGAGATGAAATACAAAAAAACGACTTATCCAAGAGGATAAGCCGTTCGTCAAACAATTACTCTGCAACGTATGGAAGCAAAGCCATTTGACGTGAGCGCTTGATAGCGACAGTAAGTGGACGTTGGTATTTCGCTGAAGTACCAGTCACACGACGTGGAAGAATTTTACCACGCTCCGAAACGAAGCGTTTGAGCAATTCTACGTCTTTATAATCGATATGAGTGATGTTGTTCGACGTAAAGAAACATACTTTACGACGACGACGACCTCCTGGACGACGTGCCATGTGAAGACCTCCTTTATAGGTTAGTTTTTATTGTCCATGATGATTAGAATGGCAAATCATCATCTGACAAGTCGATTTTGCCGCCACCCGAGAACGGATCTGCGTCAAAACCTTTATTCGAATTCGAGGACTGAGATGAAGTCGAAGCGGCTCCTGCGCCCCATCCTGATCCACTTGATTCACCACCACCGAAGACATCTCCAGATGGTGCTTGCTCACGTTGCCCTGAGGCTCCGCGTGGTTCAAGGAAGCGTACGCTGTCTGCGACTACTTCTGCCCGGTAACGACGTTGGCCATCTTGTCCTTCGTAACTACTGATTTGAAGGCGACCGTCAACGCCGGCCATGCTGCCCTTTTTCAAGTATTGTGCTACGTTCTCTGCTTGTTTGCGCCAAACGACACAATCAATAAAGTCCGTCTCGCGCTTCCCATCTTGTCCAGCGAATGGACGATCGCAAGCGAGAGTAAGGCGTGTTACGGCGATTCCGCTCTGCGTATAACGCATTTCGGGATCGCGAGTCAATCGACCAACTAACACAACTCGGTTAATCATCTCCAAGCTCCCCTTTCACGATACGAAACGTTAAGGATTAACGCTCGTCTTTTGTTGTCATTTGACGGACAACGTCGTCAGAGATCTTCATGAGACGCTCTGTTTCTAAGATCGCTTTAGGTTCAGCAACGATGTTAAGAAGAACGTAGTGTCCTTCGCGCATCTTGTTGATTTCATAAGCGAAACGACGTTTACCCATGTCTGTTGTTTTTTCAACAGTACCACCGTTTTCAGTGATGACGTTGTTGAAGCGCTCGATTAAAGCTTTCTTCGCTTCCTCATCAACTGATGGACGGATAATGTAAAGAAGTTCGTATTTACGCATTATCTTTCACCTCCTCTTGGACTAACGGCCCCTACCGGTTGTAGGAGCAAGGAGCAAACAATTGTTTTACTCACGTCATAATATACTATCAAACTTCCTTGACTTTTACAATACGTTTCCGTAAATCAACTTATACGTTGAAGCGGAACGTGACAACGTCGCCATCTTGGAAGACGTATTCTTTTCCTTCTGAACGAAGTTTCCCTTGTTCTTTCACCGTCGTCATGTTTCCTGCTGCTGAAAGGTCGTCATACGACACGACTTCGGCACGGATGAATCCACGTTCGAAGTCAGAGTGGATGACACCAGCACATTGTGGGGCTTTCATCCCTTGTTTGAACGTCCATGCACGAACTTCCTTCTCACCTGCCGTGAAGTATGTCGCAAGACCAAGTGTCGAGTAAGCCGCACGGATCAATTGATCAAGTCCTGACTCTTCGATTCCGAGATCTTGTAAGAACTCGAGGCGTTCTTCCGGTTCGAGTTCTGAAATTTCTTCTTCGATTCGTGCACAGATGACGATGACTTTCGACCCTTCTGTTGCCGCGTGATCACGGACTGCTTGTACAAACTCGTTCGAATCGGCATCTGCCACTTCATCCTCACTCACGTTCGCCACGTAAAGCATCGGCTTCATCGTAAGCAATTGGAAGTGTTTGACGATCGCGAGTTGATCTTCTGATAATTCAGCGACACGTGCCGGGCGCTCTGATTCAAGAACATCTCGCACGATTTCGAGTGCTTCAAGTTCTTGTACCGCACCTTTATCTTTTGCCTTCACCATTTTTTGAACACGTGCGATTCGTTTATCGACTTGCTCAAGATCAGCTAAGATCAATTCAAGATTGATAGTCGTAATGTCATCGATTGGTGAGACACGACCTGCGACGTGCGTGATGTTC
Source organism: Exiguobacterium sp. N5 (assembly GCF_025842465.1). Lineage (GTDB taxonomy): Bacteria > Bacillota > Bacilli > Exiguobacteriales > Exiguobacteriaceae > Exiguobacterium > Exiguobacterium profundum. Next base: position 301,627 of record NZ_JAPAEP010000002.1, read on the forward strand.
TCGTCTTCAAAGCAACGGACGACTTGGCAAATCGCATCGACTTCGCGAATGTTCGCCAAGAATTTGTTTCCGAGACCTTCACCTTTTGACGCACCTTTCACGATTCCAGCGATATCTGTAAACTCAAATGCTGTTGGTACCGTTTTTTTCGGTTTGACGAGTTCTGTCAATCGATCAAGGCGCGCATCCGGTACTTCTACGACGCCGACGTTCGGGTCGATCGTCGCGAACGGATAGTTGGCCGCCTCGACTCCTGCTTGTGTAATCGCATTAAACAATGTCGATTTCCCGACGTTTGGCAATCCGACAATTCCTGCTGTTAATCCCACTAGTATTTCCTCCTCATCCGGTGTTTCCCGGGAAATGTTAAGCCGTCTGTGGAGTGGGTACATTCAGTACACCACACCGTCACATCCTTCACAATTATAGATAGTCCACGATTAAACCGCAACTCACGTTCATAACCTAAAGAAAAACGCCGCTTATTCGGCGGCGTTCCCTTGTTCAAGCACTTTCTTGAATCGCTTATCGAAATCACGGCGTTGCATGAGCACACTGGCTCCGCAGCCTTGACACTTGATTCGAATGTCCATCCCGACACGCGTGATTTGCCAACGGTTCGTCTTACAGGCATGTGGTTTTTTCATTTCCACAATATCGTTCAATGCATAGGTTTTACTTTGCATTTTCTGCTTCTCCTCCTTTAGGAGCCGAGTTCGGTGGCATCATGACCGTACGTGGGTATGGAATTTCAATCCCCCGCTCGTCAAGTCCAGCCTTTAACTCTTTATGCAAAATTCGACCAGCTGCGAAGTGCTGGGTCGGCGGCACTTCCGCCATTAATCGGTACACCACTTCCGATGGTCCGAGCGACTGCACTCCAGCCAAGTCGATTGGCTTGATGAACAAGTCGTGATAGCGTGCTTCGACCATTTTCGCAATTTCCTTGAGCGCTTGCTCTACTTTTGACATATCTTCTTCGTACGCAACCCCAATATCGACAACGGCGACACTGTTTTCAAGCGAGTAGTTCGTCACTTGTAAGATTTGTCCGTTCGGAATAATCGTCACTTGTCCGTTTAATCCTTTTAACTTCGTCGTCCGGATTCCGACCTCGATGACCGTCCCGTCGACTTGTTGGTTCAAATTGACGTAATCCCCGTTCTTGTATTGGTTTTCAAAGATGATGAACGCCCCTGTGATGACGTCTTTCACCAAACTTTGTGCCCCGAATGAGATTGCAAGACCCGCGACCCCGGCTGATGCAATCAAACCGGCGATATTCACACCGAATTGTCCGAGCACCGTCAAGACCATAATCAACCCGATCACATAGCGGATTGTGTTTTGGGCTAATTTTAATAACGTTTCATTCTGTCGCTGGGCGACAATATCATGTTCTTTTATTTTGCGGAGCGTAAACACACGCTCGACCATCGTTGTCAAAATGCGTGTTGCGATATATAAACCAAGGATGATGAGCGCCACACCGGCGAGCTTGATCCCTAAACCAATCCACATGTCTGTATCTTTAAAATACTCCACGAATCGGTTCACGCTGTCGATTGTCTCATCGGCAACCGTATTTAAATCTTTTTCTGTATTTTGCGAAGCCATCTTTTCACCTCAAAGTCGTAGATTCTAAATTATCAAAACATATTTCACGACTTTTCTCAAACACTGCATTCGGAAGTTAGAAGTTTTCCACTTTTGGGAATGGGTTAATACGAGATCAATCCCCCAACTGCAACTAGGAATAGGCAGCTTAGAAGAGAGGATGAGATTCATGCCGTTTCGCTTAAAACCTCATAAACCATACTCTTTCTTCATTGAACACACTGAGCGGAGTGGATCCAGATTGCTTGCGGACCAGCTTCATGAACAGTTGGTCAATGAAATCCATCGCCCCATCGTCCTTGTTTGCATCGGTTCGGACCGTTCGACCGGTGATTCACTCGGTCCGCTCGTCGGAACGTTTTTAGAAGAACGTCATATCCGAAATTTACATGTATACGGCACATTAACGAAGCCTGTACACGCACTCAATTTGGTGGAAACGTTACATGAGATTCAAACGCGCTTCCATCAACCGCTCATTATCGCTATCGACGCCTGTCTCGGACGTTTATCAAGTGTCGGTTATGTCTTCTTTTCGGAAGGTCCGCTCGCTCCAGGGGCCGGTGTCCAAAAAGAACTTCCGGCAGTCGGCGCTTACAATATTAAAGCCGTCGTGAACGTAAGTGGATTCATGGAGATGATGATTCTACAGAATACCCGTCTCCATCTTGTATATGAACTCGCACGTTTCATCACAGACGGATTCGCCGATTTTGATACACGGATCGGGCGCCTGCATCACGAAGAGGCGGCCATCACGCGTCTTCGTCAGTCACGAGATGAATCAAAGTCTTGAGGCGATAATAACGTCAACAATTGTTCCAAGTCGTCTTGTGAAAAATACTTCAACTCGAGGACGCCGCCTTTTCGGCGCGGACGAATCGACACATCCATCTGAAGACGCTCCGCAAGCACCGCTTCGACCGCTTCGATATCGGCGTTCGATCGCTTCAGCGTCTTTTTTTCTGTGCGCTCTTTTTGTAAGTAACGCTCGAGGCGACGGACCGTCCAATGCTCGGCAATGACCCGTTTCGCAATCTGTTCCATCGCTTGTTCCGATTTCATACCCGTGATGGCACGTGCATGTCCCATCGTCAAATCTCCGACCATGACCGCATGCTGGACGGCACTCGGCAATCGAAGGAGGCGAAGACTGTTCGTCACATGACTGCGGCTCTTCCCGACGCGATCGGCCAACTGTTGTTGCGTCAGACCTAGCGTCTGCATCAACTGTTCATAGGCGACAGCCTCTTCGATGGCATTCAAGTCTGCCCGCTGAATGTTTTCAATCAGCGCCAACTCCATGACGCGATCGGAGTCCGCCGTGACGACGAGGGCAGGAATGTCTTCTTTCCCAGCGAGCTTCGCCGCCTGAAACCGTCGTTCCCCGGCAATGATTTCATAGTATCCTGTCGCTTTTCGAACGACGATTGGTTGTAGGACGCCATATCGCTCAATGGATTGACGCAACTCTTCTAATTTTCCCACCTCAAATTGTTTCCGGGGCTGATTCGGGTTTGGGCGAATGAATTTTAATGCTAATCGTTCCATCTACAAACCTCCTTCATTGTATAAAAAAGCACGGACTCATTTTTGAGGCCGCGCTTTCGGGATGCGAATTCGAATTTCAACAAATTCCTCTTCGTCTACTTCTTCAGTTTGGACGTCAATCCCTGTTTTCCCAATCAAATCGATTGAGTCACGAATCGTGTTGATGGCGATTCGCGTGTCACGCGCAAAACTTTTCGTCCGACGACGTTGTTTTTTCGGCTTTCGCTTCTCTTCTTCGATCGGTGTTGTTAAAAAGGCGACGCGTTCTTCTGTCTCCTTGACGTTAAAATCCTGTTCTAACACTTCTGCGAGCACTTGAAGTTGCAATCCTTCTTCCTTCAACGGCAACAACGCACGCGCATGTCGCTCGTTGATCCGACGATCGCGAAGCGACTGCTTCACATCCTCCGGCAATTTTAACAAGCGCAACTTATTGGCAATCGTGGATTGACTCTTGCCTAGACTCTTCGCGAGCGCATCTTGCGTCAAACCGTTCAAGGCGAGTAAACGATCATATGCTTCCGCCTCTTCAATCGGGCTTAACTGCTCACGCTGCAAGTTTTCAATCAAGGCGAGTGCAGCCGTCGTATCATCGTCCATATCGCGAACGATTGCCGGAATCGCTGACCAACCAAGCGATTTCACCGCACGGAAACGACGCTCCCCGGCAATGATTTCATAGCAGTCCCCATCTGCCTTTCGAACCACGATTGGTTGAAGGAGTCCATGTTCCGAAATCGTCGTTGCCAACTCTTCAATTTTTGCCGGTTCGAACACTTTACGCGGTTGATAACGGTTTGGACGCAACCGTGATAACGAGAGTTCTTGTACCGTGTCATCCGCTCGAACTTCCGCAATCTGCGTCACGGCAACTTCGTCTTTTCGATTCACACCGAACAATTTCGCAAATCTATTCTTCAACGTCGGGCACCCCTTTATGTAAAAAAATAAGCAGACTCCACCACTGGAATCTGCTTTTGTTTCACGTGAAACGACATCATCAGATAAGTGGCTCTTTCGCCGGTGTTCCCGCTTTACGCGGATATTTCCCGGGCGTTTTTCGTAGTTTATCTACAACTACGATATTACGCTCACTCATCTCTCCTGGCAATAGGAACTGGTGTGTCGCTTTTTCTTTCCCACCTAGAACGGCTAAAGCGTTTTTGGCGTCTGCCATCTCGTCAGAAACCTTGGCTGCTTTAAGCGCGACGAAGCTTCCGCCTACTTTCGCGAGGGGCAAACAGTATTCCGCCAACACGGTCATGCGGGCAACCGCACGCGCTGTGACGACGTCAAACTGTTCGCGGAACTTTTTATTTTTTCCGAACTCTTCAGCGCGACCATGATGGAACGCGACACCTTCGAGCCCGAGGGCGAGGGCCAATTCGTTCAAGAAGGTGATGCGTTTGTTTAACGAATCGATGATCGTGACGTGTAAGTGTGGGAATAAAATTTTAAGCGGAAGACTCGGGAATCCCGCTCCTGCCCCGACATCACATACGGTTTCGACTTTCGTGAAATCGAAATGAAACGCTGCGCTGAGCGAATCATAGAAGTGCTTCAAATATACTTCCTCTCGGTCCGTGATGGCCGTTAAGTTCATTTTTTCGTTCCATTCGACGAGCATTTCGAAGTAACGTTTGAACTGACTGAGTTGTGTCTCACTCAGTTCAAACCCTTCAGCTCGTAACGCTTCAATAAATTGAGATTCGTTCATCGTTTCACTCCACCGTTGCGTATTGTCCCTGTTCGATATAGACGAGCAAGATTGACACGTCTGCCGGGTTTACGCCTGAGATACGGGACGCTTGTCCGATCGAAAGAGGACGAACTTGTTTTAGTTTTTGTTTCGCTTCTGTCGCGAGACCACCGATCGCATCATAATCCAAGTTTTCTGGGATTCGTTTTTCTTCCATGCGACGCATCTTCTCGACTTGTTCAAGCTGTTTGGAAATATAGCCTTCATATTTCACTTGAATCTCGACTTGCTCTTTCACTTCATACGACAATTCTTCCGTTGACGGAACGACCGTCATGAGTGCTTCATAAGATACTTCCGGACGTTTCAACAAGATGTTGGCATGCGTCGCTTCTTTAAGCGGGTGCGCACCGACCGATTCGAGCATCGCATTGACTTCAGGTGTCGGTTTGACGACAAGTGACGCAAGTCGCTTCACTTCTTTTTCAATCGCTACACGTTTCTCGTTGAGGTGAGTGTGACGATCTTCTGAAAGTAAGCCGATCTCATACCCGATGTCGCTGAGTCGCAAGTCCGCATTGTCATGACGCAACAAAAGACGGTATTCGGCACGTGATGTGAGAAGGCGATACGGTTCGTTCGTACCTTTCGTCACGAGGTCATCGATTAAGACGCCGATGTACGCTTGCGAACGGTCCAAGATGACCGGATCTTTTCCGAGCACTTTGCATGCGGCGTTGATTCCCGCCATGATGCCCTGTCCAGCCGCTTCTTCGTACCCGCTCGTCCCGTTGATTTGTCCCGCTGTGAAAAGACCTGGGACAGCTTTTGTTTCGAGAGTTGGCCAAAGCTGTGTCGGTACAACCGCATCGTATTCAATCGCATAACCGGGACGCATCATCTCTGAATTTTCAAGACCCGGGATCGTGCGAAGCATCTGATGTTGCACGTCTTCTGGCATACTCGTCGAAAAGCCTTGGACATAGATTTCTTCCGTATCGCGACCTTCTGGCTCTAAGAAGATTTGGTGACGCGGTTTATCATTAAAGCGAACGACCTTATCTTCAATCGATGGGCAATAACGTGGTCCCGTTCCTTTAATCGCACCCGAGTACATCGGTGAGCGATGCAAGTTCTCATCAATCAATTGGTGCGTGCGCTCACTCGTGTACGTGAGCCAGCATGGGATTTGTTCGATCGGATCCAAGTCCGTCGATGTGTACGAGAAGAATGATGGATTCTCGTCTCCTGGTTGAATCTCCGTCTTCGAGTAATCGATCGTCTTGCCGTCGATTCGTGGCGGTGTTCCCGTTTTGAATCGAACTAAGTCGAGACCGAGCTCTTCTAGATGCTTCGATAGCTCGACCGAAGGCATTTGGTTGTTCGGGCCACTTTCATATGCCAATTCCCCGATGATGATTTGACCGCGCATGAACGTTCCCGTTGTGACGATGACCGCTTTCGCGCGATATTCTGAACCTGTGTTCGTTACCACGCCACGTACTTCTCCGTCCTCAATCAACAAACGTTCGACTAGCGCCTGACGAAGCAGTAAATTCTGCTCGTCTTCTAGCACTTTCTTCATGTGATTTTGGTATTGGAATTTGTCCGCCTGTGCACGTAGCGCACGTACCGCCGGCCCTTTCGATGTGTTGAGCATCTTCATTTGGATGTATGTCGCGTCAATCGCACGCCCCATCTCGCCGCCGAGCGCATCGATTTCACGTACGACGATCCCTTTCGCCGGCCCACCGATTGATGGGTTGCAATACATGAATCCGACCATATCAGGGTTCATGGTGAGCATCGCTGTTTTCGCGCCCATTCGAGCAGATGCGAGTGCTGATTCAATCCCTGCGTGTCCGGCCCCGATGACGATGACGTCAAATTCGCCTGCCGTATAAGCCATATTCGTTCCTCCTTATTATTTCCCAAGACAAAACTGTGAAAAGAGCTGATCAATCAAGCTCTCCTGTACGGTATCTCCATTGATTTCACCGAGCGTATCCCACGCACGACGTAAATCGATTTGAACCATGTCGATCGGCATATTCATGACGGCACTACCGAGCGCCTCATCAATTTGACCAATCGTTCGTTTGATTAACTGAATGTGTCGAGCGTTTGAGATATACGTCATATCCTGTGACTCGACACCTTTTGCGAAGAATAGATTTGCGATGGCCGCTTCAAGGGCATCGATTCCTTCATCTAGCAAGAGCGATGTCGCCACAATTGGACGTCCTGCCGCTAGTTTCTCTAGCTTAGAAGAATCCATGTTTTGTGGCAAGTCTGTCTTGTTGATGATGATGATGGCATTCATTCCTTTAACTGCCTCAAATAACGCCTCATCCTCGACAGTCAATCCCTCATGTCCGTTCAAGACGAGAAGGACCAAATCTGCCGCTTCTAACGCTTTTCTCGACTTTTCCACACCGATTCGTTCCACGATATCTTCCGTTTCGCGAATCCCTGCCGTATCGATCAATTTGAGCGGAACACCTTTCACGTTGACGTATTCCTCAATTGTGTCACGTGTCGTACCGGCAATTTCGGTGACAATCGCTTTTGTCTCTTGAACGAGCGTGTTCATCAAAGAAGATTTTCCGACGTTCGGTCGACCGATGATTGCCGTGGCCAAGCCTTCACGTAAGATTTTCCCTTGTCGCGCTGTCTCGAGTAACTGTTCGAGGACACGTTTGACCTCGCCCGCTTTCTCTTCGACGATGGCCTGGGTCATCTCTTCTGCGTCATACTCTGGATAGTCGATGTTGACCTCGACCGCCGCAATCGTCTCGAGCAACTGTTGACGTAACTCGCGAACGAGGCGTGACAAACGTCCTTCCATTTGCGCCATCGCAACGTTCATGGCCCGGTCCGTCTTCGCTCGAATGAGATCCATGACGGCTTCCGCCTGAGATAAATCGATTCGGCCATTTAAAAAGGCGCGCTTCGTGAACTCGCCCGGTTCTGCCAAACGGATGTCGGGTTGATCGAGAATGAGCTCAAGGACACGATTGACCGCTACGACGCCTCCGTGACAATTGATTTCGACGACATCTTCTCGCGTAAACGTCTTCGGTGCGCGCATAATACTGACCATGACTTCATCGACGATTTCGCCCGTATTAGGATATTTTAACGTTCCATAATGAATCGTATGTGAATCGACTGTTGTTAAGTCTTTCCCAGAAAACACATTGTTCACCGTTTCGACCGCCAAATCGCCCGATAGTCGGACGATCCCGATGGCACCTTCACCCATCGGCGTCGAAATCGCTGTAATCGTGTCAAACTCTAGCATCTTTCTCCCTCCAAACCTAAACATCTTCTTCTATCATATGCATAACGAACCTACTATACACGATATTCGACTTGAACGAAAGAGTTGGACCATTGATAAAGTCATTGCCATTCGACTCATCGTTTTCGTACAATAAAGGAATATATTTACATAGGAGAGAGATGATCTAAAGATGAAACAGCAAGACGCAATCCGAATCATCACCGAACGATTACAGCACGATGAAGCGGTTCAAGCGATTTTTATGAAGGGTTCATTCGGTCGGGGAGAAGCCGATGAACATTCAGATATCGACCTCTATGTCATGGTACACCCCGATGAAGAGGTCTCTTTTCTATCTAGACGCCTCGAGCATGTAACCGCCTATCGTCCGATTCTGTTAAAAGACGAGATTCACATCGTCGCTCCACAACTCATCGCCGTCTTTGATGATTTTCTTCACCTCGACCTGTTCACGGTCACGCAAGAGACGTTGAATCATCAAGACTCGATTCATGTGCTCTACGACCCACAACAGCGACTTGCTAGACACGCCACTTCCTTGCAATTAGACGAAGCGGCAATCAGTGACCATGCGTTCGATACCGTGTGGTACTTTTTCCAATATACAAAATCACGCAATCGAGGCAACGCGATGTGGGCAACGGAGATGCTCCGGCAAGGAATGGTCCATTTCGCATATGTGTTAGCCGCTCACCACACACCGGACCGGGCTTCCCTTGGTTTAAAAGATGTGACGCAGCGACAAAAAATCGACCTCCGCTCATTTTATGACCATTTGACCCCCGCCTCACACGAAAAAGCCGCCCACATCTATCTGGAGCGACTTCAGGTAGAGCAAACTTTTTTCACATCACTATCTGGCTACAACGTGTTCGGACCGTTCATGGAACAGTTGATTCAACGAGAAACAAGCCGTCCTGGCATATAGGGCGGCTTGTTTTTTAGTATCTTGCTTGGCGTTTCGTCGAACGAATCGTGAAATAGAGGAACAGTTCCAGTATCGCGATGGCGATGAGAATGCCGCCGAACAGTTGGAACAAGACAAGTAGACTACTGAACGGATTCGTCAACATGAGAATCCCGACACCTATCCACAATAGACTTCCAATCAAAAACCAAAGCCATCGTCCCGACATCGATTGACGGTAACCGAGTGCCTGAATCAGGCGGATAATTCCACCGAATAAGAACAAGGCTCCGATCAAAATCGGGAGAAGACTAGCTAGCGTCTCTGCGAAGAAAAAGACGACCGCTGCCAAAATCAAATAGATGAGACCCATAAAGAAAGTGGGTGGCAACCCTCCCTGACGTCGACGCAACCCTTGAAAGATCATCCAAATCCCCATGATTGCTAAATAACCGGCAATGACATATACCATGACATCAAAGAAAAATCGAGGATATAACAAAATGAGAACACCAAGTACAAAATAAATGACCGCTTGCCATAACGTCGAACGTTCCAAACGCTGAATGAATGCCTCCATTTTCCCACACCTCCGTTTACTCGTTTCTATCTCTATTCCCCTCTGACCGGCTTGCAATCCCACAAAAAAAGCTGAGCGTCAGAAGACACTCAGCTTAGCGATTATTTACGCTTTTTCTTTTTGTTTTTCTTTTCTTCTTCAGCAAGCGCTGCACGCTCTGCTTCTTTCGCAGCGATTTTCGCTTCAGCCGCAACCTTCATCTTCTCACGCATCGGGAGCATGATTGCCATCGTGACGATGATCGAGATGATATAACCGACTACCCAGTATAACGAAAGGGCAGCTGGAAGGTTGATCGACATGACGAAGATCATAACCGGGAAGATATAAAGCATCATCTTCAACTGCGGGTTCTGTTCTTGACCCGCCATTGAGATTTTTTGTTGTGCGAACGTCAAGATTGCCGCTAAGATCGGCAAGACGAACGTTGGATCCGGAGCACCGAGGTCGAACCATAAGAAGTTCGCTTCGAAAATCTCAGGTGTACGGCGAATCGCATCATAGAATGCGAAGAGAATCGGCATTTGAATCAAGATCGGCAAACATCCCGCGAGCGGGTTGATTTGGTATTCCTGATAAAGCTTCATCATCTCTTCTTGGAGTTTACGTTGTGTTTCCTGGTCTTTTGAGCTGTACTTTTCACGAAGCTTCAGCATTTCTGGTTGCAACACTTGCATCGCACCCATACTCTTCGTCTGCTTGATCATGAGTGGGAGAATCAATAACCGGACGATAATCGTCGCGATGATGATTGAAATCCCGTATTGCCACGGGCCACCGACCAAGTAAGCAACTTCCTTCAAAAGCCATGCGAGCGGCCATACAAAGTACTTCGCCCAGAAACCTTCTGTGTCAGCCGTTACTGGTTCGGCTTGGATGGTAGACGGATCCACACAGCCTGCCATCAGCATGATGACCGCGGTCATGGCAGCGAGTAATCCTAATTTTAGCTTTTTGCTCATAGTTCCTCCTACGCTTTCTTTATCAATTCTTTTTAACGCACACGTCGATCGGGCAATCTTATCAGACTCTAATTATATGAGAGAACAAATTCAGATTGTCATGGTCACCGGCCCTGCTTTTGCCAAACCTTGGCCCGTTTGAATACGTGTTTCAAACTCTCGGTCACTTCCGACTGCGTCAATGCGGTCGCAGGTTTTCGAGCGATGATGACATAATCATTCGGTGCAACGTTTGGTTCGAGCAAGCGAAGCGACTCACGCATCAATCGTTTCATCCGGTTCCGTTCCACAGCATTTCCAAGTTTCTTACTGACGGAAAGACCCACTCTGAAATGCGTTTGATCCGCTTTGAGCGTGTAGACGACAAACTGACGATTGGCCACGGAGCGTCCTTCGCGAAACACCGCTTGGAACTCTTCATTCTTTTGCAGGCGGTATTCTTTTTTCAAAATTCTCACTCCATCCTTCGCTTCAAAAATCGTCAACTAACATCATATCATATCCACATCATTTGAACGAGGGAGAATCCATGAAATACTACGTTTCTGTGACAAACTAAAAAATTGCCCGAGGAAAGGATCCCCGGGCAATCTTCATTCAGAATTATACAGTCAAGGCTTTACGGCCTTTACGACGACGAGCAGCAAGAATGTTGCGACCGTTTTTAGTCGCCATGCGTGCACGGAATCCGTGAACTTTCTTACGCTTACGGTTGTTAGGGTTGAAAGTTGGTTTCATGGTTACAGCACCTCCTCAAGATTAACGCTCTATTAGCAAGTTATAGTTTCATTTAAGGCAGTCTTTAAGATTATATAAATCGATTCAACAATTGTCAATGTATTTTCGGATGGTTTTCGAATTCGTAGAATGAGGCACTCAGAAAGCATTCATCTACATGGATTCGATCCTTATCCGAAGGACGAGTAGGGGATGAATGTATACACAACCTTTACGTATTTTATAAACGGTCTTTATAAATAGCCACGTTGAGCCATTTTATCCACAAAATCTCGAAGTTATCCACATTTATATGTGAATAACTCCTCTTTTTTCATATTCTTATTCTTTATTTTTTCATTTTCTTCTTTTACAAAAACAATCTTTCATTTCACTTCTTCCTCTTTTGTGTATAACTTTTTCATCTCATATTCTATCATTAGTGCTTTATCCACAATATATCCACAGGTTATCCACAAAACACACAGCATGTGGATAAGTGGGTGTGGATACTTTTCTTTATCTGTGGATAAATACCAAAAAGCATTGCCACGTCTATTTTATTTTGCTAAACTGAATGTGCACAAACTTGTGGATGAACAATTCGTGATTCCAAGATATACACAGGCTGTGGATAAGTGTTATCCCCATAATGAACACCATGTGGATAACTTTATCCACAGTTTTTGTTCTCTGGGGATAACCCTAGTTTCTACTATAGAATAGTGTATGTGTATATCGTGTGAATAAGTTTTACCCAACATGTGAGTAAAGGAGGTCTTTCATTGAAGAATGCTCGCGAGATTTGGAGAAATGTCTTATCGGTAATCGAGGAAGAAGAACGAACTCCAAAAGCCAGTTTTGACATGTGGTTGAAATCAACCGAGGGGATATCATTGATGGGAACGACGCTCGTTGTGTCGGCACCCGCCAGTTTTATCGTCACGTGGTTAGAGCGACAGTATCTCTCTCTGTTACAAGATACGGTTGAAGAGATCACAAACAACAAGCTTGAAATTCATTTCATCGAGGAATCTCAAGCACACAAGTATGCTCCAGCGGATGGATCGTCAAATGAGTCCATCGCCGTGACAGAAACAAAAGAACAGCCCGTGCTATTACCTTCAAAAGAGGAAGGGGATCTTGGTCAACTGAATGACAAATACATTTTTGAGACGTTTGTCATCGGATCGGGGAACCGTTTTGCCCACGCCGCATCACTTGCTGTCGCTGAAGCACCTGCACGCGCCTATAACCCGCTCTTCATTTACGGAGGCGTTGGACTTGGTAAAACACATTTGATGCATGCGATTGGTCATTATGTAAAAGGTCAAAAACCGGGGGCTCGCATTGCCTATGTCTCTTCTGAGAAGTTCACAAATGAATTTATCAATTCGATTCGGGATAATAAGACCGGTGAGTTTCGGAACCGTTATCGAAACATTGATGTACTATTGATTGATGATATTCAGTTTTTAGCAGGGAAAGAACAAACCCAAGAAGAGTTTTTCCACACATTCAATGCATTGCACAACGATCAGAAACAAATCGTGATTTCAAGTGATCGACCACCAAAAGAAATCCCGACGCTAGAGGATCGACTTCGTTCACGCTTTGAATGGGGCCTAATCACAGACATCACACCACCGGACCTTGAGACGCGAATTGCGATTCTTCGCAAAAAAGCGACCGCGGAAGGGCTTGATATCTCGAATGAAGTCATGCTGTATATCGCGAATCAAATCGATACGAACATTCGGGAACTAGAAGGGGCACTGACACGAGTCGTCGCTTATGCAAAACTTGTCGGACGACCAATCGACCCGGACGTGGCAGCCGAAGCGCTTCATAATATCATGCCTGTCCAGGAAGCGAAGAAAATTGTCATTCGCGATATTCAAGAAGTTGTCGGTCAACACTTCAACATTCAAGTAGAAGAATTGAACTCGAAAAAGCGAACGAAGACGTTGGCATTCCCACGTCAAATCGCAATGTATCTCTCGCGGGAGATGACGGAGAGTTCGTTACCAAAAATCGGGGAAGAGTTCGGAGGGCGTGATCACACGACTGTGATTCATGCACATGAAAAAATTAGCACCCTTCTAAAGAACGATGTGGAAATGCAAGAGACGATTCAAACGTTGAAGAAGGCACTTTCTAACTAATGAAGAATTCTCTGTGGATATCCTGTGGATAAACCACCTTAGTTATCCACAAGTTATTCACAGGCGAAATGGCTTAACACGTATGACTGAGGGGACTTATCCCCAGTATCCACAGCCCTTATTACTATTATGACTTAATTAATACTATTATATTATTAGGAAATGGACTCATTTCACCTTAGGAGGAATTATCCACATGCATTTAACGATTCAACGAGATGTATTCATGCAAGCCGTACAAGACGTATCAAAAGCTGTGGCTTCACGAACGACCATTCCAATTTTGACAGGCTTGAAACTTGAGGCACATGCGGATGGCTTAACACTGACAGGAAGTGATACCGAGATTTCGATTGAACGCTTGATTCCAATCGAAGAGGGTGGAATTGAACTCATTCAAATTCAACGTGCTGGAAGCGTCGTGTTGAACGCACGCTTCTTAGGAGAAATTGTGAAGAAGTTACCGACGAACGAGGTCACACTCGAAGTTTCACCGAACTTCATGACGCGCATTGAGTCTGGTCAAGCAGAGTTCCATTTAAACGGTCTTGACCCGGATGAATATCCACGCCTACCTGAACTTGCGAGTGATCGTCGCTTCTATTTGCCGGCTGATCTATTGAAGACCATCATCCGTCAGACGAGCTTCGCTGTTTCTTCACAGGAGACACGTCCCGTATTGACAGGGGTTAACTTCTCAGCAGAGAAGGGCTTCCTTACATGTGTCGCAACCGATAGCCATCGTCTGGCGCTTCGTCGTGCACGTTTTGAGACAGATAACGATTTGACGTTCCAAAATGTCGTCGTTCCTGGCCGCTCACTCAACGAATTGGCAAAATTACTCGACCGTGAAGAGTTACCGATTGAAATCGTCTTAACGGACCAACAAATTTTATTCCGTATGAAAAACATCTCATTCTTCTCTCGTTTGTTAGACGGTGCCTATCCAGACACGTCACGTCTCATTCCGGAAGAATATCGTACAGCCGTTCGGATGAATGCGAAAGAGTTCTTACAGGCCATTGACCGTGCATCGCTCTTAGCACGCGCCGATCGCAACAACGTCATTAAATTTGTGGCGGAAGATACAACGGCAGTTGAAGTCTCTTCACACTCGCCGGAAGTCGGAAAAGTGTCGGAACGTGTCAGCATCCTGTCGCTTGAAGGAGAAGAACTAAAAATTTCCTTCAACTCAAAATTCGTGATGGACGCGCTCCGCGCACTCGATGCATCTGAAATCGAAATCCAGTTCACGGGTTCGATGCGACCGTTCATTTTACGACCGGTTGAACAAGATAGTGTTCTTCAACTGATTTTGCCAGTCCGCACATCGTAAGCTGCGGATAGGGATGATGAGGTGTCTTGCCTTGTCATCCCTCTTTTTGCCTTATTCGACGATTTTCGATAAACTAATATGTATGGCGATTTTTTCAGATCAGCATGTGAGAAAGGAAGTGACGACATGGAAAAAGTGTCGATTACAACCGAGTATGTAACGCTCGGACAATTTTTAAAATTAGCAGATATCATCTCAAGTGGGGGACAAGCAAAGTTCTTTTTAGAGGATGTCATGATTAAAGTGAACGGTGAGCAGGACCAGCGCCGCGGTCGTAAATTAAGAGATGGAGATACAATCGAAGTCGAAGGCTTCGGGGAATATCAAATCGAGGGAAACTGACGTGCATTTAAAGTCGATCCGATTGCAAAACTATCGCAACTACGAAACCCTCGAGCTAGATTTTTCAGAACAGACGAATGTTCTGATTGGTGAGAACGCCCAAGGAAAAACGAATCTTCTCGAATCGATTTACGTACTTGCGCTCGCAAAATCGCATCGGACGACACAAGACCGTGAGTTAATCGGTTGGGAAGCCGATGCTGCGAGTATCGAAGGACGGATTCATAAACGGACGGGCGAATCGGTGCAGAGTCTCTCTTTTTCTCCTAAAGGCAAGAAAGCAAAGCTCAATCATTTGGAACAACGTCGTCTCAGTGACTATGTCGGCGCATTTAACGTCGTCTTGTTCGCCCCAGAAGACTTAGCCATCGTGAAAGGCAGTCCGCAAGGGAGACGGCGATTTTTAGATATGGAAATCGGTCAGGTCAGTCCGGTGTACTTACACGAGCTCAATCAATACTTGAAGACGTTGAAACAACGGAACGCCTTGTTGAAGCAGTTATCCACAAAAGGTGGCGACGAGACGTTACTTGAAGTCTTGACGGATCAATTGATTGAACTTGCCGTAAAAATTGTGATGAGACGCTATCACTTCATCGACCAGCTCGAAAAATGGGCCAATCCCATCCATTCCGGAATCACAAGAGAACTCGAAACACTGACGATTCAATACGTTTCCGACACGTTCCAAAAAGAACGCTTCTCAAAAGAACAGATGTTTGAAACGTATCGTCAAAAGTTTGATAAAATAAGAGAGAACGAACGACGAAGAGGTGTGACCTTATTTGGTCCGCATCGTGACGATTTTGAATTGTATGTCAACAATCGAAACGTTCAAACGTTCGGTTCACAAGGTCAGCAACGAACGGCGGCCTTGTCATTGAAGCTAGCTGAGATTGAATTGATTCATGAAGAAGTAGGCGAATATCCTCTGTTGTTATTAGACGATGTGTTATCTGAGCTTGACGATCATCGCCAAACCCATCTCCTCGATACGATGGGACGGAAAGTACAAACGATTTTGACTACAACAAACATTGACGGGATTGCACATGAGACCATTCAACAAGCGAAAGTGTTTCACGTGAAACAAGGTGAGGTTGAAACGGAGTCCGTGTAATCGTGGCAAGAAGGAACACCAAATCATGTATAGTAGGTGAAAATAACCGATGAGTAATGAAAATGAAAAAGAATTGCAAGCGTACGGCGCCGATCAGATTCAAGTCCTTGAAGGCTTAGAGGCTGTCCGTAAACGTCCAGGGATGTATATCGGTTCCACAAGCTCTCGCGGTCTCCACCATTTGGTATGGGAGATTGTCGATAACTCAATCGATGAGGCGCTCGCTGGTTATTGTGACACGATCACAGTGACGGTCGAGCCAGGGAACTCGATCGTTGTTGAAGACAACGGACGTGGGATTCCGGTCGATGTTCAAAAGAAAACGGGTCGACCTGCCGTTGAAGTTATTTTCACGGTGTTGCACGCAGGTGGTAAGTTCGGCGGTGGCGGATACAAAGTATCAGGTGGTCTTCACGGTGTCGGGGCGTCGGTTGTTAACGCCTTATCGACGAAACTTGAAGTGTTCGTTCGTCGCGATGGAAACGTATATTACCAATCGTTCAAACGCGGTGTTCCACAAGGTGAACTCGAAATCGTCGGGACGACCGACACGACAGGGACGACAGTTCGTTTCTTCCCAGACGGGGACATCTTCCAAGAAACACTCGAATATGACTTTGATCTGTTAGCGACACGCTTACGTGAACTCGCCTTCTTGAACAAAGGGTTACGAATCGTGGCTAAAGATGACCGTAGTGACGAGACGATTGAGCGGAACTATCACTATGAGGGCGGAATCAAGTCTTATGTCGAGCACTTGAACCGCTCAAAAGCGTCGATTCATGAAGAGCCTGTATACGTACACGGGACGAAAGACGGAATCGAAGTCGAGATTGCGCTTCAATACAACGAAGGTTTCGCAAGTAACATTTACTCATTTACGAACAACATTCCGACGCATGAAGGTGGGACGCACGAGACTGGATTTAAGACGGCGCTCACCCGTGCCATTAATGATTATGCGAAGCGATTCGGATTGATGAAGGAAGCCGATGGTAGCCTCTCAGGGGATGATGTCCGTGAAGGATTGACGGCGATTGTTTCGGTCAAGCACCCTTCTCCTCAGTTTGAAGGGCAGACGAAGACAAAACTCGGGAATGCCGATGCGCGTACGGCAACGGACACATTGTTCAGCGACACGTTCGAACAATTCCTACTCGAGAACCCGTCGGTCGGCCGCCTCATTGTCGACAAAGGCTTGATGGCGGCACGTGCGCGTCTTGCTGCGAAACGTGCACGCGAGATGACACGTCGTAAAGGGATTCTCGAAGTCAGTTCATTGCCAGGGAAATTGGCAGACTGTTCGTCAAAAGATGCATCGAAATCTGAACTATACATCGTTGAGGGTGACTCAGCGGGAGGTTCTGCGAAATCTGGACGTGATCGTCACTTCCAAGCCATCCTTCCGATTCGAGGGAAAATCATCAACGTTGAGAAAGCACGTCTTGATAAGATTTTGGCCAACCAAGAAGTCCGGACCATCATCACGGCTCTCGGAACAGGGATTGCCGATGAGTTTGACTTATCGAAAGCGCGCTATCATAAACTCATCATCATGACCGATGCCGATGTCGATGGTGCGCACATTCGAACGTTATTGTTGACGTTCTTCTATCGTTACATGCGCCCACTCGTTGAAAGTGGATATGTTTATATCGCGCAACCACCACTCTATGGTGTGAAGCACGGGAAAGAAACCATCTACGTTCAAAACGACCGTGAGTTGCAGGCAGCGATTGCACAACTTCCTGAAAATGCACGTTATAGCGTTCAACGTTACAAGGGTCTTGGAGAGATGGATCCTGAACAGTTATGGAATACGACGATGAACCCGGAAACGCGTTCGATGCTTCGTGTCGACCTGCAAGATGCAATCGAAGCGGATGAAATCTTCGAAACGCTCATGGGTGACAACGTCGAACCACGCCGTGACTTTATTCAATCTCACGCCCATTACGTGAAGAACCTCGATATTTAATAAGAAGGGTAGGCAATAACGAATGGCAGAACAAGAAAATATCAAGGATATAAATATTAGCCAGGAGATGCGAACGTCGTTCATGGACTACGCGATGAGCGTCATCGTATCACGTGCCCTTCCGGACGTGCGAGATGGATTAAAGCCGGTTCACCGTCGTATTTTATATGCGATGAACGAACTAGGTATTCGCGCGGACAAGCCACATAAGAAGTCGGCGCGTGTCGTCGGGGACGTCATCGGTAAGTACCACCCACACGGTGACTCAGCCGTTTATGAGACGATGGTCCGCATGGCTCAGGACTTCAGTTATCGCTACGAATTAGTCGACGGTCACGGGAACTTCGGTTCAGTCGATGGCGACTCGGCCGCTGCGATGCGTTATACCGAGGCACGTATGTCTAAAATTGCGATGGAACTCGTACGAGACATCGGAAAAAACACGATTGATTATCAACCAAACTTCGATGGTGAAGAAAAAGAACCAGTCGTACTTCCGGCACGTTTCCCGAACTTCCTTGTGAACGGGACGAGCGGGATTGCCGTTGGTATGGCGACGAACGTTCCGCCTCATAACTTGAACGAGGTCATCGACGGTGTACTGGCGCTTTCTCACAACCCGGACATCACGATTGCAGAATTGATGCAACATATCCCGGGTCCTGATTTCCCGACTGCGGGAGAGATTTTGGGACGTAGTGGGATTCGTCGTGCATACGAAACTGGACGTGGATCGATTACGATGCGTGCGAAAGCTGAAATCGAGGTCTTGAAAAATGGCCGTGAACGGATCCTCGTGCACGAGATTCCTTACCAAGTCAACAAAGCGCGTCTCGTTGAAAAGATTGCCGATTTGGTTCGCGACAAGAAAATCGAGGGAATCACGGACTTACGCGATGAATCAGACCGTAACGGGATGCGCATCGTGATTGAAGTTCGCCGCGACGCGAATGCGAGTGTCATCTTGAATAACTTGTACAAGCAAACACCGATGCAAACGACGTTCGGTGTTAACATGCTCGCGCTTGTAGGCGGTCGTCCAAAAACGTTGAACATCAAACAAGCAATCTATTACTACATCGAACACCAAAAAGAGGTCGTGCGTCGTCGGACGCAATTCGATTTAGACAAAGCGGAAGCACGTGCCCACATTTTAGAAGGTCTTCGTGTTGCCTTGGATCACTTGGATGAAGTCATCGCCATCATCCGTAGCACACGCACAGGTGACGAGGCTCGTGAAAAGTTGATTGCCCGCTTTGGACTTTCGACTGAACAGACGCAAGCAATCTTAGATATGCGTCTCCAACGCTTGACTGGTTTGGAACGTGAGAAGATTGAAGGCGAATATCGTGAAGTGAAAGCGTTAATCGAAGAACTTCGTGCGATTCTCGGAGACGAAGAATTGCTACTCGATATCATTCGTAACGAGTTAATCGAAATCAAAGAGCGATATGGTGATGCTCGTCGTACGGTGATTCGTACGGATATCGTTGAACTCGAGGACGAAGATTTGATCCCAGTTCGCGACATGATGATTACGCTCACGAGCGAAGGATATATCAAGTCGATCCCATCGGATTCATATCGGACACAGCGCCGTGGTGGACGTGGGAAACAAGGTATGGGAACGAACGATGAAGACTTTGTGCTTCGTCTGCTCTCCGCGTCGACACACGATACCATCCTGTTCTTCACCAACTTCGGACGCGTCTTCCGTCTCAAAGGATACGAAATTCCTGAGATGAGCCGTACCGCGAAAGGGATGCCGATCATTAACTTGCTGCAAATCGACAAAGGTGAAAAAGTCGAAACGATGATTCCTGTCGATTTCAATAGTTACTTGGCTAACCAAACGGTAGCGGAAGAGACACAGGATGAGTCTGAAGAAGTAGCAGACGAGCAGTTGTCTCTCGTCTTCATCACGAAAGAAGGATTGATTAAGCGTTCGCCACTTTCGGCATACGCCCGAATCAACAAAAACGGTCTACGTGCCATCAGTTTGAATGAGACAGATGAACTCGTCACGGTCCGTTTAGCGAAGAGCGACGATGAAATGTTGATCGTCACACGCCAAGGTATGTCGATTCGCTTCCCACTCGAAGGAGAAGTTCGTTCGATGGGACGTACGGCACGAGGCGTTCGCGCGATTCGATTGAAGAAGGAAGACGATTTGGTCGTCTCGATGGAAATCGTTCGCACCACGCAAGACGTCTTGATTATCACTGAAAAAGGATACGGAAAACGTACGGCCATGGAACAGTTCCGCACACAAGGTCGTGGCGGTTCCGGTATCATCGGAATTAAGACAGATCGTGGAACAGTCGTCGGGATGCGTGTCGTTGATGAAGACGATGACATCATGCTGATGACCGAACTCGGTGTTGCGATTCGGATTGATTCACAAACGATTTCTCAAATGGGTCGAAGTACTCGCGGTGTGAAAGTGATGAACATCGAAGAGGGCGATCGTTTAGCGACTATCGCAAAGTTGAAAAAAGATGAGTTAGAAGAGGAATCAGCAGTCGATTTGGAGAATGGGTTTGAGGATGAAGCACCTGAAACCGATGAATCGTCTGATGTGAATGGGTAAGACGAGAGGTCGAACGGTGTTTCCGTTCGATCTTTTCATATATTAGGAGGGATTCGCGTGCGTTTGAACTTATCCACTGTACATGTTGGGATGACGCTATTGTCACCCGTTTCTTCTTTAGAAGCCGGAATCCACTTAACCAATGAACATTTACGTTTGCTCCGTTTCTTAAAAATCGAAGATATCGATGTCGCACCTGTTGAACAGAAGCTCTTCACGTCTAAAGAAGAACAGCGCCTCTGTAATCAGGTCCTTCAATATGAGAAGCATTATAATCAGTGGGAAGAACGGATCGCACCTAACCCATATGAAGGTCTAGAATTCATTCATCAACTATTTCGTCAGGAAGTTCCGCTTACAGCGATCGTTCATTTCTTTACGCATCAGCCGTTGCGGAAAAATCATGTCATTTACCATTCCGTCTATCGAGCGCTCGTCGCCCGTGCCTTATCGAAATATCGAGGGGACGAACATCAACTCCAATTTGATTACGGGATTGCTTCTTATTTTGCAGATGCGAGCTACGCTAAAATTCGGAAATGGTCTCATATGCGTTATTTCACAAAAATGGAACGGGAGCTATTGTATCAACACCCACTCGTTTCGGCATCGATGCTCCCGAGTACTCAAACGTTACGAGGAAGAGTGTATCAATTGATTACCGAGCATCATGAGCGATTGGATGGATCCGGGTTTCCAAAACGTCTGACGGAACGCGAGTTGAATCCAGCCTCTCCTCTATTTATTGTCGCCGATCGCTTCTGTCAGTTAACAGCACCCCGAACGTTCCGAAAGCCGCTCTCTCCAGAGGAAGCATATTTCTATATGTGGCAGAACAAAGCCTATGATGGAGAAGCTTTGTCGCTTCTTGCGACATTACTTGGATTTTATGAAATCGGTCGCCCTGTTTTATTGAGCAGTGGAGTACGAGGAACGATATATGCCTATACGAATCGTGTCGAACAACCGATTGTGCTTGAAGCGACAGGGGAGAAAGAATATGATTTATCGCGATTAACCGATGTGAGCATTGTTGCATTTCAATAAGAAGAAACTAGCAATTCCATTCAACAAAATGAAATGGAATCGTCTTTATTTATTCTTTTTTAAAAAACTTTCTTTTTATAGTTGACGGATATAATTACAGGTGCTATTATAAATGAGTCGCTAAGAGCGGCAGACGAACTTTGAAAACTGAACGATGAGGCAAAAATAAGTTTTACAATTTTTGAATGAAGCGCAAGCTTCGTCAATTTAAGAGCTATATCAAATTCTTTGGAGAGTTTGATCCTGGCTCAGGACGAACGCTGGCGGCGTGCCTAATACATGCAAGTCGAGCGCAGGAAGCCGTCTGAACCCTTCGGGGGGACGACGGTGGAATGAGCGGCGGACGGGTGAGTAACACGTAAAGAACCTGCCCATAGGTCTGGGATAACCACGAGAAATCGGGGCTAATACCGGATGTGTCATCGGACCGCATGGTCCGCTGATGAAAGGCGCT